>NZ_BCRK01000045.1 GCF_001552555.1 Nocardiopsis trehalosi NBRC 14201 | reverse complement strand
GCGTGCGAGCGCCGCCCAGGGCCCCCGCTGTGCCGGCCTGCGAAGCAGGCACAGTAGGGGCGCGGCCGCTCGCTGATCCGGAAGCCTCCAAGAACACTCACTAGGGAGCGGGGTCCATCAGGCGGGTCTCCCAGGCCCAGACGGCGACCTCGGTGCGGTTGCGCAGCCCGAGCTTGGCCTGGATGCCGGAGAGGTGGCTCTTGACCGTGCTGAGGGAGATGAACAGTTCGGCGGCGATCTCCTGGTTGGTGCGGCCGCGGGCGATGGCGCGGACGACCTCGGTCTCGCGGTCGGACAGCGGGCGGGCGGGCTCTCGGGCGGGTGGGGCGCCGGCGGCCGCGAAGTGGCGGAGCAGCCGCGTGGTGACCGATGGCGCGATGAGGGCGTCCCCGGCGTTCGCGGCGCGCACCGACTCCACGAGCAGCCCCGGCCCCACGTCCTTCAGCAGGAAGCCGGCGGCGCCGCTCCGCAGCGCGCCGTAGACGTACTCGTCCAGGTCGAACGAGGTGAGGACGACCACCCGCAGCGGGTCGCGGACACCGGGGCCCGCCAGCGTGCGGGTCACCTCGATGCCGTCGAGTCGGGGCATCCGGACGTCCACGAGGCAGACGTCCGGACGCAGCCGCCGGGCCAGGGCGACGGCCTCGGCGCCGTCGGCCGCCTCGGCGACCACGCTGAGGCCGGGTTGGTCCTCCAGGATGATCCGCAGGCTGGCGCGGATGATCGCCTGGTCGTCGGCCAGCAGGACCCGGATCGTCATCGCGGCTCCGCACGGGAAGGGAAGCGGACCGCCGCCATCGGCGGGGGCCCCGGGCGGGCGGCGGCGCGGGCCGCCGTCGCGCACGGTCCCGCGCCGACGGTGGCGCGGACCGCGCGGGGGGTGTCCGCGGTCATGGTCATCGGCGGCTCCGCACCGGGAGGGGCAGGGTGGCGCGCACCGACCAGCCGGGGCCGGGGCGCGGCCCGGCGTGCAGTCGGCCGCCGAGCGCCTCGACCCGTTCGCGCATCCCGACCAGGCCGTATCCGCCTCGGCGGGCGTGGCCGCCGGACCGGGTCGGCGCGGCGTCGTCGGCCACCTCTACGGTGACGGCGTCCCCGTCCCGGTCGACGCTCACCTGCACCGACCCGGCGTGCGGCGCGTGCCGGGCGATGTTGGTGAGCGACTCCTGGACGACCCGGTAGACCGTGCTCGTCACCTCGGGCGCCCACCCCGCCCCGTCGGCGGGCAGCCGCAGGCGCACCGACGGGCCGCGCCCGCCGAAGCGCTCGACCAGGTCCCGCAGGCTCTCGGGGCCGGGGGTGAAGGGCTCCGCGTCGTCGCCGCCGCGCAGCAGCCCCACGACGCGCCGGGTGGCGTCCAGTGCCTCGGTGCCGACGGCCTCGATCTCGGCGAAGGAGGCGTCGGCGGTGGCGGGGTCCCTGCGGGCGGCGATCGGGGCGGCCTGGGCGAGCAGCACGATCCCGGCGATGTGGTGGGCGACGACGTCGTGGAGTTCCCGCGCCAGTTCCATGCGCACGTCGCGGCGCGTCGACTCGACGGTGGCCCGGTGCCGCGCGTCGAGCAGCCGCAGCCAGAGGCCGACCGCGAGGGCGGCGAGCCAGCCCGCGCAGTACATCCCCGCCACGCCCCCGGAGGAGGGGGAGGTGAGCGCGGCGGCGAGACCGCCGATGCCCACGGCGGCCCCGGCCGCGCCCACGGCCCCGGCCGACCGGGCCGGGAGCGTCCGGACCGCCGAGGCGACGAGCACGGCCAGGCCCAGCGTCATGGCGGGGCTGGGCTCGGCGGGCAGCCCGAGGGACCACGCGGTTCCGACGGCGGCCAGCGCGACGGCCTGGCCGGAGAACGCGGCCACGGCCCGGTTCCGTCGGCGCGCCAGCGCGATGCCGCACACGGCGGCCCCGGCGGCCAGGCCGAACCGCCAGTAGCCGCCGCCCCAGATCGAGGCGAGTTCCACGGCCTGGAACGCGAGCGTCGCGGCGAAGACCACGCCGAGCCCGACGTCGCCCGCGATCGCGGCCCGGCCGGTCGGCCTCGTCGCAGCACCCATACCGGACAGGCTAACGATCACCCCCGGGCGCCGAATCGGCCGAAAGTACGGGTGCAGCGGGGTGAACCGGCCGATCGGCCGATGTCGCGGTGACCCCGGGTCCACAGGATGGGGGCCCATGCGATGCGACGCCCCTCCCCCACCCCGGCGGACCGCCGGGTCCCTCCCCCGTCCCAAGGCGACCGGTGAGGCGCCCCGTGTGCCCCGCCCGACCCGCCCCGGCCCGGCCGACCGCCCCGACCGTCCCGGACACCCCCGCGTCCCCGGGGCCGGGAGCGACCGCCCGGTCATCGGCGCGGCGGTGCGCACGCCCTCCTCCCCGCCGCACCGGGCGCCGTTCGGCCGCCGCGCGCCAGGACCGGACGTGCGGCGGGCGGCCCGGGCCGGGTGGTCCGGTGGGGGCGCCGCCTCCGCCGGCCGCGCGGGGGCGGGCCGGGGGGTGGCGCGGTGACCGCCTCGGGACGGCGGCGGATCGCGGCGCTCGACGTGCTGCGCGGGTTCGCGCTGTGCGGCATCCTCCTGGCCAACATCCAGCTGATCGCCAACGCCGACACCTCCGTCGAGGCGCCGCCCCTGGGCGGTGCGCACGTCTGGATCGGACTGCCGATCTTCTCCCTGCTGTTCGGTATCGGGTTCGCCCTGCTGCTGGACTCCGCCGCCGAGCGGGCCCCGCGCCCCCGGCTGGTCCTGCTGCGCCGCCTGCTGGCCCTGCTCGGGTTCGGCCTGCCGCACATGCTGCTGTGGCGGGGCGAGATCCTCACCGTCTACGCGGTCGTCGGCCTGCTGGTGCTGCTGCCCGCGTCCTGGCTGCCGAGGTGGGCCGTCGCCGGCCTCGCCGCCGCGGCGGTCCCGACGGCGCTGGTCGCGGGCGGGGGCGGTCCCCTGCTGATCGCCGGCCTGTTCCTGCTGGGCTCGGCGCTGGTCCGGTACGGGGTGGTCGACCGGATCGAGCGGTCCACGTGGTGGCCCGCGCTGCTGGGCACCGCCTTCGCGGCGGGCGCGGCCGGCGCCGGCCTGGCCGGGCCGGGCGGCGGCCGCGGCGAGTACCTGGCCTACGTCACCCCGGCCATCCTGCTCATGACCGTGGCCAGCGTCTCGGTGGCCACGGCGGTGTGGGTGGCCTCCGACATGACCACGGGCATCGTCACGCGCCTGCGCACCATGGCCGTCTCCCGTGTCGCGCTGCTGGCCGGGCACGTCCTGGGGGCGCTCGTGCAGACCGCGCTGGCCGTGGCGATCGTGCTCGGCGTGGCGCTGCTGCTGGGGTTCCGCAGCCCGGCGGGCCCGGCGGCCTGGGCCGCCTTCGCGGCGGTGCTGGCGATGGCGACGTTCGCGGTGACCTGGCTGACCGTCGCCCTCGGACTCGCCGCCAAGACGGTGGAGACCGCCAGCAACACCCCCATGCTGCTGCTCCTGCTGCCGTTCCTCGGCAGCGGCTTCGTCGCGACCGACTCCATGCCGGCGTGGCTGCGCTGGTTCGCCGAGTACCAGCCCTTCACCCCGATCATCGACACCCTGCGCGGCCTGCTCACCGCCGAACCGGTCGGCCCCAGCGCCGCACTGGCCACCGGCTGGTGCGTGCTCATCACCGCCGCGAGCCTCCTGTGGGCGCGCCACCTGTTCGCGACGCGCTCACCCGCCTGAACCCACCACCGAGAGGACACCGCCATGACCCCCCAGCCCCCCGTCCCGCCGACCGCGTCCGACCCGCTGCCCGGCCTGCCCACCGAGCGGCCCGCCGGGTGCCCCTTCGATCCCCCCGCCGAACTCGGCCGCCTGCGGGACGAGCTGCCGCTGCGCCGGCTGGCCTTCCCCGACGGCCACGTCGGCTGGCTGGCCACCGGGCACGCCGCCGTGCGGGCGGTGCTGGCCGACCCGCGGTTCAGCTCCCGCTACGACATCATGCACGTCCCGGCGGAGGGCATGCCGCCCGGCGGGCTGCCCCCGGCGGAACCGGGCGACCTGACCGGCATCGACCCGCCGGAGCACACCCGCTACCGGCGGCTGCTGACGGGACGGTTCACCGTCCGGCGGATGCGGCTGCTCACCGAGCGGGTCGAGCGGATCGCCGCCGAGCACCTGGACGCCATGGAGCGGCAGGGCCCGCCCGTGGACCTGGTCGCCGCCTACGCCCGGCCCCTCCCCGCACTGATGATCTGCGAACTGCTCGGGGTGCCCTACGCCGACCGCGACCGGTTCCAGCGGCACGCCGAGGTCCTCACCGGGGGCGCCCTCACCGATGACACCGGCGAGGCGGTGACCGCCCTGTACACCTACCTCGCCGAGCTGGTGCGGGCCAAGCGCGCCGAGCCGACCGACGACCTGCTGTCGGAGCTGACCGAGACCGACCTGTCCGACGCGGAGCTGACCACGGTCGGCATCGTGCTGCTGGGCGCCGGCCTGGACACCACCGCCAACATGATCGGCCTCGGCACGTTCACCCTGCTGCGGAACCCGGACCGGCTCGCCGAGCTGCGCGCCGACCCCGAGCTGGCCGGCCCGGTCGTGGAGGAGCTCCTGCGGTACCTGAGCATCGCCCACACCGGCGTGCGGACGGCGCTGGAGGACGTCGAGATCGACGGGCAGACGGTCCGGGCGGGCGACAGCGTCGTCGTCTCCCTCCAGACCGCCAACCGCGACCCGCTGCGGTTCGACGACCCCGACACCTTCGACCCGCACCGGTCCACCGCCGGGCACCTGGCCTTCGGGCACGGCGTCCACGGGTGCCTCGGCCAGCAGCTGGCCCGCGTCGAGATGCGGGTGGCCTTCCCGGCGCTGTTCTCCCGGTTCCCGGGTCTGCGCCTGGCGGTCCCGCCCGAGGAGGTCCCCCTGCGGACCGACGCCACGATCTACGGCGTGTCCGCGCTGCCCGTGACCTGGGACGAGGGGTAGGCGGCATGCGGCCGAGGGTCGACCGGGAACGCTGCATCGGCGCCGGGATGTGCGCGCTGCGCTCGCCCGAGACGTTCGACCAGGACCCCGACGACGGCCGGGTGCTCCTGCTCGACGCCGCGCCGCCCCCGGAGCGGCACGCCGCGGTCCGGGAGGCCGCGGGCACCTGCCCGTCCGGCGCCATCACCCTGGACGGCCGGGGGCCCGGACCGTCCGGGGGCCCGGGCGGGGCGCACACCACCTGACGGGGGCCGTCGCGGCCCGGGGCCGGCCTCCGGCTCCGGGCCGCGACGGGGCCGGCGGCGGGCCGACCATGACATTTCTCGACGGGAGGCGGTGACGCGGCATCACTGGTCGCGTTCCGGGGCCGGGAGAAGACTGGGGGACGTATCCGCTGGTCGACACCTGCGACCCGCCCTCGGATGAGAGGAACGGCTATGCCCCTGCCCGCCAGGATGACGGTCGAGGACCTGTTCGGCCCCCCGGAGCGCGCCAACGCGGCGATCTCGCCGGACGGCACCCGGATCGCCTACCTCGCGCCGTGGCGGAACCGGCTCAACGTCTGGATCCAGGACCTGGCCCCCGGCGCCGAACCCCGCTGTGTGACCGCCGACGAGGCCCGCAGCGTCATCGCCTACGAGTGGACCGACGACCCGCGCTGGCTGCTCTACACCCAGGACGACGGCGGCGACGAGAACTGGCACCTCTACCGGGTCGACCTGGACGCCCCGGGCTCCGCGGCGGTCGACCTCACCCCGTTCCCGGGCGCCCGGGTCCTGACCTTCGAGTCGGCCCCCGGCCGGCCGGGCAAGGTCACCCTGATGCTGAACGCCCGCGACGCGGCGGCGTTCGACACCCACGAACTCGACGTGGCCACCGGTGAGCTGACGCTGCTGGCCGAGAGCCCCGGCATCGGCCAGGGGTGGTTCCGGGGCCGCGGCGACGACATGTTCCTCTCCGCCACCACCCCCGACGGGGACCTGGAGATCTCCCGTCTCGACCGGGAGACGGGGACGACGCGCCCCATCGGCGTGTGGCCGGGCGAGGACTACCCGATGGGCGTCTTCCCGGCGGAGGTCACCCCGGACGGCACCGGCCTGTGGATCGGCTCCAACCGGGGCACCGACCGCACCCGCCTGGCGCGGATCGACCTGGCCACCGGCGAGGAGACCGAGGTCGACGACCACCCCGAGTACGACCTCGACGCCCGGGCGCAGGTCTTCCCCGTCATGCCCTCGCCGCTGATCCGGGACCGGCGGGGCGAGCTGATGGGCGTGCGCTACATGGGCGAGCGCCAGGTGATCCACGCCCTGGACCCGCACTTCGCCGCGGTCTGGAAGAACGTGCGCGTGCTCTCCGACGGCGACCTGAGCACCGTCTCCTGCGACGCGGAGCGCCGCCGGTGGGTGGTGGCGTTCGACCACGACCGCGACCCGGGGGCGACCTGGCTGTACGACCACGCCACGGGCGAGAGCCGGCTGCTGTTCCGCCCCTTCCCGCACCTGGACCCGGCCGCGCTGGCCCCGATGCGCCCCGTCACGATCACCGCCCGCGACGGGCTGCGGCTGCCGTCGTACCTCACGCTCCCGGTGGGCGTCGAGCCGGCCGGGCTCCCGCTGGTGCTCATGGTCCACGGCGGCCCGTGGACGCGCGACAACTGGGGGTTCAACGGCGCCGTGCAGCTCCTGGCCAACCGCGGGTACGCGGTGCTCCAGGTCAACTTCCGGGGGTCGACCGGGTTCGGCAAGGCCCACATGCGGGCCGCCGTCGGCGAGCTGGCGGGCCGGATGCACGACGACCTGATCGACGCCGTCGACTGGGCGGTGGCGCAGGGCTACGCCGACCCCGACCGGGTCGCGGTCTTCGGCGGGTCCTACGGCGGCTACGCCGCGCTGGTGGGGGCCGCCTTCACGCCGGACCGCTTCGCGGCGGTCATCGACGTCGTGGGGATCTCCAACCTGGTGAGCTACGTGCGCGGCCAGCCCGCGTTCGCCCGGGCGAGCCTGATCAACACCTGGCACCGCTACGCCGGCGACCCCGACGTCCCCGAGCAGGAGGCCGACATGCTGGCCCGCTCGCCCATCAGCCGGGTCGACGACATCATCGCCCCGCTGCTGGTGGTGCAGGGGGCCAACGACGCCCGCGTCCCGCAGTCGGAGTCCGACCACATCGTGGAGGCGGTGCGCGCCCGGGGCGTGGAGGTCGAGTACATCGTCTTCCCCGACGAGGGCCACGACTTCGTGAACCCGGAGAACCTGGTCGCCACGTTCGACGCCGCCGACCGGTTCCTCGCCCGGCACCTGCGCGGACGGTGAGGCGGCGGCCCGGCGCCGCGCCGGCGGCCGGTCAGGGGGCGGCGGGTCAGGTGGCGGCGGTCGGGAGGCGGAGGGTCAGGTAGACGCTGTGGGGGTCCGGCCGGTAGTCGGCGAAGGGGGCGCAGGGGGTGAACCCGAACTTCGCGTAGAGGCTCCGGGCGGGCAGGAAGAACGCGTCCGACCCGGTCTCCAGGCTGAGCCGGGAGAACCCGCCGCGGACCGCCTCGGCGATGATGTGCTCCAGCAGCCGGGACGCGATACCGCTCCGCTTGCGCGCCGCGCCGACGCGCATGGACTTCAGCTCGGCGTGGTCGGCGTCCAGCCGCTTGAGCGCGCCGCACCCGACGACCGCGCCGCCGTCCCGCACCGTCCAGAACGTCACGTCGGGCGCGCGGAGGCCGTCGAGACCGAGGGCGTGCTTGCTCTCCGGGGGCGTGATCGAGCGCATGTCGCGGAGGTGCTCGTCGAGGAACGCGGCGATCTCCGGGCCGGAGAGGTCGTCCACGGTGATGTCCATGCGCGTGCTCTTTCTTCGGGGCGGCACCGGGGCGGCGCCGGGGCGGCCTCCGGCGGTGGGCCCCCGGTGGGTCCGGCGGTCGGCCGCGGTGCGTGGCGGCCACTCACAACGTACAAGCTGCAAAAAATGGAACAATACGGCCATGAACGGCCTCTCCCTCGCAGGGACTCTGCGGAGCACCGCAGGCACGGTCCTCCTCCTGCTGCTCTGCACCGCCGCCGCGGCCGGCATGCTCACCGCCGTGACCGCGCGGGTGCCCGGCGGGGACCGGGACCTGCGCGCCTACGCGGCCGCGGAGCCCTGCCCGGAGAAGCCCGCCGCGCCCGCCGAGTGCCGGTGGACGGAGGAGTACACCGTGTCGGGGATCGAGCGGCCGTTCATGAAGCGGGGCGAGTCCAACCGCGCGCTGCTGACCAGCGCGGACGGCGACACGTGGGAGACCTCCTACCCCTCCGACGGCCCGGTCTTCACCCGCCTCGACGAGGGCGACCGGGTCGAGGGCACGGTCTGGCGGGGCCGGCTGACCGAGATCGCGGCCGGCGGCGACTCCCAGGCCACGCACGACGCCCCGTACGACGAGGGCGCGCGGATGCTCATCGGCGCGCTCATCGTGCTGCCCCCGAGCCTTCTCGGCGCGGCCGTCTGCGTCTGGCGGCTGCGCCGCCGCGCCGAGCCGGAACCGACGCGGGGCATGCGGGCCACACTCGGCCTCGCCGTCGGGCTCTTCTTCGCGGGCCTCTTCGCCCCCCTGGCACTGATGCTCGGCGACTGGGGCGAGAACGCGGCGATCGTCGCGGCCGCCTGGCTGCCCATGGCGGCCATCGGGATCTACTCCGCCCGCCTGTACACCACCCACGAGCCCACCCCGGCCCCGCCGGGGTGGTGACGGCCGGCGCCTGCGCACGGGAGCCCGCGCGGAGGCGAGGACGCCCGGCGGAGGCGAAGACGACCGCCCGCCCGCGCGGAGATGAGTACGCGCACTCAGGCGGCGGTGCGGCGGCGGCGCGATGATCGGTCCATGACGAACCGAAGCGACCCCTCCCAGCCCCGCCTCCTGGCCTCCGCCGCGGTCTGCGGTGCCGCGGCGGGCCTCCTCGCGCTGCTCGTCGTCCAGGCCGGGGTGTGGCTGGTGCCCACGCCGCGCGGCGTGGTGGATGCGAACATCGGCCTGGGCCTCGCCGCCCTCGCCGCACAGCCGCTCGTGGCCGGCCTGCTGGCGTGGGGCGGCCTGCGGGCACTCGGCGCGCCCTCGGCGGGGGCGTCCGCCCTGGCCGCCCTGCCGCTGTACGTCGTGTGCGCCTGGCCGGTGATGGCGGCCGACTCCGCCGCCGTGCCGTTCCTACCCGAGGGCCCGGCGTTCGGGCTGCTGTCGAGCGCGGTGGTGGCGGGCGCCCTGCCCATGCTCGCCGCCACCACGGCCGGCGCGTCCGTGGTCCGGGCCGTCCGCTTCTCCCTTTCCCGTTGATCTCGACGCCATCGGGGCGTGGGATCGATCCCACGCCCCGATGGCGTCGAGATCAACGAGGTCCTCCGCCCGCTCGCCCCCGCGCCGCCGTCCCGCTCCACCGCCCATAGGCCGTCCCGTGCGCGCTATAGTGAAAACGGTTATCGTTTTCACTAGCGAGGAGGGACGGTCATGTCCCGCGTCTGCCAGGTGACCGGGAAGGCGCCCGCCTTCGGCAACTCGGTCTCCCACTCCCACCGCCGCACCCGGCGGCGGTTCGATCCCAACATCCAGCGCCGCCGCTACTGGCTTCCCAGCGAACGCCGGTACATCCGCCTGACGGTCAGCACCACGGGCATCCGCGTCATCGACACCCGCGGCATCGAGCGCGTGGTCGCCGACATCCGCGCACGCGGGGGGCGGGTCTGACATGGCGAAGAAGAGCAAGATCGCCCGCAACGAGCGGCGCCGCGACGTCGTCGCCCGCTACGCCGAGCGCCGCGCCGAACTGAAGCGGACCGTCGCCGACCCGCGGAGCACCGCCGAGGAGCGCGCCGCCGCCGTCGTCGCCCTCCAGCGCCAACCGCGCGACGCCAGCGCCACCCGGGTGCGCAACCGCGACGCGGTCGACGGCCGCCCCCGGGGCCATCTGCGCCGCTTCGGGCTCTCCCGCATCCGCTTCCGCGAGATGGCCCACCGCGGCGAGCTGCCCGGAGTCACCAAGTCCAGTTGGTGACGCGGCCCGCCGCACCACCCCCTTCCGCCCGCCGCCGGCGGGCCCGACCCGGAACGAGGCGTTCCCATGGCACGCGACCAGGCACGGCCGATCATCAAGCTCCGGTCCACAGCGGGGACCGGCTACACCTACGTCACCCGGAAGAACCGGCGCAACACCCCCGACCGGCTGGTGCTGCGCAAGTACGACCCGAAGGTGCGGCGCCACGTGGAGTTCCGCGAGGACCGCTGACCGCACCGACCACCACGGAACCGCCCCCAGGAAAGGACGCGCCCATGCGCCCGGGTATCCACCCGCCCTACCGTCCGGTCGTCTTCCGCGACCGGGCGGCCGACTTCGCCTTCCTCACCCGGTCGACCGCCACCAGCGACCGCACGATCGTCTGGGAGGACGGCGCCACCTATCCGGTCATCGACGTGGAGATCTCCTCGGCGAGCCATCCCTTCTACACGGGGCAGCGCCGCGTCGTCGACACCGCCGGGCGCGTCGAGCGCTTCAACCGCCGCTACCACCGCCCCGACTGACCAACCGGCGGCCCTTCGGCGGGGGGCGGGGTCCGGCGCGGGGGCGGGGCGGGTGAGGATGGACGGCTACCGGGACGGCGTCGCCACCTGACCCGCGCCGCCGCCCCCGCCCCCGCCCCGGAACGGAGCGGCGGGGGCCGCTCCCCGCGCCCCGCGCGTTGGCCTCGCACGTCCGAATACGCGATCATCGCCAGGGACATCCGACAACTGATCGGCCGGACGGCACGGGGAGTCGATGGTGGAAGAGACGGCCCAGCGCAGGCGCGGCAACCGCAGAACCGGCGTCCGCCGCGACAAGCATGTGAAGCTCAGCCTCAGCGACGAGGAGCACGGGCTCCTCGTCGAGGCGGCCAAAGCCCACAGGATGACCCTCGGCGGGTTCGCCGCCCACTCCGCCCTGGGCGTGGCCCGCGACACGCTGTCGACGTCGCCGGACGCCCGCGAGAACCTCGTCGCGCTCAGCGACGGGACCACCGCCCTGTCCCGACTGGGGGACGAACTGGCGGCGCTGACCGCCGCCGGGGCGGGAACCGACCAGGTCCGCGCACTGCTGGAGCGCGTGGCGGTGGCGGTGGAGGCCCTCGAAGAGGCCGCCGACGCGGTCGCGGAGGCCTCCCGCCGATGATCGCCAAGGTGATGCGCGGCCAGGACACCCCGGGTCTGCTCACGTACCTCTACGGGCCGGGGGTCGCCAACGAGCACATCGACCCCCACCTGGTGGCCGCCTGGCGCACCATCGGCGTCCCCGACCCCGGCCGCTCCGGCGGTACCGACCTCCCGGTGCTGGCCAGGCGCCTGGACCGGTTCGTGCGTCCCGGAGCCCCGCGCCACGTGTGGCACTGCGCCGTCCGCGTGGCCGCGACCGACCGCCCCCTCACCGACGCCGAGTGGGGGCACGTGGCGCGCCGCATCGCCGCCGCCGGCGGGGTGGCCCCGCACGGCGACGACCGCGCCTGCCGGTGGGTGGCGGTGCGCCACGACGGCGACGAGGGCCACCACATCCACCTCGTCGCCACGCTGGCCCGGCAGGACGACACCAACCCCGACATCCACAACGACGCCCTGCGGCTGCGCGAGGAGTGCCGGCGCCTGGAGGCGGAACTGGGCCTGCGCCCCACGAGCGCCTCGAACAGGACCTCCGCCCCCTCCCCCACCCGGGGCGAGACGGAGAAGGCCAAGCGCGCCGGCCGCCCCCTCGCCGCACGGGCGGTGTTGGAGCCGCTGGCGCGCCGGGCCGCGGTCGCCGCCCGGACCGAGGAGGAGTTCTTCGCGGCGGTACGGGCGGGTGGAGCCCTGCTGCGACGGCGCTCTCCCGACGCCGGCCCCGTTCTCGGCTACGCGCTGGCGCTGCCCGGCGACATCGCCCCCGACGGGGGGCCGGTGTGGTTCTCGGGGGCATCGCTGGCCCCGGACCTGTCGCTGCCGCGCGTGCGGTCCCGCTTCGCCGAAGCGCCCGCCGCCCCCGCGCCGGTCCACCCGGACGGGCCCTGGGCCGGGGTGGGCGCCGCGGCGCGCGACCTGGCCGGCCGGTGGCCGGGGGCCGGCGACCCGGAGCGGGCCGCGGCCGCGGCCGCCCTCTCCGACGCGCTCACGGCCGCCGCGGTGGCCGCCCCCGCGTCCGTGCGGGACGCGCTGTCGGCGGCCGCGCGGGACTGCGGCCCCGCCGGACGCGTGCCGGTGTCCTCCGCGCCCGCCGCCGAGGCGGCGCGGCTGCGCGAGGCCGCCCGGGCGCTGAGCGCCGCCGGCGCAGCGGCGGAGCGGGACGCGGCCGGGTGCCGCGCGGCCGCGCGGGTGCTCGCCGCGGTGGCCGACCTCGTCGCGCACTGGTGCGCCGACCGCTCGTGGGGGCCGCAGGAGCGGGCCGCGCGCCTTACGGCGGAGGGTCTGCACGGGATGCTCTCCGACCGGTCGTAGGAGACCGGTCGGAGAGCGGGGCGTTCTCCTCCGGGCGGCGCCGCGGGGTCACGGCTTGCGCGGCCCCCTGCGGGTTCCCCCGGTGCGCCGCCCGCGGGACGCCCCCGCCCCGGCCTTGCCCGCCGAGAACCGGCGCAGGGCGTCGGCGACGCCCACCGGCGCGCCGACGCGTTTCGGAGCGGCGTCGGGGGACGGCGCCTTCCGGCCGCGCACCGGTTCGGCCCGCCGGTCCCCGTCCAGTTCGTCGGTGACCATGCCGGCGTCCCGGCCGGCCAGGGTGCGCGCGTAGGCGGCGATGCACGCCTGCACCACCTCCTTGTCGCTGCGCGCCCCGGCCAGGCGCTCCCGCAGCTCGGGGCTCTGCAGCGCCTCGCCCGCCAGGTAGAGGTCCGCGCGCCGGCGCGAGCGGGTCATCGCCGGGTACAGCGAGTGCGCGTCCGCGCCGATGCCGTACACGTGCGCCCGTGCGCACGTCAGGCCCTGGGCGGCGGCGATCGTCATGGCGTACCCGTGGCTCAGGTCCCCGCGGGCGATCGCCTCGGGACTGATCCAGGCGCTGCGCACCTCGCCCTGGCGCCGCCACTCCACCCGGGCGCCGCGCCGCTGGTCCACCTCCGCCACCACGCCCCGGAACCCGTTGAGGACGTCCTCGCCCTCCCCGCGCCGGGACCGGTAGTCGTTGCGCCGGACCCGCACCACGTCCCCGGCGGCGAGGTTGAGCCGGCCGCCGCCCCGGAGGGCGAAGCCGGCCTCGGGTCCGTGCAGGTGGCCGCCCGCGCGCGCCAGTGTGCGGATGCGGTGGTTGAGCTCGTCCACGTCGCTGTTGCGGGCCGCCAGCACCAGTACGTCCTCGGCCGCCTGGAACCGGTCGCCGATGTCCTTGCGGTCGTTCCACCAGCCCCGCGCGATGGCCTCGTGGACCTCGTGGGCGCGCTCGGCGGCGTGCACGCGCCCCGCACGGCCCCACACCGACAGCGCGGTCTCGCGCCCGCCGTCCAGCCAGGCCGCGAGGGCCTCGCGGTCCACCGCGTCGCTCTGCCGGCGGTTCTCCCTCAGCGTCTCGCCCTTGACGATCGCGTGCACCGCGGCGAACGCGCCGCTGACGCCGACCGCCTTCAGCTGCTTGGGGTCGCCGATCCCAACGATCTTGGTCCCGGTGCGCTCCGCTTCGGCCACCAGGACCGCCATGGACCGGTCGTCCACCATCGCGGCCTCGTCCACGACGAGGACGTCGACGCCGTCCAACCCCGCGCCGGACTCGATGCGCTGGAGCCAGGAGGCCACGGTGCTCGACGCGATGCCCGACTCCGCCTCCAGGTTGGCGGCGGCCACCGCGGCGACCGCCGCCCCCTCGACCCGGTAGCCGGCGTCCTCCCACCCGGCGTACACCGCGCTCATCAGCGTGGTCTTGCCGGCCCCGGCGACCCCGCGCACCATGTCCACGCCGTGGCCGTCGCCCATCAGCCGCAGGGCGGTGCGCCGCTGCTCCTCCGACAGCGCGAATCCGCGGTCGGCCTCGAACGCCGCGAGCACGGCCTCCGCCTGCTCGCGGGGGACCACCCCGGACCCCTGGCCCAGGCGCCGCTCGGCCGAGGCGGTGATGGTCCGCTCGGCCTCCACGATGTCCGCGGAGGTCCACCTGTCGGCGTTGGACAGGTGCGCCCCCTCGGTCGTGGGCAGCAGCACCCCCGGGCCCGCGGCCAGGACCGCGTCGGTGAGCACCTCCAGCTCGGAGAGCCGCGCCAGGCCGCCGGGGAGCTGCTCGGCGACCGCGGTCATCACCTGGGCCCGGTTGACGACCTTGCGGTTGGCGGTGATCCCCGTCTCGGGGTCCCATATCCGCGCCACCAGTTCGTCGAGCGACGGGGGTTCCGCACGCGTGCCGGCGGCGGCGGTGTCGCGCGCCCCCGGCATCGCGGTCGCCAGGATGTCGTCGACGTCGTGTCCGGCCTGCTCCGCCCGGGTCCGCCAGGCCGTACGGGCGCTGCCCGTCTCGCTCAGCGGGTTCTTGTCCTCCGCCAGGATCCGACCGGCGGCCTGCTTCTCCTCCCGTGAAGCGTCGGCGCCCACCTGCTCATTGATCTGCTTCGTCCGCGAGCTGAACAGCCCGCGCACGCCTTCCTCGACGCCGACGATCTCCCACTCGCCGGTGCGCTCGTCCTGCTTCCACTCGGTGCCGAACCGCTCCGACATCTTCGCGCGCGCACGGGCCTTGGCCAGCTCGCCGAAGAGGGCCACGTGCCGGTGCAGGTCCCGCCCCCCGGCGCCGAGCGTGCGCCACTGCCCGTCGGCGCACTTGACCATGTTCGGGATCATCACGTGGGCGTGGATGTGCGGGTCGCCCACCTGGCCGCCGACCGGCCGCGCGGACCGGTGGAGGGTCATGGACGCGGCGAACCCGCTGGCCTCCACGCGCTGAGCGCGCTGGCCGTCCCCGTGGTGGCCGCTCAGGCCGTAGCCGGCCCACGCCTCGACGTCCTCGACGGTCTCGCGCACCGCCTGGAGGTAGATCTCCTCGATCTCGGCCGCCGTGGCGTCGTCGGCCAGCCCGTAGGCCACCGACATGCTCTTGGGCATGTTCAGCACCAGGTCGTACCCCCGGTTGCCCACCCGCACCCGGTCGTCGGCGTGGGAGCGGGCCCGCTGGAGCTCGTCGGCCGGCCACAGCGTCTCCGGGCCGACACCGGCGGCCTCGGCGATCGCCTCCAGGTCGGACACCGAGGCGCGGTGGGCCTCGCCGTCGCGCACCAGGCCCTTCTCCAGGCGGGCGAACCGCGCCGCGAGGCGCGGTGACTCCAGCAGCTCCGCCGGATCCATGTGGGCGGCCTCGGCGACGGCCCACACCGCCTCGACCAAGGGGCGCGCCGCGAGCTTGGCCTTGGGGTCCACCGCCATCTTGGGTTCGACCAGTTGCTCGCCGGTGCGCGGGTCCCGCCCGGCCATCACCTGGCGCATCGCCTCCAGCGCGGCCTCGTCGGCCAGGTCGGTGCCCGCCTCCTCGCCGAACTCCGCCCACCCCGAGCCGACCCGCTCCACGGGCCGCGGGGCCCCGTACAGCCGGTAGTCCGCCGCCGCGTCCTCGGAGGCGTGGGCGGCCGCGTCCTCGGAGGCATGGTCATGCGCGACCTGGTCGCAGCCGCACTGGCTCTTGAGCCGGTAGTCGACCTGAGCACTGTCCGAACCCAGCGTCGTCACCCACGCCACTCGCGTCTCCCTTCGCCGGCGTCCACGGCGCGGGTGTGTGCGCGTCGCGGGGAACAGAGAGTCAGACGCACGCGGATCGGCTTCGGTTCACCCGAATACACGGCGGTTCCGTCGAATTTTTCACGGTTCGGAGGCGCGGCCCGGCGCCGTCCGGGGTACCGGCGGGGGCGGGCGACGCCGGGGCACGGACGTTCACACGGACGAGCCGCCCCCGGTCCACGGGAGGGGCGGGCGGCGCTTGTCCGACCCCGGCCCCTGCCCCGGTCGGCTGTTCCACATCAGCAGCAGGTCCCGGGCGTAGAAGCGCGCCCGCGGGTACCAGCGCCGCCCGTCGACCGTGTCCGGGAGCGTGTCCGGGCGGTCGTCCTTGATCTGGGAGACACTGCGCCCGTCCACCCCGAGCAGCTTGGCGAAGCCGCCCAGCGTCACCTCGCGGTCGAGGTCCTCCTCGGGCAGCTCCACCGGATCGGGGCGCCGGGGGCGGAACGGCTCCAGCTTGGCCGGGTCGTACAGCGCGCTGCCCCCGCCGCCGCCCTTCTCGGTGACCCCGCGGCGGGGCTTCTCCGGGGCGGGGAAGTCGGGGTAGTAGCGCGGCATCACGTGGACCACGTAGCCGTGGCTGTAGCCCACCCGCGCCGCCCACTCCTTGAGCGTCACGAGGCCCTCTTCACCGGAATCGGCAACTGCCACGACGCCACGTCCCTTCCCGTCAGCGGGGGCCGCCCATCGGTCCCCGCGGAGCCATCGGTCTCGGTGTCCCTGTGCCCCTCGTCCTGCGCGCGGGTGGACAGGTGTCCGCGCCCGCGCGTACTCACTGTAGATACCACCTCTACGTCCGGGAAGCCCCCGACGGCGCCATTCTGCTGGACGGCCTCCCCGGCGGGTGTCCCCGACCGGACGGGCGGGGGCGGAACCGGAGGTCGGCGGGGGGCGTCTGAGGGCGTGACCGCGGATGGAGCTGCCGGGATGGGCCGATCCCCCGCGGCGGCCGGAAACCGCGTGTGCGCGGACCCGGGTTCCCTCGTACGATTGCCGCGGATCACCCCCATTCGACCCGTTGTCGGCTTGATCGGCGCGCGGACCACGGCCGGGCAACCGCGCAGAGACGGAGGCTGGAGCGTGCGACAGCGCATCGCCGGCATACGGGCCCGGATCGGCCGCCCCGCCTCCGCCGACGACGGCGGCGGCGAGCGGACCGGCGGGCTCCGCGCCGCCCTCACCGGGACGGCGGCCCGCGCCTGGGCCGGGGCCCGCCGCGGCGCCTCCACCGGCACGGTCGCGGTGCTGTCCGTCGCGCTCGCCTGCACCCTGTTCGGCGCCGGCGCGCTGGGCCGGGCGGCGGAGCTGACCGACGGCAACTTCTGGCTGTGGAGCAGCCCCGGCGGCCAGCTCTCCCGCACCAACCCGCACGACGGCCGGGTCGACCTCGTGACGAGCGTCCCCGAGTCCGCCGGGCACGGGGTCGTGGTCACCCAGGACGACGACCACCTGATCCTGCACGACCTGGAGACCGGCCGCATGACGTCGATCGACCTGACGGAGATGGCGTTCACCGGCCGGCTCGACCTCGAACCGGGCGCGGAGCACGGCTTCTTCCTCGGCGCCGGGCACGGGGTCGTGGTCGACCGGGAGGCCGGGGAGGTCCGGGCGGTCGACCCCGCCACCTTCCGGTCCACCGGCGAGGTGCTGAAGCTGCCCGCGCCGCTGGTGGGCGGCGAGTTCGACGCCAACGGGGTGCTGTGGGTGGGCGTGCCCAGCCAGGGCACCGTGGTCGGGGTGCGGATCGCCGACGGGACCGCCGAGGTCGTCGACACGGTCGGCGTGACCGACCCCGCCGACGACTTCGTCATGACCGTGCGCGACCAGGGCCCGCTCGTGGTCAACCGGTCCGACGACACCCTGGTGGAGGTGCGCGGCGGCGCCGTCGCCGAGGAGTCCTCGCCGCTGGAGCTGGCGGACGCCGCGGTCCCCGCGCGCACCCCCGGCGCGCTCGTGGCGGTGACCGTGCCCGGCGACGACGCGCTCCTCACGCTCGCCGGCCCCCACGAGGGCGGCTCCGTCGAGGTGGTGCGGGCCGAGGGCATCGGCGGGTCCGTCGCCGTCCCCTACGAGGGGCGGGTCTACCTGGCGGCCGACGACGGCGGCTCGGTGCGGGTGTTCGAGGCCGACGGCCGCGAGGCCGAGGCGGTCGAGGTCCCCGGCGCCGAGGGCGCGCTGGTGCTGGAGGTCCGCGAGGGCCACCTGTTCGTCAACGCCCCCGAATCGGGGGCCGCGCTCGTCATCGGCCCGACCGGCGAGACCGCCGAGGTCGAGAAGTTCCCGCCGCCGCCCGGCCCCGGCGGCACCGAACCGGGGGAGCCCGGGGAGCCCGGCGGGGAGACCCCGGTCGCCCCCGGCGAACCGGACCCCTCCGGCGAGCCGACCGCGGCCCCCTCACCCGGGCAGCCGACCCCGGCCCCCGGCGAGACCGAGCCGCCCGCCGAGGAGGGCGCCGATCCCGAGGGCGCCGACCGCCCCGCCGACGTGGACGCGGGCACCGAGCCCGAGGGTGAGGTCGCGCCCGAACTGCCCGAGCCCACCGCGCCCCCGTCGACGGACCCGCCCTCCTGGGGCGGCACCGCGACGGGCCCCGGCGCGGGCGGCACCGCCGCCACCCCGGTCGGCGACGGCACCGCGGCGGGCGGGGTGCCCGGCGCGCCCGTCCCCGTCACCGCGTCGGCGCGCGACGGCGGCGTCGAGGTCGACTGGCAGCCCGCCTACTCCCCCGGCGCCCCGGTCGACTCCTACGTGGTGAGCTGGGAGGGCGGCAGCACCACGGTGGCCGGCACCGAGAGCAGCGTGGTGGTCGACGGCCTGCGCGACGGCGCGGCCTACCGCTTCCAGGTGCAGGCCGTCAGCGCCGCGGGGTACGGGGCCGCGGCGACCTCGGAGGAGGTCGTGCTCGGCGGCGCGGCGCCGCCGGCCCCCGAGGGCCTGCGGATCGAGGTCACCGGCACCGACGCGGCGTCGCTGCGGTGGCGCGGGGCGTCCGGCGCCGTCGACTACGTCGTGTCGGCCGACACCACCGCCGCGGGCGGGTTCGCCGTCCGCACCACGTCGACGACCGAGATCGACCTGGCCGGGCTCGAACCGGGCGCCACCTACACGTTCACGGTGGCGGCGCGGGCCGAGGGCGGGGCGCAGAGCGCCGCCGCCGAGGCCGACCCGGTGGAGCTGCCGCACCTGCCCGCGCCCGGGTCGGTCTGGTTCGCGTTCGCCGACGACGGCACCACCAACGTGTACTGGGCGCCGGTCGAGGGCGCCGCCGAGTACGTGGTCGAGGCGCGCGACCCCGCCCTGGAGCCGCTGCGCGTGCCCGCCGGCGGCGCGCCCGTGACCGTCAACGGCCGCGAGTACCAGGCGGCGGCCTTCCCGGACGCCGGAAACCGCTGCCTCGCCTTCACCGTCCAAGCGGTGGACGGCACCGGCGGGGAGGGGCTGACCAGTGAACAGACCGACATCCTGTGCCGAGCGGCGCGCCAGTGACCGCGCCCGGCCGCGAGTGAACCAGGGGACCGAGTGACCACGAGCAGCAGCGGCGGTACCGACGGCGTCCGCGCGGAGCGGCCGGCGCCGGCCGAGGCGGCGGACCACGCCGCGACCATCGGCCGCCTCATCTCCGCCATCGGCACCGCCGTCCTCGGCCGCCCCGAGGCGGTGCGGCTGGCCGTGGTGGCCCTCCTGTGCGAGGGGCACATCCTCATCGAGGACGTGCCCGGGGTGGGCAAGACCCGGCTGGCCCGCGCGGTCGCGGCGTGCGTGGGGGGCGAGCACCGCCGGGTGCAGTTCACCCCCGACCTGCTGCCGTCCGACCTCACGGGCGTGAACGTGTTCAACCAGGCGACGCGGGAGTTCGACTTCCACGCCGGCCCGGTCTTCGCCAACGTCGTGGTGGCCGACGAGATCAACCGGGCCGCCCCCAAGACGCAGTCGGCGCTGCTGGAGGCGATGGAGGAGCGGCTGGTGACCGTCGACGGCGTGCGCTACGCCGTGCACGACCCCTTCCTCATCGTCGCCACCCAGAACCCGGTGGAGCTGGACGGCACCTACCGGCTGCCCGAGGCGCAGCTCGACCGGTTCCTGGTGCGCCTGTCGCTGGGCTACCCCGACGAGGACACCGAGGTCGCGATCATGCGCGGCACCTCGCTGGCGGTCCCCGAGCGGCTGGGCCCGGTGCTCGACCAGGCCGCCCTGCGGCGGGTGCGCGCCGCGGTGCAGCGGGTGCACGTCTCCGAGGCCGTGTACCGCTACATCGCCGGGCTGGCCGCCGCCACGCGCGCCCACCCCCGGCTCCGGCTGGGGGTGTCGCCGCGCGCGAGCGCGTCGCTGGCCCGCGCCGCGCGCGCGTACGCGCTGAGCCGCGGCCGCGCCTACGTGGTCCCGGAGGACGTCGACCTGCTCGCCGCCCCGGTGTGGGAGCACCGGCTGGTGCTCACCTCCGAGGCGCTGGTGGGCGGCGCGACCGGGGCCGGCGTCCTCGCCGACGTCCTCGCCGCGGTCCCGGCGCCGCAGCCCGAGCGCGCGGCGGCCCGCTGATGCGGGCCGCGCCGCAGGGGTCCGCCGCGCGGAGGCCGTGATGCCGACGACGCGCGGGCTGCTGATCGCCGGCGCCGGGCTGGTGCTGCTCGCCGGCGGGGTCGCGCTGGGCTACCGGGGCCTCGCCGTGCTGGGGGCGGTGGCGCTGCTGGCCGTGGGCGCCGCCGTCGCGTGGACTACGTTCCGCCGCCCCCGGGCGGCCGAGGTGCGCCGGGCGCCGGACGTGGTCCGCACCGCCCCGGGTGCGACCGTGCGCGTCCGGGTGGCCGCCGCCGGCGGGGGCGCGGGGCTGCGCCTGCGGGAGCGGGTGGCCGCGGGGGGCGGGGAGCGGCTGCTCGACCTCGCCGCGGTGCCGGGCCCGGCGGGGGTGTCGGCCGCCTACCGGGTCGCGCCGGAGCGGCGGGGCGTGGTCGAGTTGGGGCCGCTGCGGCTGGAGCGCGTCGACCCGTTCGGGCTGGCGTCGTCCGGGGCGGTGTGCGGCACGGCCGACCGGCTCCTCGTCCACCCGCGGTGGGAGGCGCTGCGGGCGCTGCCGGGCGGTGGCGCGACGGCGCCCGACGGCGGGCTCGACAACGGGCGCACGGGGGTGCTCACCTTCCGGTCCCTGCGCGACTACGTGCCCGGCGACGACACCCGGCGCATCCACTGGCGCAGCTCGGCGCGCCGCGACCGGCTGCAGGTGCGCGAGTTCTCCGACACGGCCGAGACCCGGTTGACCGTGGTGCTCGACGACCGGGCCGAAGGCGGCCCGGACCTGCTCGACGGCGCGGCCGAGGCGGCGGCCTGCGTCGCGGCCACCGCGCTCGGCTCCGGCCTGCCCTGCGCCCTGCTGCTGGCGGGCGGCGCGTCCGCCGACGAGCGCGCCGGCCTGCCGGGCGTGCTCGACGTGCTCGCCGCCGCGCCGCCCGCGCCGGGTGCCGACCTGGGTGCGGCGCTGCGCGCCGCCCGCGACCGCTCCGGCGGCGGCCCGGTGGTGCTGGTCAGTGCGGCGCTCACGGCGGCGGAGCTGCGGGCGCTCGCCGCGCTCGGCGGCCGGGGGGCGCGGCCGGTGGCGGCGGTCGTCGGCCCAGGGCCCTGGCCGGAGCCGGAGTCGGGCGTCACCCTGGTGACCGCCCGGACCCCCGCAGAGTTCACCGCGGCGTGGAACGAGGCCCCATGGACACGCTGACCCTGCGGCGCGCCGCCGCCGCGCCCGCGGCCGACACCGGCCCGCCCGGCTGGGTGGCCCCGGCGGCGGCCGCCGCCCTGGCGGGGGCGGCCGCGGCGGGCGGGCTCGCGCTCTCCGCCGACTACACGTCCCCGCTGCCGACCGCCGCGGTGCTCGCCCTGTGGGCGGTGGCGGGCGTGGCCCTCACCCTCCTGCTGCGGCGGCGGCTGCCGCCGCCCGCCGCGCTCCTCGCCGGGGTGCCCGTCGCCCTGGCCGGGACGGTGCTGCTCGCGGTGTGGGCGCCCGGCACGCGCGGCGACCCGCTGCTCGACGCGCTGTCGGCGCTGCCGCACGCGGGCGGCCGGCTGATCTCGGGGGTGCCGCCGCTGCCGGTGATGGTCGACACGCTCGCCTTCCCGGCGCTGGCGACGTGGCTGGCGGGCGCGGCCGGTGCGCTGGCGTGGTCGTCGGGCCGCGCGCTCGCCGCCCTGGTGCCGGGCGCCGTGCTGCTGGTGGGCGCGTCGGTGGTCGGCGGGTCCGGCCCCGCCGCGTTCTGGGCGGCGGCCCTGCTGGCGTGCTCCGCCGCGGTGCTGCTGGCCCTGTCGGCGGACGGCGACCGCCCGGACGAGGTCGCGGCCGGGGGCGTGCGCGCCGCCGCCGAGCCGGCCGGGGGCCCCGGCACCAGCGGTCGGCGGTGGGCCGCCCGGCTGCTGGGGTGCGCCGCCGCGGCCGCCGCCGTCGCGGTGGCCGCCCCGTTGGCGCTGGGCGGGTGGCAGCCGCAGCCCTACGACGTGCGCGACGGCGTCCGGCCGCAGGTGGCCCCGCAGCCGGTGCTGAACCCGCTCGGCTACCTGTCGGTGTGGGCGTCGCAGCCCGACACCCCCCTGATGACCGTGCGCAGCGACCGGGTGACCGAGCTGCGGTGGGTGGCGCTGGCCGAGTTCACCGGCACCACCTGGCTGCCCGAGAACGAGTACCGGGCCACCGGGCGGATGCTGCCCCCCGCCGACCCGGAGCCCCCGCACGCCACCCGGCAGGAGGCGACCGTGGCGGTCGACGCGCTGCCGGGGCCGTGGCTGCCGGTGGTCGGGTCGCCCACCTCGCTGGGTGTCGCGGGCGCGGGCTACGACCCGGCGTCGGGCACCGCTGTTGCGCTGGGCGGCACGGCGGCGGGCACCACCTACGACGTCGCCGGGGACGTGGCGCACTGGCGCCCCGAGGAGCTGACGGACCTCGCGCCCCCCGAGGGGGAGGCGTTCGACCGCTACCTGGCGCTCCCCGAGGGCCTGCCACCGCAGGTGGCGGCCATCACCGAGCAGGCGACGGCCGAGGGGACGCCCTACGAGCACGCGGTGGCCCTGGCCCGCTACCTGCGCTCCGGCTACACGTTCGACCCCGGGGCGCCCAGCGGCCACGGGACGGCCGACCTCGCCCGGCTGCTGGTCGCGCCCGGCGAGCGGGGCGGCGGCGGGACGTCCGAGCAGTTCGCCAGCGCGTTCGCCGTCCTCGCCCGCGCGGCGGGGCTGCCGAGCAGGGTGGCGGTGGGCTTCGACGCCGGGACGGAGGCGGCCGACGGCGAGTTCACCGTCACCACCGGCGACGCCATCGCCTGGGGCGAGGTGTACTTCGCGGGGGTCGGCTGGGTGCCGTTCGACGTCACCCCCGGCGGCCGCGAGGAGGGCGACGTCCCGGGGGAACCCTCGGCCGCCCGGCCCGACGCGGGCGCGGCCGCGCCGCCCGACGCGGACGGCGCCGCGGCCCACGAGGTCGCCGACCCGCCGCGCTCCCCCGACGCCGGCGCGGGCACCACGCTCGTCGCCGTCGGCGCCGCGGTGGCCGCGGCCGCCGCGGCGGTGGGCGGCACGGCGGCGCTGCGCGTGTCCCGCTCACGGCGGCGGACCGCCCCCGGCCGGCCGGGGGCCGACCGGGTCCTCGGCGCCTGGCGGGAGCTGCGCGAGGCGCTGCGCCTGGCCGGGACACCCGCCGGGAGCGGCGGTACGGTGACCGACGTGGTCCGGGCGGCCGCGCGGGCCGACCCGACCGCGGGCGGCACCCGCCGGCTGCGCTATTTGCACCGGTCCGTCAACGCCCTGGCGTTCGACGCCTCCGGCGGTGTCGCCGACCCGGCGGTGGAGAACTGCGTGACCGAGGTCCGCGAGTACGTGCGCGACCTGCGCGCGGGCCAGCGCCGGTTCCGGCGGTGGACCTGGTGGCTCGACCCCCGCCCGCTGTTCTGGCGGGCCCCGTGAACCCCGGAAGGAACGACACGCGATGACCGCCGACAGGGAGGTCCCCGAGATCCCGGGCTACCGGGTGACGGGGCTGCTGCGCTCGACCGGGCGTGCGGACCTGTACGCCGCGCGCGCCGACGGGTCCGGGGAGGCCGTCCTCGTCCGGGTGCTGCGCGGCGCGTCCGAGGAGGGCGGGGCGCCCTTCACCGTCGTGCGCGAGGAGGCGCCCGACTCCTACGCCATGCTGGTGCGCCGCGAGGGCGGGCTGACCGTGGCGCGGGTCGTGGAGATCGGGCTGGCCGTCGCGGCCGAGCTGGAACCGCTGCACGAGGCGGGGCTGGTGCACAACGCGATCAGTCCGCGCACCCTGCTGTTCCGGGGGCCGAGCGCCGAACTGGCGCCGGTGCGCGTGCCTGCGCTGCCATCGGGCGACCCGTTCCCGCCCGTGCTGCTGGACGAGCTGGCGCACGAGCACCTGCCCCCCGAGGCGTTCCGGGACGGGCGGGCCACGCCCCATTCCGACGTGTACCGGTTGGCGTCCACCCTGTGGACGCTGCTGGCGGGCCGGCCGCCGCACGGGGGCGGGCCGGGCGAACCCGTCGACCCCGACGCGTACCGGGAGGCGGTGCTGCGGGGCGGACCGCCCCCGGTGCCCCGCGACGACGTGCCGCCCGCGCTCGACCGCGTCCTGCGCACGGGCATGGACCCGGCCCCGGCCCGCCGCCCCCGCGACGCCCGCGAGTTCGGCCGCGCCCTTTCCGACGCGGACCGCGCGGCAGCGGGCGCGGAGGCGCCCCCGCGCCGCGCGGGTGCGGGTGCGGAGACACCTTCGCGACGCCCGGGGACGGGGGCGGCGGCAACCGGCATCGGCGCGGCGGGGGCGGCCACCGGCGCCGGCGCGGCGGAGGCGGCCGCACCGCCTGCGTCCGACGGCGCCCGGTCGGCGGCGGCCGCACCCCTGTCCACCGACGGCACGGACACCCCCACGGCCGGGGCCTCAGCGGCCCCGGCCCTCTCTCCCGAACCCGACGCCTCCGCGCCGGACACAGCGGAGCCCACCACCGCGCCCGACGCGGCGTCGCCGGTCGCCGACCGGGCCGCCACGGAGCCGACCGCAGCGGGCGCAGCCGCCACCGCCCCGGCCGCCGACGGGCCGGCCGCCCACGGACCGACCGAGTCCACCGGAACGGCCGGAGCCGCTCCCGCGACCGGGCACGGCCCCGCCTCCGCCTCGGAGGACACCGACAGCGCCGCCGCCGATACGGCCCGGCTCCAGTGGGCCGACACCGCCGACGATGCTGAGCACGGGCCGTCCGGCCCCGCCCGCAGCGAGGCGGACCCGACCACCACCGCCGGAGCACCCGCGTCCGGCCCCATCGGCACGCCCCGCCCCGCAGTGGAGCCCACGGACTCCGTCGACACAGCGGACGTCTCCGGCGCAACGGACGCGGGCCGGTGGACGTCCGACGGTTCGGCGTCCGCCCCCGCCGTGACGGCCGGACCCACCGGACCGCCCCGCCCTGCGGCCGACGGCGCCGACGCGCCCGAGGACGCCCAGGACGGAACCACCGCCGACGCCGCCGCGCCCGCGCGGGTGGCGGACGACCCGGCGACCGGGTCGGCCGCGCCCACCGGATACGGCCCGGCGGATGAGGCCGCCGTCGATGACGACCGGCCGTGGTGGGAGGACGCCCCGAGCAACGACGCACACCCCGCTGCGGAGGCACCCGCGCCGCAGGACGCCGACGCCCACGCCCAGGCACCGGCGGAGCCCGCCCAGGCGGACACCGACCGGCCATGGTGGGAGGACGCGCCGAGCAACGACCGGCGGACCGATACGGACGCACCCGCGCCGCCGGACGCGAGCGTCCGCACCGATGCGCCGACGGAACCCGCCGACGCCGATGACGACCGGCCGTGGTGGGAGGACGCCCCGAGCAACGACGCACCCCCCGCTGCGGAGGCACCCGCGCCGCAGGACGTCGACACCCACGCCCAGGCGCCGGCGGAGCCCGCCCAGGCGGACACCGACCGAACGTGGGAGGACGCGCCGGACCATGACGGGCCGGCCACCACGGCCGTAGCGCAGTTCGCGGACACCGACCCCGACCCCGACCCCGACCGTCCCTGGTGGGAGGCGTCGGACTCCGGGCCGTCCTCCCTCGGCGCCTTCGCCCCGGAGTCCCCCGAAGCCGCATGGCCGACGGCGGCCCGCCCGTCCGATGGCGCCGCCGACGCCGCCCCGGAGGAGCGGGCACCGGCCCCCGGGGATGACCCGGCCGGGGACGCCCCGCTCTCCCCCGCCGACGAGGACCCCGACGCCGTCGACACCTCCGTGTGGGGGGCGGACCCGGCCGCGACCGGGGCGACCGCGCCCGCTGACCGGCCCGCCGGAACGGAGCCGAAGGCGGCCGACGCGGAGACCGGCACCGGCGCGGCGCCGTACGCGCGGGACGGCGCGGCCGTCCCCGAGGACCTGTCCGTCCAGGAGGGCTTCGCCGCCTCCGGTACGGCCGCCGCCACCGACCAGACCTCCTCCGAAACGACCACGAACCCGGGCACGCCGGGGACGCCCGCCGGCTCTCCGTACGCGGACGCGGCGGAGCCGCCCGCGCACGCCGCCCCGGCCGCACCGCCCGAGTCCGCGTCCGGTTCCCCGACCGGGCCGTCCGCGCCCGTACACGGCGCCCAGGTGGAGCCGGAGAGCCCGGCGGACGCGGACGCCGCAGAGGGCGCCGCCGGTTCCCGGTCACCTTCCGCAGGACCGGACCCCGCCGGACCGTCCGCCCCCACTGCGGCCGCCACCGGCGGCCCGGCCGCCACCTCGCCGTACACGGTGCCGGACGTGCCGACCTCGTCCGCTCCCGCGCGGGACGCCCACGCCGCTTCGGCGGGGGCCGGATACGGGACGGGGACACCCGCGTCCGCGCCTCCGGTCCGGGGGGAGCCGGACGGCTCCGCCGTACCCGGCCGGGTGGCGGCGTCCGGCGACGACGTGTCGGACACGTCCGAGTCGCGGTCGGCCTTCTCCGCCGCCGGGATCGTGGAGGGCGCCGACCGGGTTCCGGAGGACACCCGGACCCTGCCGTCCGGACGGGGGTCCGACGCCTCCGGCGGGCGCGCCGGAAGCGTCCCGGAGGGCACCGGGGTGCTCGGACCGGTGGCGGCGGCCGCGCCCACCGCCACCGACCCGACCGGAACGGGCGGGGTCGGCCGGATGGTGCTGACCGCCGTGCTCGCGGCGAGCTTCGTGATCGCCGCGCTCGGCGCGGTGGCGCTGGGCATGGCCTGGTGGACCAACTCCGGGTCGGCGGGCGGGCCCGGCGCCACGTCATCGCCGTCGCCGACGGCCCCCGAGCTGACGGCGCCGCCGCCCGAGGCGTCGGAGAACCCGCTGTGGGCGCCCGAGGACGTGCGAATCACCGCCGATTCCCTGGACACGGTCACCCTGGCCTGGACGGACACCACCCAGGGGCGGGCGTCGTACTACGTGGTCGGCGGCCCGGTCGGCACCACGTCCACGACCCTCACGCAGGGGGAGATGCTCTCCACCCAGGTCGAGATCACCGGGCTGAACCCGTCGTTCGACTACTGCTTCACCGTGGTCGCCGTGATCAGCGTCGAAGAGGTCGCCCCGTCGCAGAACGTCTGCACGAACCGCACGTCGCAGGCGTGAGGACGGCCCCGGGCGGTGCCCCGGGAGGCGAAGGGTGGGGGCCACCGGCCCCCGCCCCTCGGTGCGAGGCCGTCCGCCCGACCCGACCTCGGCACCGCCTGATGAGCGGGTGCCGGCCGGTCCGATGCTCCGGGGCGGCCGGACCGCACGGCACCGGTGGACCGCTGCGGCACGTCCTCGAAGGTGAGCGGCGGAACGCGTGGCACGCGGCGGGGACGGACCCGGGCTCCGGTGCCGCGGGCGCGGAGCCGGCCCCTGGGGGGTGCGTCCCGTGGACGTCGGGCGGACACGTGGAGAGGAAGGGGCCGCCCGCCACGGTCGCCCGGGTGGGCGAGGAGGGCCCCCGCCCGGCTGGACGGGCGGGGGTGGGTCAGCGGCGAGAGGAACGGACGGACTTGTGTCCGACCGTCACGCCGAAGGGACGGACCGGTTCGGCGTCCTGGCCCTGGGCCGCGCTGATCATCGCGTGGACCGGGCCAAGGGGGTTCTCCCAGGCCAGGTTGAACCCGCCCCCGGCCGTCTGCCCCTGGCCCTGCTCCTGCCCTTGGCTCTGGCCGTCCTGCTGGCCGTTGCCGAGGTCGAGCTCGAACTCGCGCCCCCGGTTGCGGCCGCGGCCGTTGTCCGGGGTGGTGGTGTCGGGCTTGTTCTTGTCGTCGGGCTTGGTCAGGTCCGGCCCCCGGTCGTTCCCGCCGCCGGGCTTGCGGCCGCGGACCTGGACGATCTCGCCCGCGCCCTCGGTGCCGCCCGCGGTGGTGAGGTTCCCGGCGGTGGTGAAGGTCCCGTCGGCCGTCGTGGCGAACGCTCCCGTGGTGAGGTCCTGGCGGCGGTCGTGGTCGTCCACGCCGTGCCGGCCGCGCCGGTCGAATTCGTCCAGGATGGATATCGGGGTGTGCTTGGTGGTGGTCATGGCGCCTCCTTCCGTACGTCGTCGGTGCCCGGGTCAGGCGGCCAGGCCGCGCCCCTGGCCGAGCCCCGGTGCCTTGTCGTCGCCGCTGTAGGCCGCCGTGATCGGGCGGAACGTCGCCGGGACGACGTTGCCGTCGTTGTCCTGCCCCCGCCTCCGCCCGTCGGATCCGCGGCCGTTCGCGGCGCTCGCCAGGGCGGTGATGGCGCCGATGAGCAGCGCCCCGATCCCGCCGAGGCCGGGGATGTCGAGGTTCTTGAGGTTGTCGAGCAGCCCGCCGAAGCGGGACCCTCCCATGTTCGGCTTCGCCCCCTGCACGAACCTGCTCGACGCCTCGTCGTCCCCGGTCAGCATGTCGAAGGCCGAGGTGGCCATGCTGAGCGGGTCGAGCGGCATGCCCATCGCCCGCTCGGCGAGGCCGGTGACGAGTTCCCCGGCGCCCTCCTTGCCCATCTCCTTGAGCCCCTGGCGGCCGAGCAGCCGGCCCGCGCCGGACGCCAACCCCCGGGCGGCGCCGGACGCCAGGGCCCGGCCCCCCAGCGAGATGGCGCCGCGCACGAGGAAGCCGCCGGCTATGGCGAGTAGTGGTGCGACCATTCCACCCTCCTTATCTCTCGATCTTCCGGTCCGCTCCTCCCCCTGCCGCCGCGCCGTGCGCGGCGGATCAGTAGCGGAAGGAGACGTGCACGTGGTCGTAGTGGTTCTGCGTGTTGCTGCCGCGGTCCTCCATGAACCGCCAGCAGCTCGGCGTGGCGCCGAGGGTCGACTCGTCGGGGCAGGACGCGTCGCCGGCGGTCGGGTTCCAGATGGCCCGCCGCCAGATGACGTACTTCACGCCGAGCTGCTCGTGGTGGGTCATCAGCCAGCGGGCCAGCTCGTCGCCGACGGCGTTCTCGGCGGCGGAGCCCCGGCTCCCGTTCATGTTGGTCATGAGGTCGCACGCCTGGCCGGTACCGTGGTCGGGCGGGCCCGCCCGGTAGCAGCCGCTCCAGGCCGGGCGGGCGAACTCGGGGAAGTTGGCGATGATCGACTCGTAGCCGCGGCAGGTCAGCTCGGTGGCCTGGCCGACCGGGCCGCAGTCGACCCACGCGCCGCCGGGGGAGATGTCCCCGGCGTTGTAGCCGATCTGCGAGGCGCGGGGCCCTGACGCGCCGCCGACCCCGGTGCCCACACCGTAGGTGTCGGCCGCCTGGACGCCGGTGACCAGGGCGAACACGCCGGCCGCGCTGACGGCCAGCCCGGCGCCGAGGCCCATGCGGCCCGCGTCCCGCGACCGGGTGCGGCGGGACGGCGTTCGGCGCACGCGGAGGGCGCGGAGGGCGCGGGGCACGCGGAACCGGAGCGCCATCAGATCAGCCCCTCCCCTTCGAGCGACTCCGCGACCGCCGGGTCGGTGACCCCGGCGATCCGCCATTCCCCCTCGTCGCGGCGCACCGCGACCTGGTAGACCCCGAGTTCGAGCGGTTCCCCGCCCCCCGCGTCCTCGGCGCGCAGCTCCAGCTCGAAGGTGACCATCGACTCCGCGACCATCGGGGCGCCGACCGGGGCGGCCGCGCCCGTCGTCGGCCGGTCCGCCTCGGCGAGGTGCCCGGCGGTGCCGGCCGCCGCCGTCCCCTCGGCGGAGAGCAGGTCGGCGTACTGGGCGTCGGCGGTGGCGCCGAGCCGCTCGTAGTAGCCGTCCTCCGCCGCCTCCGGGTCCCAGGTCCCCATGGCGTTCCCGTGCTCGACCGCGACGGCCAGCGCGTCCTGGAACTCGGCCTCGGTCAGGGGCAGCAGGTCGCCCATCGCGGGCGTGTCCGGCAGGTCCGCCTCCGGGGCGGGGTCGTCGGCGCCCATGAGCCGGGTCGCGGCGAGCGCGGCGAACAGGACCAGGACCGCGACCACCATGGCGATCAGCACGCGGTCGCGGCTCAGCAGGGGCACGTCGCGCATGGCGCCGCCTCCTCACGGGGGCTCGGGGGTGGGGTGCGGCGGCCGGCGGCCGCGCACGCGGTCACACCTGCTCCACGGCGCCGGAGCCGGCGTCGTCGGGGAACAGGTGGCTGACGCGGACGATCTTGCGGAACGTCGACTGGGGCCACCGCCCCGCGTCGTACTCGTGCTCGTGGATCTGGTCGTTGCGGGGGACGTTGGCGCTGTACGCCTCGATGACCATGAGCCGGCCGTCCTTGCGGCCGGTGAACATCGACACGTGGGTGGGCATGCCGCCGCCGGAGCCGCCGGTGAGGATCATGTCGCCGGGCTGGATCTGGTCCCAGGACACCTCCTGGGCGGCGGACATGGTGAACAGGGTGTTGGTGGTCCACCGCCCGGCGACGTACTGCTGGGGCAGCCCGGCCGCCTTGTACGCCTGCCACAGCAGCCCGGAGCAGTCGTAGCCGTTCGGGCCGACGCCGCCCCAGACGTAGGGCTTGCCCATCTGGGCGCGCGCGTACTGGATGACCTGTTCGACGGCGGTGCCGTTGAGTTCGGTGTCGGCGCAGTCGGAGGTGGTGCCGTTGGCCGGGGCGACGGTGTAGTCGCCGCCGCGGTACTGCGCGGCCTTGGCGCTGACCGCGACCTGGTAGGCGCCGCCGGTACCCGAGCCGTGGTAGCGGCCGATGGCCCATTCCAGGCTGTGGCCCTGGTCCATCCAGTAGCGGAGGAAGCCCGCCGCGGAGTGGACGGCGTCGGCGGGGTCCCAGACGTTGACCCGGCCGTCGCCGTTGCCGTCGATGCCGAACCACTGCCCGTTGCTGCCGGGCTTGGCGGTGCGCTCCGAGGCCGGCTGGTCGGCCTCGCCGCCCCAGGTGTTGGCGGCGTCGCCCATGGGCCCGCCGGTCGCACCGGTGTCGGGGTGCTTGATGCCGAACTGGAGCGGGCCGGCCGCGCCCGCCGGGTTGGCGGTGCCGTAGACGATGCCGGTGGGCAGCCGGCCGAGGGAGCCGTAGGAGGCGTCGTCGGCGATGCGGCCGTGGTTGGTCTCCCGCCAGGACAGGCCGGCGACGTACTCCCAGGGGATGTCGAACTTCTCGCCGGCGTCCTGGGCGTACTGGAGGAAGTTCTCCGGGATGGAGTCGGGGTCGGCGCTGCCGGTGTACCCGCCGAGCGAGGTCGCGCAGCCGCCCGAGGTGCCGCCGCCCCTGAGGCCGAAGTAGTCGAAGACCTCCTCGCCGCTCACGATGACGAGGGTGGAGCCCATCATGAGCGACGCCGCCACGCCGTAGGCCATGGCGCCGCGCCCCAGGTCGGAGGCTGTCGGGGGCCGCAGCCGCGCGCGCAGGGCCCGCCACGCGCGCCGGGCCGGGGAGGGCGGCCAAGGCGGTCTCAGGGCGCGCATGTCATCCGGCTCCCGTGTCGCCGAGCGCGGCGTCCTGGAAGCCGTTCACGCGCCAGCCGCCCTCGGTGCGGGTGAGGTTGGCCGCGTACTCCAGCTCCTGGTCGGGGGCCTGCCCCCCGCTGGTGGTGGCGCGGACGACGTAGGTGACGCTGCCCTCGGCGAGGTCGCGGATGCCGATGACCTCGGTGGCGACGTCGACGTCGGCGGAGCCGCCGGGGGCCTCCTCGCCCTGGACGAGCGGGGCGGTGCCCTCCTCGGCGAGCAGGGCGGCGTACTCGGGGGTGGCGAGGGCGGCGATGCGGTCGGCGCGGTCGTCCGCGCCGCCGAAGTAGGCGGCGGTGAAGTCGCGGGCGACGGCGGCGGCGTCCTGGAGTTCGGTCTCGGAGTCGGGCAGCAGCGCGGCGACGTCGACGGTGCCGCCGGAGCCGTCCTGCTCGGCGGCCGGACCGGTGTCGGCGCCGGTCTCGGCGCCGGTCTCGGCGCCCGCGTCGGCGCCGCCGGCCTCGGTCGCGCCGCCGCCCCCCGACAGGCGGACCACGGCGTAGCCGACGGTGAGCAGGACGATGGCGGCGGCGGCCGCGACGAGGACGGCCCGCCTGCGGATCTCGGTGCGGTCGTTCACGCTCGCCTTTCCCGGGGGTTTCCGTTTCGGTCGGCCGCCGCGGGCCGGATTCGGCTCCGCAGGCCCGGAGCCCCTGGCGCGGCCGCGGAGCACGGCCACTTCCGTTTCACGACATGCTCAGACGCCGCTCGGGGATTTCCGGTTCCGTTTCCGCCTGCCCAGTGTCGGCCACCGCATAAGTGCAGGTCAGAGAATGGTCGGAGAACGCGAGCAGACGCGGGGGAAGAGTTGCGGCCCCCACTCTCGCGTATCGGCCGCGTCGGGCGCTACCCTCGGTTCGCCCCAAGATCCACGAACGCGCGCGGAGCGCGCGTCGGACGCACCCGGAGTGGTTCCGGTTCCCGTCCGGCGCGCGGTTCCGTGACCGGAACTTTCTCCGTCGACCATGCAACCGGACGGGACCGTACACCGTCTATCGCTGGTGGGAGAACCGGCGGCTCGCCGTTTCCGCGCCCGCCCTGAACCATTCGCGGGCCCACGTCAATTCTGGAATTCCGTTCTCTTGAGGAGGTGGCCGTTGTGGTCTCGGCTTTCACCCGGCTCCGCGGCCGGGAGACGGAGGAGCGGGGCAACGCCCCGGTGGGCGCCGGGCAGGGCGCGCCACCGGTGGACGCCGTCCTCCTCGGCTGCCACGGAGGCGCGGGGACCAGCACCCTCGCCTCACTGCTGGGCACGCCCTGGGACCTCGGCTGCTACACGCCGGGGATGCGCGGCGTCGAGACGTTCGGGCGGCCGCTCGTCCTGGTCGCGCGCGACAGCGCGCCGGCGGCGGCGCGGGTGACCGAGGCGGTGACCGGCCTGGTCGGCACGGGCCCGGCCGTCGCCTGCCTGGTCGTCGTGGCCGACGGGTCGGGACCGGAGCCCCGCGAGGCGGCGGTCCGGCTGCGGCTGCTCGCCGATCGCGTGGGGCGGATCGTACGCCTGCCCTTCGTCGCGGGTCTGCGCTACGCCGACACCGGCGACGTGGCCCAGGTCAGGCTTCCGAAGAAGGCCGAGCGCGCACTCGCGGAGATCCGCGAGGCGTGCGGGGCGCTGGACTCCGTGGCCGTGGGCGCCACGGACTGAGTGAAGAGAGAGACTCGACGTGCATGCGCTGATGAGCGGTTTCGTCACAGGCCAATACAAGCTCCTGACCGTTTTCAACACCTCACTCGACGCCAACTACGAGTGGGAACAGGGCATCGAGATCCCCACGGGCGCCATGGACTCGATCAACACGCTGTTCAGCTGGGGCCGCGGCGTCGTCGTGGTCATCGGGATCATCGGCGTGCTGTTCTGCGCGGGCAAGATGGCGGTCGGCAAGTTCGGCCGCTCCGACCTCGCCGCCGAAGGCGTCGGCGGCCTGGTGTGGACCATCCTCGGCATCTCGCTGATGCTGATCGCGATCCCGCTGATCATGCTGCTGCTGCCGGGCGGCGAGGCCGCGGCCGTCTGACGTGTCGGCCCACCGCGGCCGGGTGGACGACCACCCGGCCGCGGCCACCGAGGACACCACGGAGGTCGGTGTGAACGATGTGTTGGGCGTGTGCGTCCACGCGGCGAACGGCCTGTGGCTGCCCGCCGCGGTGTGGAACCCCACGCCGCAGCTCCCCAGTGACGTCCTCCCCGCGCTGAACCAGATGTTCGCGTGGGGGCGCGGGGTCATCACGGTGATCGGGGTGATCGGCGTGCTGTACTGCGCGGGGAAGATGGTCGCCGCGAAGGGCGGCCGGGCCGACCTCGGCGCGGAGGGCGTCAGCGGTCTCCTGTGGACGATGATGGGCATCTGCCTGATGCTCGTCGCCGCCTCGATCGTCTCCATGCTCATCTCGCCGCCGGCCGAGGACGACGGCGGCTTCCAGGTCATCCCCGTGGCCGTGTCGGGCCCGGTGGTCCCGTGAACCCGCTGCAGGCCCGCGCGTGCGAGGAGCACACCGTCTGGGGCGGCAACGACCACTGGATCGACTGCGGCAACACGATCCTCGGCTGGGTCATGGGGCTGGGCATCGTCATCGCGATCATCGCCCTGCTGATCATCGCCGGGAAGATGGTGCAGGCCAACTTCACCGGTGACCCGTGGATCGCCGCCCGCGGCATGGGCGAGCTGCCGTGGGTGCTCCTGGGCGTGGTCCTGCTGATGGTCGCCGCCCCCCTCGTCGCCCTGCTGCTCGACGCGGACGCCGAGGGCCAGGGCGGTGGAGGCGACGACTCGACCTGGCAGGTCTACCTGCGGGACAACATGCCCGACCCGCCGCCCGAGACGGACGAACCGACGGACGACTCGACGGACGACAGCCTGCAGGTCTAGCGGCGGGCCGCCCTGCCCGACGCCCGTCCCGCGCTCGTCCGCCCGGCCACCCCCCATCCCACGACCAGGAAGAACGATGGGCCTCGAGCAGATACACGAAGACGTCGGCAACCTCATCGCGCCCGCCATCGAAGGCATCTTCTCCCTGCTCTGGGAGAACCCGGCGGTCGACAACACCACCGACCTGGCGGGCAGCCAGGGCATCTCCGCCTTCCAGGACCTGATGTTCCCGGTCGTGACCCTGCTCGCCACCGGCGGGCTGCTGGTGGCCGCCATCCGGCTGCTCTGGTACCGGCGGCTGGACCCGATGATGGACACCGTCAAGGGCCTGCTGATGCTGGTCTTCACGACGTTCGCGGGCATCTTCATCATCCAGGGGCTCGTCGACTTCAGTAACCAGCTGGCCGACTACTTCCTCGGTGAGGGCGTCGCCAAGGACTTCGGCAAGGCGCTCGCGACAGATCTGGCGGCCATCCCCGAGGGCGACTTCCTGACCGGCCCGTTCCGGCTGCTGCTCGGCACGATCATCGGCATCGCCCTGATCGTGGGCTCGGTCATCCAGATCGTCGCGCTCTACTACACGCAGGGCGTCATCTACATCTGCGCGGCGGTGCTGCCGCTGGCGGCCAGCGCGGCGATGCTCCCGGGGCCGGGCACCGCCATCTTCAGCAAGGTCATGGGCTGGCTGATCGGGTCGATCCTGTACCAGCCGGTGATCGTGGCCATCTACGCGCTCGGGTTCGTCTTCTTCACGGAGGCGCGCGACAGCCCCGACGGCGTCTTCCAGTACTTCCTCGGCGTCGCCCTCATCCTCATCGCCACCGGCGCGCTGCCGATGCTGTGGAGCCTGCTCGGCACCCTGGCCGCCAAGCTCACCGGCGGGGCGGTGGCGTTCGGCGCAGCGTCGGGCGGCGGCAACGGGGGCGGCGGGAACCAGCCCGGCGGCGGGTCGGGCGGCGCCTCGTTCGGCGCCTCCAACGCGGCCCACCAGTCGGGCGCGGCCGGCCGGGCCGCCACCATCAGCCAGGGCCTGCCCGCCGCGACGACCATGGCCGCCGCGGGCGGCGCGGGCCTGGCGACGGGCGCCGCCGGAGGCAGCAGCGGGGGCGTGGTCCCCGGCGGCGGTTCCAGCGGCCCGGCGCAGGGCGCGGCGGGCGGCTCCACCGGCGGGTCGGACCCGGCCCACGGCGCGTCGGGCGGGGCGACCGCGCTGCCGACCGCGGCGCAGACCGGCCTCAACGGCGGTACGGGCACTACCGGCGGTTCCACCACCGGCGGGACCGGTGCGGGCGGCGACGGCAACCCGGCGGTGACCGCGACGGGCGCGGGCACCCCCTCCCAGTACGCGTCGACGGCCTCGCAGTCGGGCACCGCGGGCGCGGCCGACGGCGGCGGCGCCGTCCCCGGTGGCGCGGCGGTGGTCCCGGCGGGGGCCGGCCAGGGCTCCACCGGCCTGCCCTCCGGCGGGGCGTCCGTGCCCACCGCGGCCGGCGGCGCCAACGGCCCCAGCGGCGCCGACGGCGTCCCCACGCCCAGTGGGGCGGCCCAGCCCGGGTCGGGCACCGGCGTGCCGGCGTCCGTCGCGTCGGGCCAGGGCGGCGGCGTCACGCAGGCGAACTACAGCGGCGGGCTGGGCGGCGGCGGAGCGGCCGTGCCGTCCGGCGCCGGCCAGGGCTCCACGGGGCTGCCCTCCGGCGGGGCGACCGTGCCCACCGCCGCCGGGGGCCCGAACGGCGCCCCCACCCCCAGCGGCGCCGCCCAGCCGGGATCGACCCCCGGCGTCCCGGCGTCCTACTCCTCGGGCGGCACCCCGGCCACCCCGACGGGCGCGGCG
>NZ_BCRK01000044.1 GCF_001552555.1 Nocardiopsis trehalosi NBRC 14201 | reverse complement strand
CCCGCCACGGCGGGCGGACGCGGCGGCGTGCCGCCGGTCAGCCCTCGGCCGAGGCGCGGGTGACGCGGTCGAGCCACTCCCCCAGCAGGGCGCGCTCGTTGCCGCTCAGGCCGGGTGTGCCGGGCAGGGCCGCCCGCAGGGCCGCCGCCCGGGCGGCCACCCCGCCGTCGCCGTCCGCGTCCGGCCCGCCGGTGGCGACGGCGGCCAGCACGGCCTCACGCGCGGCCGACGACAGGCCGGGGTCGCGCTCGGCGGGCGGGGTGGCGATGAGGCTCAACGTGACGCCGCACCCGGCCGCGTGGATCATCGCGGCGGCGCGGTCGGCGGCCACCCGCAGCCGCCCGGCCTCGGCCACCCGCCGCACCAGCCCGTCCAGGACGGCGGCCGCCTCGCGGGCCGCCTCGGGGGCGGCCCCCGGCCGGGGGTCGCCGTACATCAGCGTGTAGACGGCGGGGTTGGCGACGCCGAACGCGACGTGCAGGTCCCAGCCGCGCCGCAGGTCGTCGACCGGGTCGCCGGAGGGCGGGCGGGCGGTCTTGTCGCGCAGGTAGGCGGCGAACCCGTGGGCGGCGACCGCGTCGAGCAGCCCCCGCTTGTCGCCGAAGAGGCGGTAGATGGCGGGGGCCTGCACCCGTGCCGCCGCCGCGACGGCGCGCGTGGACACCGCGTCGCGGCCGCCCTCGGCGAGCAGGTCCGCCGCGGCGCGCAGAATCCGGTCCCGGGTGGTGGTCGGCCGCTCGCTCATGTAACGACGATAACACCGGGGTGGTAGCACCTTGACGCTATCAATGATTCCATGATGTCGTTAACACCGATACCAACGCGCGGCCGACCGGCCGCGGCCAAGGGGGACCACATGACCGAGCACCCGTACGAGCACCCGCACGCCCGCCGCACCGCCATCGTCACCGGGGGGTCGCGCGGCATCGGCCGCGCCGTCGCCCGGCGCCTCGCCGCCGACGGGCTCGCCGTCGTCGTGGGCTACGTCGGCGGCGAGGCCGCCGCAGCGGACGCCGTCGCGGAGATCACGGCCGACGGCGGCACCGCCGTCGCCGCCCGCGCCGACGTGGGCGACGAGGCCGACGTGGCGGCGCTGTTCGACACCGCCGAGGAGGCGTTCGGCGGCGTCGACGTCGTCGCCCACGCCGCCGGGGTCATGGTGCTGTCGCCGGTCGCCGAGATCGACATGGACGACCTCGACCGCATGCACCGCACCAACATCCGCGGGACCTTCCTCGTCGCCCGGGAGGCGGCCCGCCGGGTGCGCAACGGCGGGGCCGTGCTCACCTTCTCCACCACGGTGACGAAGACGGCCCTGCCCGGGTACGCCGGGTACGCGGCGTCCAAGGGAGCGGTCGAGGCGATCGGCCTCATCCTGGCCAGGGAGCTGCGCGGCCGCGACATCACGGTCAACACCGTGGCGCCCGGCCCCACCGCCACCGACCTCTTCCTCGACGGCAAGGACCAGGCGACCGTCAACCGGCTGGCCGGGCTCAACCCCATGAACCGGCTGGGCACGCCCGGCGACATCGCCGAGGTCGTGTCCTTCCTCGCCGGGCCCGGCCGGTGGATCAACGGGCAGACCGTCTACGCCAACGGCGGCATGGCCTGACAGCGGTGCGGTCGACCGCCCGCCCGCGCGGGCGGGCGGTCGACCGCACCGGGCCGGGCGGATCACCACGGCCAGGAGGCCAGCGCGACGCCGTGCACCACGGCCGCCAGGCCGGCGCTGAGCAGCAGCGCCGAGACCACCACGTCCCGCATGCGGTCCGACATCCAGGTCCGGGCGCCCTCCAGGGCGGCGTGCGCGCCGAGGACGACCACCAGGCCGCCGGTCCACTCCTCGGGCGAGAACACCCCCAGCCGATCCAATCCGGCACCGAACCACAGGGCGAACACCGCGCCGAGGGCGGCGCAGCCCAGGCCCCACACGAGCAGCAGGCGGTCGACCAGGCCGCCCAGGCGGCGGCCGCGCCGCGTCCGGTCCACCGCCGCCCCCGCCAGGGCGGCGCCGGCGACCACCAGGAACGCCGGCCAGCCGGTCTCGATCACCTCGAAGAGCAGCAGGACGCCCGCTGTCGCCGACGAGGCGCCGGCCAGCAGGAGCACCCGGCCCGCCACGACGGCGGCCACGGCATCGAAGCGGTGCAGGCGCAGGCCGAGGGCGGCCAGCACCAGGCCGCTGGTCAGCGGGAACCAGGCCCACCAGGGGCCGGGGTCGTGTCCGGTGAGCAGGACGGTGAGGAACACCCCGCCCACAGCGGCCAGGGTGATCAGCGCCCCCACCGGCACGCCCCGCTGCGGACGGCGCGCGGCGGCATCGGCCTCGCCCGGCCGCCCTCCCTCGGGCGGGCGGCCGGGTGCGGCCGGAGGGCCGGGATGGTCGGTGGGGACGGCTGTCGGCGCGGTCATGGGGGCCTCCTGGTGGCGGTGTGCTCGAACTGGGGGCGGGCGCCGCCGGGCGGCCCCGTCGGCCCGCCTCGATTCTGCGGCCCGGGACGGCCCCGGTTCAGGAGCACCGGACCCCCGACCCCCGGGGGAGCCCGCACCACCGCCCACGGGAGCACACCCCCACCGGCGGGGCACTCACGGCCCGCTCAGACCTCGTCGACCACGTCGGCGAACTCCAGCCGGTGCTCACCGAGCAGGGCGAACGCCGCCGCGGCCTCGGGCAGGGTGGGCGCGTATGCGCGGGCGGCTTCGACGCTCTCCCTCGACTCCCACAGCCAGACGTCCGGCCAGGTGCGCTCGTCGACGCGGGCCACCCGCGTCGGTCCCAGGCCGGGCACCTCGGCGCGGACGGCGGTGATCAGGGCGGCCCGGCGGACGACGTGGTCGTCGGCGTTCTCGGGTTCGACGACGTAGCGGGAGTAGGACAGGACGGTCATGCGGCACCTCGTTCACCGAAGTCTGTCTCTAGTGTCCGCATCTAGAGGTGAGCCACAGCCATGGACCACGTCAAGGGCCGGCGGGCCGGGAAGGCGCGGGAGGCGGACGGATGTCGGTCCCCCCGCCTACGATCGCGGCATGCCCATCCAGCTCTCCACCGCCGAATGGCGGGCCTTCCTCGCCGAAGGCCGGCGCACGGCCAAGGTCGCCGTCCTGCTGGCCGACGGATCCCCGCTCGTGACCCCCGTGTGGTTCGCCGAGGACGGCGGCGACGTCCTGCTCACGACCACCCGGTCCACCGCCAAGGGCCGGGCGGTCCGCCGCGACCCGCGTGTCTCGGTCTGCGTCGACTCCGAGACGGCGCCGGTCATCTCGGTGACCCTGCGCGGCCGCGCCGAGTACATCGAGGACGCCGCGACCGTCACCGCCTGGATCGAGCGCATCGAGCGGCGCTACGGCGCACCGCCGGGCGCCTACAGCGACCTGGGCTCGGGCCCGGACCGCCGCATCCTCATCCGCGTCCCCGCCGAACACGTGGTCGCCATGCGCTTCGACGCCTGACCCCGCCCGCGCCGGTCCCGCGTCGCGGCGCGAACCCCGCCACCGGGAACGGCGGTGTTAGCCGCGTGATCGACGCCTGCTGTCGACCGGGAGGGCGGTCGCACGCCGATGCGGGCCGCCCTAGTCCGTATGCAGAGCGGCGACGCGGCCCAGGAGGACACGCTGGCCGCCTCGGCCCCGGTGGGCGGCTCGTCATCTCCCTGACCGCCGAAGAGCGGAGCGCCGCACGCGGCGACGTCGACGCCCTCGCCGCCCCCGTGTCCGCCATGCCTCCTCCGCCGCCGACCGCCCTCACCCGGCCGCCCGGCGCGCCGGGCGGGTGGGGGTGGGCGGAGGGGCTAGCGTTCGGGCGTGGAACTCCTCCCCCAAGGTGACGTGCCCGGCGGGCTGTCCCGCCGGGCCGACTACCACCTCCGTGTGCACGGGGTCCGGGTCGCCGTGCCGCGGATCGAGACGCGGCGCCTGCTCGATCTCGGGATGCCGCCGGACGACGCCCGTCGGGTGGCCGACTTCCAGCGGCGGTGGGGCGGGTGGGTGCTGCCGCCCGGCGCGCAGTACAGCGGCGGCCCCCTCTGGTTCCGCGCCGACGTGCCCGAACCCGCGCCCGGCGGCGGCTGGCGGTTCGACGCGGGGCCGCAGCGGACGGCCGTGCCGTACGGGTTCATGGTCGGGCCCGGCGGGGAGTTCGGCATCCACGCCGAGCGCTGGACCCCGCTGCACGCGACCGTCGAGGGCTGGGTCGAGGCGCTGGCCCTCACCGCGCACGTCCTGATGTGGGCGCGGCGGATCACCAAGGTCACGGGCGGCGCGGTCGACGCCCTGGACCTGTCCGGCTACGCGCCCGTGCACGAGGTCGCGGGGCTGGCGGACACGTGGTGGCGCGGCGGCGACGAGCTGGTGGCGCTCTACACCGGCGAGGCGGAGTGCTTCGACGCCCCGGGCAGCCGCCTCGCGATCATCTACTCCGGTCTCGACGCCTGGGGGCTGCGCGGCGGCGGACCGCCGGAGGACTGAGCGCGCGGGCGCAGCGGTGCGGAGCCGGGCGGTCCGCGTCGGGTCCCGGCCCCGGTTCCGGGCCGGTGCGCGGGCCCCGGCCCGTTTCCGGGCCGGGGGCCGCTCGTCTGTCGGGGCGCCGCACCGGGCCGACGGGGAGTCTCTCCTCTCCCCTTCGGCCCCGCACCGCACCGCCCCGGCCCGAAGGGTCCGGGGTGCCCAGGTCACAGGCGGACTCCGAAACAGCGGGGTTACGGACGGAACCGAATCGGTTCAGCGGACGGTATGAATCCGCCGAACCGGGTTCCACCGCACCCACGGAGGTTCTTACCACATCTGGACGCCCACCAATCAGGCAACCCGTTTCCGTCATGGGAAGTCGGTTCAAGACGGGTGCGGACAGGCGCGGCCGGGCGGCGCCGAGCAGGGTCGGCGCCGACGCGAACGGCCGCGATAAACGGCTTCTCACCCCAAAAGGGAAACTCGACGCGAAAAGCCCGCGCTGTTTGCGATGGTGCTTTGATGTGGCTTAGTCATGAGGTAGCTTTCCCGACACGCAGGTTCATTCCGGCGATCGCCCCCTTCTCTCTCCTTCGGCGCGATCACCCCAAATGGATCTTGTGAGCCCAGGTCACAGCCTTCTCCCAGAAAGCAGAGTAACCTCATGATCCTTTTCCGTCCCGGGATTTCCTGGGGGCGAATTCTCGTCGTGGTCCTCGTCCTCGTACTTGCGTGCGGGCTCATGGCGTCCGGCCACGATCTGGCCACCGCCGTGCTCCTCAGCGCCGCGGTACTGGGGACCGCCACCGACATCGCCCGCCGGCTGGTGCCCGCCCGCCCCGCTCAGGGGGAGGCGTGATGACCGGCGATCTGCTCGGCCCCACCGGCCCCCAGGACTCCCTGGCCCCCGAACCCGCCACCGTCTACCGGCCGGCGCCGGGCGCCGCCCCGCACCGGCTGCGGCGCGGCGCCGACCGCGAAGTCTACGGCTGGGTGCGCATGGTGCCCGTCACCCGCGAGGAGGAGCCCGCTGCGCGCGAGCCGCACGGCGAGCGCCTGGAGCGGCCCGGCGTCATCGAGGACCTCGCCGGCTACGGGCGGCGCCCCAACCCCCTGGACGCGCGCACCCCCGCACAGCTGGTGGCGGCCATGCAGCGCTTCCGGGTGTGGTCGGGCGACTGGTCGCTGCGCCAGTTGGAGCGCTTCTGCGGCGGCGCGGTGTCGCGCTCGACGTTCCAGACCACCCTGGCCAACCCGCGCGAGCTGCCGAAGTTCACGGTGCTGTGCGCGTTCGTCTCCGCCTGCGGCGGCGGCGAGGACGAGATCCAGCGGTGGGTGACCGCGTGGCGGCGGCTGCGCATGCCCGACGAGGGCGCCGGGGACGGCCTGCCGCACCGGCCCCCGCCCCTGAGCGAGGCCGAGGCCGCGCTGCACCGGCTGCGGACGTGGTCGGCCGCCACCACCGAGATCGGCTGAGGCGCCGCGGGGCCCGGCGAGCCGCCGGGCCCCGCCCGCCCCGCTCCCCCCGGCACACCGAGCGCCGCCGGCCCGCTGCGGCGGACCGGCGGCGCTCCGCCGGGTCGGCCGCCCTTGCTGCGGCCGCGGTCCGGGGTCAGTCGGTGCCGAACTCCATCGCGGCGCGGTCGAGCAGCTCGTCGTCGCCCTCGACCCGGCCGCGCGAGGCGATGATCTCGGCGCCGCCCTCGGGCAGCGCGCCGATCAGCCCGGTCGACGCGGCCTGGGCGGCGCCGAGGAGCGTCGCGTGGGTGTTGCCGACGATGCCGAGGCCCGCGTACTGCTCCAGCTTGGCGCGGGAGTCGGCGATGTCGAGGTTGCGCATGGTGAGCTGGCCGATCCGGTCCACCGGGCCGAACGCCGAGTCCTCGGTGCGCTCCATGGACAGCTTGTCCGGGTGGTAGCTGAACGCCGGGCCGGAGGTGTCCATGATCGAGTAGTCCTCGCCGCGCCGCAGCCGCAGCGTCACCTCGCCGGTGATCGCCGTGCCCACCCAGCGCTGCAGCGACTCGCGGATCATCAGCGCCTGCGGGTCGAGCCAGCGGCCCTCGTACATGAGGCGGCCGAGGCGCCGGCCCTCGTTGTGGTACTGGGCGAGCGTGTCCTCGTTGTGGATCGCGTTGACCAGGCGCTCGTAGGCCGCGTGCAGCAGGGCCATGCCCGGGGCCTCGTAGATGCCGCGGCTCTTGGCCTCGATGACCCGGTTCTCGATCTGGTCGGACATGCCCATGCCGTGGCGGCCGCCGATGGCGTTGGCCTCCATCACCAGGTCGACCGCCGAGGGGAACTCCTTGCCGTTGATCGCCACGGGGCGGCCCCGGTCGAAGGTGATGGTCACGTCCTCGGCGGCGATCTCGACCTCGGGGTCCCAGAACCGCACGCCCATGATCGGCTGGACGGTCTCCACGCCGGTGTCGAGGTGCTCCAGGGTCTTGGCCTCGTGGGTGGCGCCCCAGATGTTGGCGTCGGTGGAGTACGCCTTCTCGGTGCTGTCGCGGTAGGGGAGGCCGTGGGCGAGCAGCCACTCCGACATCTCCTTGCGGCCGCCGAGCTCGGAGACGAAGTCCGCGTCGAGCCACGGCTTGTAGATGCGCAGGTGCGGGTTGGCCAGCAGGCCGTACCGGTAGAAGCGCTCGATGTCGTTGCCCTTGAACGTCGAGCCGTCGCCCCAGATCTGCACCCCGTCCTCCAGCATCGCCCGGACCAGCAGGGTGCCGGTGACGGCGCGGCCGAGCGGTGTGGTGTTGAAGTACGACCGGCCGCCCGAGCGGATGTGGAACGCGCCGCAGGTGAGCGCGGCCAGGCCCTCCTCGACCAGCGCCGCACGGCAGTCGACCAGGCGCGCGATCTCGGCGCCGTACGCCGCCGCGCGGCCGGGCACCGACGCGATGTCGGGCTCGTCGTACTGGCCGATGTCGGCGGTGTAGGTGCACGGCACGGCACCCTTGTCGCGCATCCAGGCGACGGCGACGGAGGTGTCCAGACCGCCGGAGAAGGCGATGCCGACGCGCTCGCCGGTGGGCAGGGAGGTGAGGACCTTAGACATAGGAAGATTATGTGCCATCTCGCATGAATATTCAAAACGGAGGTCGCGGGCGCTGCGGGCGGCGGCATGCGACGGAAGGGTGCCGAGACACGGGAGCGCCTCCTGGGCGCCCCACAGGAGCCGGTCGAGAGCGCCGGGGACCCCGGCGCCGGGCTCGACCAGGTGAGCGCCGCCAGCGGGGCACCGCGCGGTTCGCTCTGCTTCCACTTCCCCGGCGGCAAGGAGCGGCTCGTCGGGGGCGGCCGCGACCCGGCGACCGGCTACCGCTCCTCGGTCCGCAGGTCCACCACGACCCAGTCGCCGGAGTTGTTGGTGATGAAGCACGTGTACGCGGTGCTGGGGCCGTCCTCGGTATCGAAGGTGCCGGCGACCTCGTACTGCCGCAGGTCCTCGGAGGTGGATTCGACCGGGGTGATCTCGGGGGACGCGCCGAACACCGCGTCGTCCGGCAGCTCCAGTTGCCAGGCGATGTAGTCCTCGCACTCGGCCCCGGCCGCCCGGGTCTCGGCCTCGGCGGAACCGCCGCACGCGGTGGCGGCCAGGACGACGAGCGCGGCGGGGATGAGGCGGGTGGCGTGCATGGTGCTCCGATCCGAGAAGTTCGATATGAGGGTAGAGCCCGGCTCCCGCCTCCGTCCGGCGGGTACCCGGTACCGCCGCGCCGGCCCCGCCGCAGCTCGCGCGGGCGGCGGACCGCCGCGGCCCGCCGCCGCCCCCCTCCCGACCCGACCCGCCCGACACGGCACGGACGCCCTCCATTAAGATGTCGCGGACATCCGGATGTTCATGACATCCTAAAAAGAGAAGAGAGGGGTCGCGATGCCGGCTCGGCACCTGTGGGTGGTACGGCACGGGGAGGTGGACCCGTTCGGCGAGCTGACCGACACGGGGCGGCGGCAGACGGAACTCCTCGCGGAGCGACTCGCCCGCGTCCCGGTCGACGCGGTGTGGCACTCCCCCCCTCCCCCGGGCGGCCGCCTCGGCGGAGATCATCGGCCGCGGACTGCCCGGGGTCCCCGTGGCGGCGGCGCCCGAGCTGATCGACCACGTCCCGCACGTGCCGTCCGATCCGCCGCCCGCGTGGGCGGGGTTCTTCGACGGCTACGACGCCGCCGAGGCGGCCGCCGGCGCGCGCCTCGCCGACGACCTGGTCGCCAGGTTCGCGCGCCCCGCGCCGACCGAGACGTTCGAGGTCCTGGTGACGCACGCCTACCAGGCGGCCTGGCTGGTGCGGCACGCCCTCGACGCGCCGCCCGCGCGGTGGCTCGGGCTGAGCTGCGGAAACACGGCCCTGACCGCGATCGAGTACCGCGACGGCGTGCCGCCGACGGTCCTGCTGTACAACGACATGGGCCACCTGCCCGCCGACCTGCGCTGGACCGGGTTCGCGCGGGGTGTCCGCCCCTGAGCCCCGGGTCCGCGCGGTGCGCCCGGTACCGCGCGGACCGGCGCACCCCTAAGTCGTGTTCTCCGGCCCGTTCCGGGCCCGCGACCACGCCCCTGCCGGGCACCGCTCCGCAGCTCCGCACAGCGGGGCCTGAACGACGCTCGCGGCGCCGACCAGGGCGAACGGCCAGACCTCGGCGGACCTCGCACATCGGCGTGCGGGCGCCGCCCAGGGCCCCCGCTGTGCCGGCCCGGGAAGCAGGCACAGCAGGGGCGAGGCCGCTCGCTGGCCCGAAAGCATCCGAAAACCGCTCCCTAGGGCCGGTCCACGCGCAGTACGGCGTGGGCGGCGCCGAGCCGTTCGGCCTCCCCGCGCGCGGAGCGGTCGCCCGACACGTCGTCGGCCCAGTCGAGGAACCGGCGCAGGTGGGGGCCCGCCGTGCCCGCCGCGACGGGCGGGCGGCCGAGCGCGACCTCTCCCCCGGTCCCGTCGATGGTCACCAGCGCGCCCTCGGGCAGGGTGCGTCCGCCGACCCGCACCGCACCGCCCGCGGTGTCGACGGTGAGGCCGCCGACGCCGACCACGGCGGGCCGGCCCAGCGCCCGGGCGACGACCGCGGCGTGGCTCGCCGGTCCCCCGCGCGCGGTGACGATGCCCGCCGCAGCGGCCAGGCCGCGCAGGTCGTCCGGGGACGTCTCGGGACGCACCAGGACGACCGGGCCGTCGGCGGCCATGCGGACCGCCGCGTCGGTGGTGGTCGCGATCCGGCCGACCGCGACGCCGGGGCAGGCGCCCACCCCCCGGGCGACGACGGCGGCCCGCGCGGACGCGGCGATGCGGGGCGTGCGGGCGTCGCGGAGGTGGTGCGGCGCGACCCGCAGCAGCGCCTCCCCCCGGGTGATCGCGCCCTCGTCGGCGAGGTCGACCGCGACGCGCACGGCCGCGGCCCCGACGAACCGGCCGGGCCGGGCCTGGAGCAGCCACAGCTCACCCGACTCGAAGGTGAACTCGACGTAGCAGGCGTCGCGGTGGTGCCCCTCGATCCGGCGCAGCGCGTCGGCCAGGGCGGCCCAGACATCGGGCTCCCGGTCGGCGAGGTCGCGCAGGGGCCGGGTCGCGGTCCGGCCGGAGACGACGGCCTCGCCCTGGTGGCCGAAGAGGACGTCGCCGAACGGGCCGGCCTCCCCGGTGTTGGGGTCGCGGCTGAAGGCGACCCCGGTGCCGCTGCGCGCGTCGCGGGTGCCGAACACCATCGCCTGCACCACGACGGCGGTGCCCAGGTCGTGCGGGATGCCGTGGAGTTCGCGGTAGGTCCGCGCCCGGGGCGCCTCCCACGAGGCGAAGACGGTGCACACGGCGAGTTCCAGCTGCCGGGCGGCGTCCTCCGGGACGGCGCGGCCGCACCGCTGCCGGACGGACCACCGCACCTGCTCGATCGCGGCGGCCAGGCGCGCCCGCTCGCCGCCGTCCGGCTCCGCGCCGAGGCCGGCTGGGCCGCCGGGGCCGACCGCGCCGTCGATGTCCGCCCCGGTCATCGCGGAGGCGAGCCCGGACAGGAACCGCAGGCGGGCGTCCAGGGCGAACCGCGCGTCGCCGGTCTCGGCGGCCAGCGCGTCGGCCGCCTCGGCCGTGAGGCCGAGGTTGAGGACGGTGGCCATCATGCCGGGCATGGACACGCCCGCCCCGGAGCGCACCGACACCGCCAACGGGGCCCGCGTCCCGCCGAACCGGCGCCCGGTCGCCGCCTCCAGCCCGGCGGTGGCCTCCGCCAGCTCCTCCGCCAGGCCGTCGGGGAGGCGGCCCGCGCGCAGGAACTCGCGGCAGGCCGCGGTGGTGACGACGAACCCGGGGGGCACCGGCAGCCCCAGGCGGTGCAGCGCCACGAGGCCGTGGGCCTTGGCGCCCAGCACGTCGGCCGCCCCCTCGGTGTCCGCCGACAGCGGGTGGACCCACCTCACCACCGGGCAATCCCGAGGGTTGCGAGCAGGTCCTCGTGCAGTTCGGCCCACACGGTGTGGTACGACGCGACGTCGTCGGCCACGTACTGCAGCTCGCCCGCAACGGCGCGGGCGAGGGCGCGAGCGAGGCGGTCCCGGTAGCGGCCGAAGCGGGGCAGCGCGGCGGCCGGCGCAGCGCACACCGCCGCCGCCCGCGCGTCCAGGTCGGTGAACCGGTCGAGGACGCGGGCGTCGTAGGCGGGGTCGCCGTGGTCGTTGACGGTCATCGCCCCGTCGACGGACCGCAGCTGCCAGGCCGTGCACAGGTCGAGGAGTTCGGGGTTGAGCACGAGGAAGCGCTCGTAGGCCGCCGTGACGGCCGGGCGGGCGGCCGCCGACTCCAGTTCGGCGGTGATGCGCTCGGCGTCCGCTGCGCGGCCGGCGTCCGTCAGCCCCCACGCGCCGAACGGGCCGCCCTCGCGCGTGACGAGCCCGTCGACGGCGAGGTCGATCAGCTCGGACTCGGCGTCGGCCGGGTCCAGGCCCGCGGCCGCCGCCACGCGGACGGTACCGGAGTGGCCGCAGCAGCGCAGGGCGTGCAGCACCGCCAGCCCGTTGTCGGCGGCCGGGGGGTCGAGGAGGGTCATGGCGTGTCCTTCCGCGGTGGTGCGGCGGGTTCGGGGGTGAAGGCGGCGGCCGCGTGCGCGGCGCCGCGTCCGGTCGCGCGGGCGGCGATGGCGCCGTCCGCGATCCGGACGGCGGCCTCGGTGTCGTCGTCGGCACCGGGCAGGCCGGCGGCCGACGCCACCGCGCCCGTGTCATCGAGGACCAGCCGCAGGTTCCGCCAGGTGGAGGCCTGGAACACGCGGCGCAGGCAGGTCGCGAGGTCGCTGATCCTGAGCCGGACCAGGCGCCCGGTCTCGGCCGGGTCGCCGGTGGCGGCCACCACGGTGACGGGCTCCCCGGGCCGCGCCGCGCGGACGGCCTCCTCGGCGGCGCCCAGGCGGCGGGCGCCGAGCACCGCCACCACGCCGTCGCCGTCGAGGCCGACCGGCGCGCCGGTGATCAGGTCCACCGCCCGGTCGGGCGGGGTCCAGGGCTCGCCGCACGGCTCGGCGGGCCGGATGTGGCGCAGGTGGGGTGGCGCCCAGGTGTCGGCGAGGTCGAGGTCCGCCAGGTGCGCGCAGGCGCGGGCGAGGTCGAAGGGGTCGCCGAAGCCGGGGGCCGTCTCGGCGAGCGCGCCGGAGCCGCCGAGCAGCGTCAGGACCAGTTCGCCCAGCCGCACCCGCCGCTGCGCGCTCCCCTGCGGCGGGCAGCCCTCCAGCGCGATGGCGAGCAGCAGCGCCTCGATGCGGGCGGTCTGCGCGAGCACCGCGCGGCCGTGGTCGTCGTCGACGACCCCGGCCAGGGAGCGCAGCTGCAGGCGGCCGCCCGCCGCGGTCTCCTCGGACAGCGGCAGCCGCTCCAGCCACGCCCGGGCGAACCGGCCGAGGGCGTCGCCGAGGCCGTCGGGCGCGTCGGGCTGGGCGTCCCCGCCGGCGCTCTCCACCATCTCGACCAGGACCGCCAGGTACAGCGCGCGCTTGCCGGGGAAGTTCGAGTAGACCGCGCCCCGGGTCAGCTCCGCCCGTTCGGCGATGCGGTCGACCTTCGCCAGGGCGTAGCCGTACTCCACGAACTCCGTCCGAGCGGCGGCCAGGACCGCGGCGCGCGTGCGCGCCTGCTGCTGGACCCGTGTCAGTCGGGCCATCACCACTCCTCTCCATTCCGCGTTCACAACGGGGCTAGGATACTCTCGATATCCAGATGTTCGCGACATCGGAATGTTGACACCATGGTTGCCGGGCGGGCCCCGGCGCCGAGAGAGGACAGGCCGCATGGACGACCACGCGTTCCGGACCGAAGGGCTGGTCAAAAGGTTCGGCCGGACCACCGCCCTGGCGGGCGTCGACCTGCACGCCCGCCACGGGACCGTGCTGGGGGTCCTCGGGCCCAACGGGGCGGGCAAGACGACGGCCATCCGGGTCCTCGCCACGCTGACGGGCTTCGACGCGGGGACGGCGCGCGTCGGCGGCCTCGACGTCGTCCGGGACGCCGACCGGGTGCGGCGCCTGATCGGGCTGACCGGCCAGTACGCGACGCTGGACGAGGAGCTGACCGGCCTGGGCAACCTCGTCCTGATCGGCCGCCTCCTCGACCTGCGCAAACCCGACGCGGTCCGGCGCGCGAAGGAACTGCTCGACCGGTTCGGGCTGGAGGACGCCGCGCGGCGGCCCGTCGCCACCTACTCGGGCGGGATGCGCCGCCGGCTCGACCTCGCCGCGAGCCTCGTCGGCCGGCCCCGGGTCGTCTTCCTCGACGAGCCGTCCGTGGGCCTCGACCCGGGCCGGCGCGAAGACCTGTGGCGCGTCGTCCGCGAACTCACCGCGGACGGCGCGAGCGTGCTGCTCACCACGCAGTACCTGGAGGAGGCCGACGCCCTCGCCGACTCCATCGCGGTGATCGACCACGGCCGCGTCATCGCCCACGGCACCCCCTCGGAGCTGAAGCGCATCGTCGGCGGGCAGGCGATCGCCGCCCGGCCCCGCGACCCGCACCGGCTCGGCGACGCGGCCCGCATCCTCACCGCGGTCTCCGGGCACGGCGCCGAGCGCACCAGCACCCACGAACTCGTCGTCCCCGTCGACGACGACCGCTCCCTCTTCGAGGTGGCGCGCCGCTTCGAGGAGCAGGGCATCGCCCTGGCCGAGTTCTCCCTGCGCCTGCCCGGCCTGGACGAGGTCTTCCTCGCCCTGACCGGCGGCGACAACGGCGCGTCCGACCGCGGCGCGCCGACCGACACCGCGACCGCGAGGAGCCGCGCATGACCCCCGCCACCCCGACCGCGACGCCCGCCCCGGCCACGGCGGACGCCGCCGCGCCCCGCAGGCCGGCGCGGCTGCTCCGGCACAGCCTCGTCCTGACCGGCCGGAGCCTCGCCAAGTCGGCCCGCAACCCCGGCGCCATGCTCAACGGCGTCCTGACCCCGGCCCTCTTCCTCGTCCTGTTCACGTTCCTGTTCGGCGGTTCCGTCGCCGGGTCGACCGACGCCTACCTGCTCTACCTCTTCCCCGGGATCGCGGTCATGGGCGCGGGACTGTCCGGCATGCTCTCCAGCGGACTCGCCATTAACATCGACATGAAGAAGGGCGTCTTCGACCGCTTCCGCAGCCTGCCCATCGGGCGCTCCGCGCCGCTGCTCGGCTCGATCCTCGCCGACGTGGTCCGCTACGCGGTGGCGGTCGCCCTGCTGTTCGGCATCGGGTACCTGATGGGGTTCCGCGTGCAGACCGACGCGGCGTCGGCGCTGGGCGCGGTCGCGCTCATGCTCGGGTTCGGGTTCTGCCTGAGCTGGGTCACCGTGTTCCTCGGGGTCCTCGTCCGCGACGAGAACGCCGTCATGGGCTTCGCCTTCATCGCGTTCATCCCGCTGATGCTCGGCACCAGCCTGGCGGCACCCGTCGACACCCTGCCCGGCTGGCTCCAGGCGTGGGCGGGCGTCAACCCCGCCACCCACGCCATGGACGCCGCCCGCGCCCTGCTCACCGGCACCCCGGCGGACGGCTCCATCATCCGGACCCTCGTCTGGTCCGCGGCACTCCTCGCGGTCTTCTGCCCCCTCGCCGTCGCCGCCTACGCCCGCCGGCGCTGACCCGGCACCGGCTCGAAGCACCCGCCGCGGCACTCCTCGCGGTCTTCCACCCCCTCACCATCGCCGCTCACGGCCACCGGCGCTGCCCCGAACCGGCCCGACGCGGCGGCCGCGCCCCCTCCCGCCCACACCGACCGCGTTGCTAGCCTGACCCGGTGGCCAAGGCGACGAGGGAACCGCTGCCGCGGGGCGGGCTCGTCCTGTCGGTGCCCGCCGACCGCCCGGGCCCGCCCCCGCTGCGCTTCGAACGGGCGGCGGGCGACGGATGGGCCCTCCGGCAGGGCGTGCGAACGCTCATCGCGGCGCGCGCGGAGGGCGGCGGGTGCTGCCGCGACCTCCGCCTGCGCCGCCTGCTCGGAAACCTCTCCCCCCTGCCGCCCGTGTCCGCCGCGCTGATGCGGCGCGGCCCCGACTGGCCACACCGCTACGCGCGGTGGCTGGAGGAGACCGCGCACGGCCCGCTGCACCACGGGCGGTGGCGGCTGACCCGGCGCTCCGCCTTCGAGCCGGGCGTCTGGAGCTCCGACCTCGTCCGGGACTGGCCGGACGCCACCATCGAGCTGCTGTGCGGGGGCGGCTGGCACGGCGTCCTGCCCCTGCGCCCGCTGTCCGCCCCGGACGCCCCCCGCGTGCGGGCCCTCCGCAAGCACGCCCGTGACGGCACCCTCGCCCCCGTCCTGCTGTGGTGGGTGTCCTTCCTGGACGGCTGGCTCCTCCTCGACGGCCACGACCGGGCCGCGGCCGCGCTGGCGGAGGGCGCGGCACCGGACTGCGTCGAACTGGTCCGGGTCCACGACGACACCGCCTGGCGGGCGACCGCCGAGGAGATCACCGAGGCGCACTCCGGCCGGCGGGCACGCCTGGCCGACCACCCCGCCGACCCGCACACCGACCGCCGGCGGGACGCCCTCGACCGGGCCTACGCCGACACCCTCGCCACCCTCCCCTACGAGCCCGCCACCACCCCGGTCTTCCCCCCGCCCCACGACCGCCCCTGACCCCTTTTTCCCGACGAACCAGGCGCTCGTATATGTAGCTGTGACGATTGGCGTTTGGCTGTTCGTCATCACTCCGCTGGCTCTTCACTTGGCGAAGAAAGAAGATGGATCGGAGTAGCCGCAAGGGGGTCAACCCCGCGCAGATCGCGGGGTGGGCCGGCCACAGCTTGGAGGTGCTGCTGCGCATCTACGCCCGCTGCATCGACGGCGGCGAGGAGCAAGCCCGGCGCCGGGCGGAGGAGGGGTTCGCCGACTTCTGACCGCTCGGAACTTCAGCGTGTATTCAGCGTGGCCGACCGGCTAGGGCCGTCTGCGGCCGTAGTCAGCCGGACATGATGTGCGGACGCCGTTGACCTGTCGGCGCAGGTCAACGGCGTTTTTGCGTGTTCGCGAAGGGTAGGCCGGGCGGGGCTCGAACCCGCGACCCAGGGATTATGAGTCCCCTGCTCTGACCAGCTGAGCTACCGGCCCGCGTCGTCGGGAGCCGGGGACATCGCGGGTGCCGGACCGGGCGGTCCGGCGTCGCGGCCGGGCGGGTGGCGGGGCGCGGCACCGGACGGCCGGGCCACGGTACGGGTGTGGCCGGGGATGTCTCCTGACTTCCGTCCCGGCGCGCGGGGCGTCGGGATGGCGGACATCTTAACAGGGTGCGGCCGGGCGCCCCCGGGTGCCGAGAAGGGCGGGACGGGCGCCCCGCCGGCGCGGCGGGAAGTATGGCCGGGCCGTGAGGGGCGGGGGGCGTCCGACTAGGGTGGATGGGGCGGTGCGGTCACCCGGACCCGAGGGCGCGCGTCGGCATCGGGGTCGGCGCGGGACCGGAACGGGCCGGAAGATAGCATCGCCGGTCGCACACACGTCGTCAGGAGAAGAAGGTCATGGCCCAAGCACCCGTCAACGTCACCGTCACCGGCGCGGCCGGACAGATCGGCTACGCGCTGCTGTTCCGCATCGCCTCCGGTCAGCTCCTCGGCCCGGACACGCCCGTGAAGCTGCGTCTCCTGGAGATTCCGCAGGCCGTGAAGGCCGCCGAGGGCACGGCCATGGAGCTCGACGACTGCGCGTTCCCGCTCCTGCGCGGCATCGACATCTTCGACGACGCCCGCCCCGCGTTCGACGGCGCGAACGTCGCCCTGCTCGTCGGCGCCCGCCCGCGCGGCAAGGGCATGGAGCGCGGTGACCTGCTGGAGGCCAACGGCGGAATCTTCAAGCCCCAGGGCGAGGCCATCAACGCCGGCGCCGCCGACGACATCCGCGTCCTGGTGGTCGGCAACCCCGCCAACACCAACGCCCTGATCGCGCAGGCGCACGCCCCGGACGTACCGGCCGAGCGGTTCACCGCCATGACCCGGCTCGACCACAACCGCGCGCTCACCCAGCTCGCGCAGAAGCTCGGCGTGGCCGTCACCGACATCAAGAAGCTCACCATCTGGGGCAACCACTCCGCGACCCAGTACCCCGACATCTTCCACGCCGAGGTCAACGGCACCACCGGGGCCAAGGCGGTGGACGACGACGCGTGGCTGCGCGACACCTTCATCCCGACCGTCGCCAAGCGCGGCGCCGCGATCATCGAGGCCCGGGGCGCCTCGTCGGCGGCGTCCGCCGCGAACGCGGCGATCGACCACGTGTACGACTGGGTGAACGGCACCCCCGAGGGCGACTGGACCTCGGCGGCCATCCCCTCCGACGGCTCCTACGGGGTGCCCGAGGGCCTGATCTCGTCGTTCCCGGTGGTCTCGCGCAACGGCCGGTGGGAGATCGTGCAGGGCCTGGAGATCGACGACTTCTCCCGCGAGCGCATCGACGCCTCGGTGGCCGAGCTGACCGAGGAGCGCGACACCGTCCGCAAGCTCGGCCTGATCTAGCGGCGGGCGCGGGCCGCCGCCCGCGCCCGGTGCGATCGATGGGGGCGCGTCCCGCAGGGGCGCGCCCCCGACACATCCCCGCTCTGCCGGCGGCCCCGCCCGGCAGGTGCCCTGCCGCGTGTCCGCCCGACGGACGTCCCGCCGTGTCCCGACGCGCGCCCACCCTGCCGCCACCGCCCCCATGCCCCGGCGCCTCCGCGCCCGCGCGTCCGGTCACCTGCACCCCCGAGCGCCCGCCCCCGGAACGGTCCGTACCGGGCAGTCGCCGGGAACGGGCAGTATGGGAGGCGTGAGTCTCATCGATCGGCTGCCGCCCCGCCCCGAACCCGACGCCCTGTTCGAGGCGTTCGCCACCTGGGCCGAGGAGCGCGGCCTGGCGCTCTACCCCCACCAGGAGGAGGCGCTGATCGAGGTGGTGTCGGGGTCGAACGTGATCCTGAGCACCCCCACCGGCTCCGGCAAGAGCCTGGTCGCGGCGGGCGCCCTGTTCGCCGCCCTGGCCCGCGACGAGTGCGCGTTCTACACCGCCCCGATCAAGGCGCTGGTGTCGGAGAAGTTCTTCGACCTGTGCGCGATGTTCGGCACCGAGAACGTCGGGATGATGACCGGCGACGCCAGCGTCAACTCCGACGCCCCGATCGTGTGCTGCACCGCCGAGGTGCTGGCCAACATCGCGCTGCGCGACGGCGCGAAGGCCGACATCGGCACCGTCGTCATGGACGAGTTCCACTTCTACGGCGACCCCGATCGCGGGTGGGCGTGGCAGGTGCCGCTCCTGGAACTCCCGCAGGTCCAGTTCCTGTTGATGTCGGCCACGCTGGGCGACGTGTCCCGGTTCGAGGGTGACCTGACCCGGCGCACCGGCCGGGAGACGACGGTCGTGGGTTCGGCCGAGCGCCCGGTCCCGCTGTTCTACTCCTACCGGACCACCCCGCTGCACGAGACGCTGGAGGAGCTGCTCTCCACGCACGAGTCCCCCGTCTACATCGTGCACTTCACCCAGGCGCAGGCGGTCGAGCGGGCGCAGTCGCTGACCAGCATCAACATGTGCACCCGGGAGGAGAAGGACGCCATCGCCCGGGAGATCGGCGCGTTCCGGTTCACCACGAAGTTCGGCCGGAACCTGTCGCGGTATGTGCGGCACGGCATCGGCGTGCACCACGCCGGCATGCTGCCGAAGTACCGGCGGCTGGTCGAGCGGCTGGCGCAGCAGGGCCTGCTGAAGGTCATCTGCGGCACCGACACGCTGGGCGTGGGGGTGAACGTGCCGATCCGCACGGTGCTGTTCACGGCGCTGAGCAAGTACGACGGGTCGCGGGTGCGCCGGCTGGGCGCCCGCGAGTTCCACCAGATCGCGGGGCGCGCCGGGCGGGCGGGGTTCGACACCGTCGGCAACGTGGTGGTGCAGGCGCCCGAGCACGTCGTGGAGAACGAGAAGGCGCTGGCCAAGGCGGGCGACGACCCCAAGAAGCGGCGCAAGGTCGTGCGGAAGAAGGCCCCCGAGGGGTTCGTCGGCTGGGACCAGGCCACGTTCGAGAAGCTGATCGCCGCCGAGCCGGAGCCGCTGAAGTCGCGGTTCCGGGTGAGCAACGCGATGCTGCTCAGCGTCATCGCCCGCCCCGGCGACTGCTTCGCGGGGATGCGCCACCTCCTCACCGACAACCACGAGGACCGCCCCACGCAGCGCCGGCACATCCGCGAGGCGATCGCCATCTACCGGTCGCTGATCGACGGCGGGATCGTGGAGCGGCTGCCCGAGCCCGACGCGAACGGCCGCACGGCGCGGCTCACCGTCGACCTCCAGCCCGACTTCGCGCTCAACCAGCCGCTGTCGACGTTCGCGCTGGCGGCGTTCGAGCTGCTCGACAAGGAGGCGCCGGACTACCCGCTGGACGTGCTGACGGTGGTGGAGTCGACGCTGGACGACCCGCGCCAGATCCTCGGCGCGCAGCTGAACAAGGCGCGCGGCGAGGCCATCGGGCAGATGAAGGCCGACGGCATCGAGTACGACGAGCGCATGGAGCGGCTGGAGGAGGTCGACTACCCCAAGCCGCTGGAGGAGCTGCTCGACCACGCCTACGAGGTGTACCGCCGCGGCCACCCGTGGGTGGGCGACCACCCGCTGCGCCCGAAGTCGGTGGCGCGCGACCTGTACGAGCGGGCCATGACGTTCACCGACTACGTCGGGTTCTACGAGCTGGCGCGCTCGGAGGGCCTGGTGCTGCGCTACCTCGCCGGGGCGTACAAGGCGCTGAGCCAGACGGTCCCCGAGGACGCCAAGACCGAGGAGCTGCTCGACCTGGTCGAGTGGCTGGGCGAACTCGTCCGCCAGGTCGACTCCAGCCTGCTCGACGAGTGGGAGGAGCTGACCAACCCGACCCCCGAGAACGTGGCCCCGGAGGAGATCGAGGAGCGGCACACGCCGGTCACCGCCAACCAGCGGGCGTTCCGGGTGCTGGTGCGCAACGAGATGTTCCGCCGGGTGGAGCTGGCGGCGCTGCGCCGCTACGCCGACCTGGGCGCGCTCGACGGCGACGAGGGGTGGGACGCCGAGGAGTGGGCCGACGCCATGGGCGACTACTTCGCGGAGCACGACACGCTGGGCATCGGCCCCGATGCGCGCGGACCGAAGATGCTGCACATCGAGGAGCGGCCGGGCGTGTGGGAGGTCCGGCAGGTCTTCGAGGACCCCGCGGGCGACCGCGATTGGGGCATCACCGCCGAGATCGACCTCGCCGCCTCCGACGAGGAGGGGCGGGCCGTGGTGCGGGTGCGCGCGGTCGACCGGATGTAGCCGCCCGGAGGTGGCGGTCCGGAGGCGCGGCCCGGAAGTGGCGGTCCGGAGGTGACGCCCGGACGTGACGGCCCCGGGACGCGGCGGCAGGGCGCGCCCTGCTGCGCGGCGCCGCCTCCCCGGCGGGCGCGGTGCGCGGGGTTATAGTCGCGGCGGAACCCGCTCCGCGCACCGGAGGCCGCCCATGCGCCGTAGGTCCTTCCTGCACACCACGGTGGTCGCCGCCGCCGTCGCCGCCACCCTCGCCACGGCCACCGGGGCGGCGCGGCCGCGCTCCCCCGCCGGGCCGGTGGTCCTCGTGGACTGGGACGGGGTCGACCCCCGCTATCTCGACGCCCACCTCGCCGACCGGATGCCGCACCTGCACCGGTTGGCGCGCGAGGGGGTGCGGTCGGTCGCGGCGTGCACCTACAAGGCGGTGTCCAACCCCAACCGGGCGGGCATCGCCACCGGGGCGCGGCCGCACGTGCACGGCAACGCCGCCTACGTGCTCGACCCCGAGACCGGGCGGGCGGTGGGCCAGACCCGCACCGTCACCGCCGAGACGCTGGCGCAGGGACTGCGCCGCCAGGGCCTGCTGGTGCTGGCGTCGGGCTGGTACATCGTGCACGACAAGGGCGTCGCCTACCGCGACCCCGGCGGGCTGTACACGCAGGGCGCCACCTGGGAGGAGAACGTCGACGCTGTCGTGCGGGCGCTCAGCGGGGAGCCGGTGCCCTCCGACGGCGCCCTGGTGGAGCTGCCGCGCGTGCCCGACCTGATCGCCGTGTACTCGGCCGACATCGACGCGATCGGACACGCCGAGGGGCCGGGGTCGCCGCGCATCCCCGACCGGCTGGCCGAGCACGACGCCGGGCTGGGCCGCATCGTGGAGGCCGCCGAGCGCGCCGGGCTGCTGGCGGGGACCACGTTCGTGTTCGTCTCCGACCACGGCATGACGGGCTACACCGCGTCGCTGGAACCTCAGGTGTTCGGGGCGGTGCGCGACGCGGGGTTCCGGCTGGAGCGGCTGGCGTCGGGGCGGGCGCCGGACCCGGCGTCGGAGGTGGTGGTGACCGCGAGCCCGCGCGCCGCCAACCTCTACCTGCGGGGGGCCGCCGCGACACCGGAGGGGCGCGACCGCGTCGGCCGGGTGCTGCGCGGGCTGCCGGAGCTGGAGGCGGTGCACGACCGGGCGGCCCTCGACGCCATGGGCGCGGCCGCGGCCGAGGGCGACTTCGCCGTCGACGCCGCGCCGCCCTACGCGTTCGTCCCGCCCGAGGACCTCGGCGACCGGGAGCGGGGCGGCCACGCGAGCCTGCGCGAGGCGCACGCACCGCTGATCCTGTCGGGGGCGGGGGTCGCGCGGGGCGCGGTCCCGCACCGCCCGCGCACGATCGACGTCGCCCCGACGGTCGCCCGCCTCCTGGGGGCGGAGCCCCCGGCCGACGCGGAGGGCCGTGCGCTGGAGGAGGTACTGGTCCTGCCGTGAGGGCGGGCGCCGGCCGCCGGCGGTTCCGGCGCCCCGTCCGACCGGGGTGCCGGCCGGCAGGGAGGCTCCGGTGGGCGCGCGGAGCGGGGTGCTACCGTGCCCGGAGCGCGTGCCGGAACCGTGGGTGCGGACGGTCGGCGCGGCGTCGGTCGGAGTGGGACGTCGGAGGGCGGGCGCGGATGATCTCGGTGGTGCAGAACGTGGCGATCGACTGTGCGGACGCCTACGCCCTGGCCCGGTTCTGGAGCGAGGTGACCGGCCGCCCCCTGCACCCGGAGGACCGGCCGGGCGAGCCGGAGACGCAGGTGATGCTGGCGGAGGGCCCGGTGCTGCACTTCAACGAGGTACCCGAGCCGAAGAAGGACAAGAACCGGATCCACCTGTGCCTGCGCCCCGACACCTCGCGCGATCGGGAGGTGGAGCGGCTGCTGGGGATCGGTGCCGCCTTCGTCGCCGATCACCGGAACACCGACGGCTCCGGCTGGGCGGTGCTCGCCGACCCCGAGGGCAACGAGTTCTGCGTGCTCCGCAGCGCGTCCGAACGGGGCGCGGCCGAGTCCTGAGGCGCGTGGAACGCCGCTGACGCCGGTCGACGGCGGCTGGCGGCGGGGCGCTCGGGTGCCCTCTCGCTGTCGGGGCGTGCCGGTCGGCCCTGTTCCACGCGCGGCGCCGGACGGGTCGGGGTTCGCGGCACGGCGGCGCGGCCGGACCGGCGCGGCGGACGGGTGGATGTCGACCGGACACGCGCGCCTCGGGCGCGGATCAGTCCAGCAGGTGGGCGTTGACCGCGCGGACCTCGGGGGCGAGGTCGGGGACCTCGACAACGGTCCGGCCCGCCGCACGGAGGCGTTCGGCCCCGTCGCAGTCCACGAACACGTCGGGTTCCCGCCAGGCGAAGACCACGCGCGGGATCGCCGTCGCGAGGATGAGGTCGGTGCAGGTGCGGGGCCGGGAGGCGCGGCGGGAGCACGGCTCCAGGGAACTGTAGGCGGTGGCGCCGGCCAGGCGGGGGTCGTCGTCGGCCAGGGCGCGCAGCGCGGCCTCCTCCGCGTGGTCGTGCGGGTCGTCGCGGCGGGAGTAGCCGTCGGCGAGGACGGTGCCGTCGGCGGCGACCACCAGGGCTCCGACGCAGAAGGCGGTGGGCGAGGGCGTGCAGGCGCGCGACAGGTCGATGGCCGCCCGCAGCCACGCCCGGTCGGCGTCGGTGGCCTCCGCCCCGACCCCCGGCGCCCCGTGCGCGGCCGAGGGACCGCCGCCGGGCACGGGAAGGGAGGCACCGGGCACATCCCGTGAGCCGTGCGCGGGGATGGGGGTGCCGGACGCATTCCCGGAGCCGCGCACCGGACCGGCGACGCCGGGCGGGTGGTCGGTGCCACCGGACGCGTCCCGAAGGCCACCCGCCGGACCGGAGGTGCCGGGAGCGCCACCGGCGGTGCCGCGCCTCTCGGCGTCGGGCGGCCCGGCGGGGCCGGGCGTCCCGCCGGGATCGGTGCCCCCATACGGGCCAGGGGCACCAGCGGGGTCGGGCGGCCCGGCGGAACCGGGCATCGCGTCCGGGTCGGGCGCACCGGCGGAGTCGGGAACCCCGGCAGGACCGGGCACCGCGTCGGAATCGGACGGTCCGTGGCGGGTCACGCGGATACCTCCCGGCGGTAGTGCAGGACGGCGGTGCCACCGACGTCGCGGACGCCGACGAGCGACAGCGGGTGGTCGGGGCCGTCGGGGAACGCGCCCGGGCGGGTGAACCTGGGGGCGGCCGGGTCCCCGACGAAGAACGGGGCGACGGCGATCCGCAGTTCGTCGGCCAGCCCGGCGGTGAGGAACAGGGTGTGCACGTGTCCGCCGCCCTCGACCAGGAGCCGGCGGACGCCGCGCCGGTGCAGGTCGGCGGCGACCTCGCGCGGGTCGAGCGGGTCCCCGGCGTCCGCGACCTCGGTGGTGGTCGCGGTGGCGAGCCGAGCGCGGGCGGCGGCCGCGGTGGCGGCGCCGGGCACGTAGACGAGGGTGGGGGCGTCGGCGGGGGCGAAGACGCGGGCGGCGGGGTCGAGCCCGCCGCGCCCGCCGAGGACGACCCGGATCAGGTCGGCGGGTCGGCCCTCGGCGGTCCTGCGGCGGCGGCGTTCGGTGGAGCGGACGCGGAGCCGGGGGTCGTCGCCGCGAACGGTGCCCGCCCCCACGAGGATCGCGTCGCAGCCCGCCCGGAGCTCGTCCACCTCCTCGAAGTCGGCCGGGCTGGACAGGCGCAGCCGCTCCGGCCCGGCGTCGTCGATGTAGCCGTCCAGCGACATCGCGCAGCTCAGGATGGTGTAGGGGCGCTCCATGCCCGCCAGCGTAGCGCCGCCGACCCACCCCACCGCCCCGCCCGGCCGTCCACCCATCCGCCCCACCCCATCACAGCCCGCCGCCCGGCGCCCACCGGCTCCGCCGCCCGGCCACGGGGCATCGCCCGCCCGACCCCCGCAGCCCCGGCAGACGGCCCCCTTCCGAGGGCCGCATCGCTGGCCGGGGCACCACACCGCCCGGGCCACCCCCGCCGCCCCGCTCTCCATCCCGTGCCCGGCCCGCGTGCGTGGCACCGGGAGCGGCCGGGCCGCCCGTGGGGCTCTCGGGCCGGGTTCGGCCATCGGCCGTTCGGCGGCGGGGCTCCGCCCCCGGCCCGGCGCACCGGGCGGCCTCCGCGCGTGCGCCCGGTCGTGGCCGGTCGGCGGGTCGGCGGCACGGTCGGCCGGATGGGGCGGGGCCGGCGGGGCGGGGATGCGGGATCCGGGTGAGGGGGTGGTGCCCGGGGCGGAGTTGGTCTACCTTCGCGGCAAAGGAGGGGAGGCGGTCATGGGCCGGCGCTCGCCGAAGGCCGAGCAGGTGCGCACCCTCATCGGCCGCGACCTGCTCCCCCGGCTCGGCGCGGCCGGGCTGCTGCCGCCCGAGCGCGCGCTGGCCGCCCGGTTCGGGGTGTCGCGGGTGACCGTACGGGCGGCCCTGCGGCTGCTGGAGGCCGACGGCCTGGTGCGGTCGGTCCCCGGGGTGGGCACCCTCGCCACCCGGCCCAGCCTGACCACGACCCCCCTCGTGTCGTCCTTCACCGACAGCGCCCGTGCGCGCGGGCTGCACCCCGCCGCCCGGGTCCTGCGCGCCGCCACCGGCCGGGCCGCACCGGGGGTCGCCGCCCGCCTCGGCATCGCGGCGGGGGCCGAGTTGTACGAACTCGACCGGCTCCGCCTCGCCGACGGCATGCCCATCTGCGTCGAGCGCGTCCGGCTGCCCGCCGCCCTGGTGCCCGGCCTGCTCCGGCACCCGTTGGAGGGGTCGCTGTACGCGCTGCTCTCCGACACCTACGGGGTGCGGATCGTCCGCGGCGAGCGCCGCATCCGCGCCGTGAACCTCGACCGCGAGAACGCCGCCCTGCTCGCCGTGCCGCCGCGCAGCGCGGCACTCGACGTCGACCAGGTCAGCGTGGACGAGTGCGGTCGCGGCGTCGAACAGGGACGATCGCTGTACCGGGGCGACCGCTGCGACTTCACGACGGCCGTCCGCGCGCGCCCGGGCCCGGGGCAGGCCCCGGGGCGGAGGCCGCCGAGGGGGTGAGCGCGATGCCCGACGATCCCGGTCCGGCCCTGGGCGTGCGGGGCACCGCGTGGTCGCCGGAGACCCGGCTCTACACCGACGGCGTGGTGGCCGGGGTCGACGGGGCACCGGTGGCAGTACCGCCGCACTCGCGGGTGCGGCGGGTGCGGGGGACGGCGCTGGCGGCGGGCGGCGGTCCGCCGGGGGCCGCCCCGGACACCCCCGAGGCGCGCGGCCGCGAGCGCGCCCGGTACGCGCGGGCCCGCGTCCCCGGGACGGGCACCCGGTGGGCGGAGATGGCGGGCACCGCGCTGGTGGACCTGCTGGCCCTGCTGCACCCGAACGGGGCCCTGGTCGCGGCGGCGAGCCCGTACTGGCGGTACGTGTGGCCGCGCGACGCGGCGTTCGGGGCGGCGGCGCTGTGCGCGTGCGGCCTGCCCGGCGACGCGCTGCGGGTGCTGCGCTACGTCGCGGGTGTGCAGGAGGCCGACGGCACCTGGCAGGCCCGGTACCTGCCCGACGGGTCGGGGCGGGTGCCCGACGGGCGCGGGACCCAGCTCGACGGGCTGGGCTGGACGCTCTGGGCGGCGTGGGTGTGGGCGGGCACGCCCGGGGCGCACGGCGCGGGCCGGGCGGCGCTCGCCGGGCCGCTGCGGGCCGCGGCGGGGGCGCTGTGCGCGGCCGTCGACCCGGTGACCGGTCTGCCGCGCCCCTCCCCCGACTACTGGGAGCAGGAGACCGACCGGGTGACCCTGGGGACGGCCGCCCCGCTGCTGCTGGGCGCCCGGTGCGCCGCCGACCTGCTGCCCCGGCTCGGTGATCCGCGTGCGGCGGAGCGGTGTGCGGCGGCGGCCGGGGCGCTGGCGGCCGGGATCGGCCGGCACTTCGCGCCGCGCGGGTTCCCCCGCGCGGTGCCGGCCCCGGAGGGCGGCGGGGACGGTCCGGGGTGGGCGGGGCGCGACGCGTCGGTGGCGTTCCTGCTGCCGCCGTTCGCCCCGGCCGAGCCGGGGGCGGTCGGCGCGTGGCGGCGGGCGACCGGGGAGCTGTGGTTGGCCAACGGGGGTGTGCGGCCGGGCGCCGACTGGCCGGACACCGCCACGGCGTGGACCCCGCAGATGTCCCTGTTCGCGCTGACGGCGGCCTGCCTGGGCGAGCGCGGCCCGGCGGAGGAGCGGCTGGACTGGCTGGCGGCGCGGCGCACCCGCCTGGGGGCGCTGCCGGAGAAGGTGACGGCGGCGGGCCGGCCCGCCGCCGTGGCCCCGCTCGGCCTGACGGCGGCGACCGTGCTGCTGACCCTGGCCGCCCTCGACGGCCGCCCGCTCCCCATGCCGCCCGTCCCCGCCTCGGCGGGAGGGTGACGTGCCGCCAGGGGGCCGCAGCGGCGGGAGCACCAGGGCCGGCACCCATAGCGGACATAGGACGCGCCGACGCGGCCCGTCCGCCGACCGGGCGGAGTACCCGCCGACGACCGCCGACCGACCCGCGTCACCACCCCATGGCGACGTCGAGCGGCCGGCACGGTACGGCGAGCACGGACGTGCCGACTCCCTCGATCGGAGGCCGCCCCCATCGCCCCGGCGCCCCGGCGGGGCCGCTGCCGAGGCCGCCGGGGCGCGCGCCTTCTCGGGGGGCCGTCTCCGGATGCCGGCGGAACGCCGACCGCCTCCCCCGACGAGGGGCGAGGCTCCGACGAGGTGCGGTGCCCGTCGGGCCCGGGCCGTGCGGCGATCGGCACGCGCCATCACGGACGGCCCCACCCGCCCTCCCGCCGGGGCCGCCGACGCGCGTGCGGACCCCCTCACCGCCCGGCGAAGTGGCGGCTCGCCCTCGCCGCGCCGGGAGGCGCACCCCCTCGGGAACCCGGGTCCGATGGGACGACCGATCCCCCGGCCCTCTTGCGAGCGCGTCGGGCGCCGGGGTGGGCGGACGGGAGTCGGTGCGCGGCGATTCCGGCCGCGCGCATGCTCTTTCGACGGACCGGTCGCCGGATACCCCGTGCGCGACACCCCCTGCCACCGCATCGGACGGCCTCATCGCTCGGCGGTCCGGCGGCTCGTGCGTCCGGGCATCGGGATACGTCCCCCTCGGGAACCGGGGTCCGGTCCGGCCGATCCCCGGGCACCCTTGCGAGCGCCTTGGACTCCGGGGCGGGCGGACGCCGGGGACGGTGCGCGGTGGTCCGCCGGCGCCGGTGGGGTCGGACGGCCGGGGCGGCCGGGGTGCCGACGCGGGGGGCGCCCCCTATGGCTCTTCTCCCCGCGTGGCGTCCCCCTTCTCCCCCCACGGCCGGAGGGCGCCGGTGTTCCGCTTCAGGTGGTGCCCCGGGCGGAGGGCCCGGGGTCGGGGATTCGCCATCGCGGAAGGGATCGGAGGTCGACATGGTGTCGTGGGCCGGTGCGGGCGTGGTGGGGCCGCGCCGCCGGGTGTGCGCGTGGGGGTGTGCCCGGGGGTGGGGCCGCCGGGTGGCGGCCGCCGTCGCGGTCGGGGTGCTGGTCGCGGCCGGGGGCGGGTGTGCGGCGGACGGCGGCGCGGACGACGGGCTCACCTTCTGGACCCCGCACGTGACCCCGGACCGCCTGGCGCGGCAGGAGGCGACCGCCGCCCGGTTCACCGAGGCGACCGGGATCGCGGTGGAGGTGGTGCCCATGGCCGCCGCCGACCAGAACCAGGCGCTGGTCACGGGGGCCGTGTCGGGGGACGTGCCCGATGTGGTGCTCATCGGCCCGGACCAGGCGGCCGCCTGGTCCGCGCAGGGCCTGCTCGACACCGGGGTGGCCGCCGACCTGCTGGCCGAGCTGGGCCCGGAGACGTTCAGCGCGCGGGCGGTGGAGATGGTGACGGTCGACGGCGTCCCCGCCGCCGTTCCGAGCGACGGCTGGGGCCAGGTGCTCGTGTACCGCACGGACCTGCTGGCGGCGGCGGGGGTGGCGCCGCCGACCACCACGGCCGAGGCCGCCGACGCCGCCGAACGCCTGGACGTCGGCGGGGTCGCCGGGATCGCGCTGGGCACCCGGCCCGGCGATCCGTTCACCACGCAGACGCTGGAGGCGCTGCTGCTGGCCGGCGGGTGCGAGCTGGTGGACGCGGCGGGCGAGGTCGCGCTGGACTCCCCCGCGTGCGTGCGGGCGCTCGCCGACTACCAGCGGCTGGCGGCGGCGTCGGTCGAAGGCGAGCAGGACGTGGAGACGACGCGCGCCGCCTACCTCGCCGGGGACGCGGCGATGCTGTTCTGGGGGTCGCACGTCTTCGACGAGTTGGCCGGGCTGGCCCCGGACTTCCCGCCGACGTGCGCGCCGTGCGCGGCCGACCCGCGCTTCCTCGCCGCGAACTCGGGGTTCACGACGGCGCTGGGCGGCCCCGGGGGCGGACCGGGCGCCCAGTACGGGTTGACGCTGAACCTGGGCGTGCCGCGCGGCGCCGACGCGGACGGCGCCCGCCGGTTCGCCGCCTTCCTCCTGGGGGAGGGCTACCTGGAGTCGCTCGGGGTGTCGCCGGAGGGCCGGGTGCCGATGCGCGCGGGCACCCCGGAGGACCCGGACGCGTTCGCGGCGGGGTGGGCGGAGCTGCCCAGCGGCGAGGACCCCGCGAACCGCGTGCCGCTGGCGGAGGTCTACGGGGCGGACGCGGTCGACCGGATCGTGGCGGGCGCCCAGGACTTCCGCCGGTGGGGCTACGGGACGGACGACGCGGCGCTCGCGGGCGCGCTGGCGGCGCAGCACGCGCTGGCCCGTGAGGTGGCCCCGCTGTTCGACGGCGCCGATCCCGCCGAGGTGGCGGCCCGCTTGGCGGAGGCGGCCGAGGACGTGCGGGCGGACCTCCGGTGAGCGGCGCCCGGCGGCGGAGGGAGGAGTGGCACGGCCGCCTGCTGGTGGCGCCGACGCTGGCGGTGGTGGCGGCGGTGGTGCTGGTGCCGTTCGCGGCGGGGGTGGTGCTGGCGTTCCAGGAGGTGCGGCTGATCGAGGTGCGGGCGCTGGGCTGGGGCGACCTGGAGGTGTCGTTCGCGAATTTCGCCCGGGTGCTCGGCGGGTCGGGGTTCTGGGCGGCGGCGCGCACCACGCTGGTGTACGCGGTGGCGACGACGGCGGGCTCGCTGGCGGCGGGGCTGGCCCTGGCGCTGGCGCTGCGGCGGCCGTTCCGCGGGCGCGGGCTGGTGCGGGGTGTGGTGCTGGTGCCGTACGTGCTGCCGGTGGTGGCGGCGACGACCGTCGTCGCCGCGCTGCTCAACCCGCAGTACGGCCCGGTGAACGCGGTCGGTGAGCGGTTCCTGGGGTGGGACGCGCCGGTGGACGTGCTGACGACCCGCGACGTGGAGGTGGCCGGGTTCCCGGTGCCGGTGGCGCTGACGGCGGTGGTGCTGTTCGAGGTGTGGAAGTCGTTCCCGCTCGCGTTCCTGTTCCTGACGGCCCGGTTGCAGGCGGTCCCGGCGGAGCTGGAGGAGGCCGCCGTGGTCGACGGCGCGTCGCCCACGCAGGTCTTCCGGCACGTGCTGCTGCCGCAGTTGGCGGGGGTCCTGGCGCTGCTGGGGCTGCTCCGGTTCATCTGGTCGTTCCAGAACTTCACCGACGTCTACCTGCTGACCGGGGGCGCGGGCGGCACGGAGGTGGTGGCGGTGCGGGTGTACACGGAGCTGGTGACGCGGGCCGACATCGGGGCGGCGTCGGCGCTGGGCGTGCTGATGACGGTGGTGCTGGCGGTGCCCTTGGTGGTCTACGTGCGGGCGACGGGACGTGGCCGGGTGTGAAGCGGATAGGGGGTGGCGGGGTGCGGCGGCGGTGGGACCGGCACGCGGTGGAGCGGCGGGTGCTGGGGGTGCTGCGGGTGGCCGTGGTGGCGGGGGCGGTGGCGGCCGCCGCCGGGCCGGTGCTGTACGGGGTGGTGCTGTCGGTGCGGCCGTTCCCCGACGTGGCGGCCGACCCGCTGGGCCTGCCGGGCCCGGGGTCGTGGGACCCGTCGGCGTACGGGCGGGCGCTGGCCCCCGAGGAGCGGGGCGGGTTCGGGCTGGCCGGGTTCATGGCGAACTCGCTGGTGGTGGCGGTGGCCACGACGCTGGCGGCGGTGGCGTGCAGCGTGCTGGGCGCCTATGCGGCGGTGCGGCTGCGGTTCTTCGGCCGCGACGCGGTGAACGGCCTGTTCCTGGCGGTGTACCTGTTCCCCGGGATCGTGCTTGCGGTGCCGCTGTTCGTGCTGTTCGGCCGGCTGGGGCTGACCGGGTCGCTGCCGGGGCTGGTGCTGATCTACCTGGCGCAGACGGTGCCGGTGGCGCTGTACATGCTGCGCGGCTACTTCCAGGCGGTGCCGGTGTCGGTGGAGGAAGCCGCCGAGGTCGACGGGTGCTCGCGCCGCCAGGTGATCGTGCGGGTGGTGCTGCCGATGGCGCTGCCGGGGCTGGCGGCGACCGGGCTGTACGTCTTCATGATCGCGTGGAACGAGTTCCTGTTCGCGCTGCTGTTCCTCGCGCCGGACCGGGACCGGTGGACGGTGGCGCTGGGCGTGGCGCGGCTGGCCGACTTCAGCGTCCCGGCGCCGGTGCTGATGGCGGGTTCGGTGGCGGTGACGGTGCCGGTGGTGGCCGGGTTCCTGCTCGCGCAGCGGCTGCTGGTCTCGGGGCTGACGGCGGGCGCCGAGAAGGGGTGAGCGCGCGCCGGCCCCCGCCCGGGAGAGGGGGGCGGGGGCCGGTGCCGGGAGGGGCCGGGTCAGAACGGGTAGCGCTCGATCTCGCTCTGCATGGTGACCCACTGGGTCTCGGTGAACGCCTCCAGGTTGGCGCGGGTGCCGCCGAACCGCGAGCCGGTGCCGGACGCGCCCACCCCGCCGAACGGGGCGACGGACTCGTCGTCCACGGTCTGGTCGTTGATGTGCACGATGCCGGACGGGATGCGGTCGGCCAGCTCCATGCCGCGCATGGGGTTGCCGGTCAGGATGCCGAGCGAGAGCCCGTAGTCGCTCGCCGCTGCGATCTCGGCGGCCTCGTCCAGGGTGGAGAACCGGATGACGGGGGCGACCGGGCCGAACACCTCGTCGGAGAACGCCGGGGTGGCGGGGGTGACCCCGTCGAGGACGGTGGGCCGGTAGAACAGGCCGTCGAAGGTACCGCCCGCGCGCAGCTTCGCGCCCGCGTCGACGCTGGCGGTGACCAGGGCGTGGATCTTGTCGCGCTGGCCGGCGTCGATGATGGGGCCGAGGGCGACCTCGTCGCGCTCGGGGTCGCCGACGGGCAGCGCCTCGGCCTTGGCGGCGAGCTTCTCGACGTAGGCGTCGGCGACCGACTCGTGCACCAGGTGGCGGCCGGTGGTCATGCAGATCTGGCCCTGGTGCAGGAAGGAGCCCCACGCGCCGACGGACGCGGCGCGGTCGAGGTCGGCGTCGTCCAGCACGATGAGCGGGGAGTTGCCGCCCAGTTCGAGGTGGGCGCGCTTGAGGTGGCGGCCCGCGGCCTCGCCGACGCGCCGCCCGGCGGCGGTGGAGCCGGTGAAGGACACGACGCGCACGTGCGGGTCGGCGACGAGGCGCTCCCCGGCGTCGGCGCCGCCGGGCAGGACGTGCAGGACCCCTTCGGGCAGGCCGGCGCGGCGGAACACCTCGGCGATGACGGCGCCGCCGCTGACGGCGGTGCGCGGGTCGGGCTTGAGGACGACCGCGTTGCCGAGGGCGAGCGCGGGGGCGACGGAGCGCATGCCGAGGATCAGCGGGAAGTTGAACGGGGCGATCACGCCGACCACGCCGACGGGCACCCGCCGGGCGAGGCTGAGGCGCGGCTTGGCGCTGCGCAGCACCTCGCCGGTGGGCTGGGAGGCCAGAGCGGCGCACTCGTACGCCTCGGTGACGGCGAGGTGGGCCTCGAACCCGGCCTTGCCGCGGGCGGACCCGGCCTCGCGGACGAGCCAGCCGGCGACCTCCTCGGCGTGCTCCTCGAAGAGGGCCCCGGCGCGGCGCAGCACGGCGGCGCGCTCCTCGAAGGAGGCGGCGGCCCAGGCGCGCTGGGCGGTGGCGGCGCGGGCGGCGGAGTCGGTGACGTCGTCGGCGGAGGCCGAGCCGATGCGGCCGATCTCCTCGCCGGTGGCGGGGGCGGTGACGGGGGCGTCGCCGCCGCGGGCGGGGGTCCAGGTGCCGGTGAAGACCTTGCCGGTCCAGTCGTCGGTCAGCAGTGCCACGGTGTTCTCCTAGGGCCGGAAGGTGCGCTCGGCGGCGACGGCGATGTCCAGGACCACGGGTTCGGTGCGGTCGCGGAGGGTGGGGACGACCTCGTCGAGGGCGGCGGTGAGGTCGTCGTGGGTCCGCACGGTGCGGGCCGGGCAGCCCAGGGCGCGGGCCAGCCCGGACAGGGAGACCTCCTCGAACCCGGGCCACGACGGCTTGCCGCCGTGGCGTTCGGCGAGCCGGTCCATGACGGCGTAGCGGCCGTTGGCCAGGACGACGAACAGGACGCCGGTGCCGTAGTGGGCGGCGCTCCACAGGGCCTGCACCTGGTAGAGGGAGGAGCCGTCGCCGACGACGGCGATGACGGGCCGGTCGGGGCGGGCCATGCGCACGCCGATGGCGGCGGGGACGGCGAACCCGAGCCCGCCCATGGCCGCCGACAGGAACCCGAGGGGGCGGCGGGCGGGGACGAGCCGGTGCATGTCGGGCCGGCTCGACGGGGTCTCCTCCACGAAGACGGTGTCGGCGTCGGCGCGGGCGGCGAGCGCGGCGAGGACGTGGCCGGGCAGCAGCGGCTCCCCCGCCGCGGGCGGCTCGGGGGCTGCGGCGCGCGCGGCGGCGGGCCGGGTGCGCGGCCGTTCGGCGACCCGGGCGGCGACGGCGCGCAGCGCGGGGGCGATGGGGGCGAGCACGGCGGTCTCGGCGGGGCTGTGGTGGGCCTCGGCGGGGTCGTCGGTGACCAGGGCGATGCGGGTGCCGGACGCGGTGAACGGCCCCTCGGTGTAGGGGTACTGGCGGAAGACGGGGGCGCCCACGGTGAGGACGGCGTCGTGCCCGGCGAGGGTGTCGCGCACGCCGGGCCGGTCGGCGGGCAGGAACCCGGCGAACAGCGGGTGGTCCTGGGGGAAGCCGGCGCGGGCGCCGAAGCTCTCCTGGTAGACGGGGGCGTCGAGGCGTTCGGCCAGGGCGGTGAGGGCGGCCCAGCCGTCCTCGGTGTCGGTGCCGGCGCCGGTGACGAGGGCGGGTGAGCGGGCGCCGTCGAGCAGGTCGGCGACGTCGGCGACGGCCTCGGGGTCGACGGCGGCGGCGCGGACGACGCGGGTGGCGGCGGCGCGTTCGCGCCCGTCCTCGGCGGGCCGGGCCCAGTCGTCCATGGGGACGATGACGATGGCGGGGCCGCGTCCGTGCACGGCCTCGTGGCGGGCGCGGGCGACGGCGCCGGGCACGTCCTGGGCGGTGGCGGGCTCGTCGGTCCACACCGGGTAGTCGCCGGCGAGGTCGCGGAGCCGGCCGGTGAGGAACGGCTGGAGGGCGAGGTGGCGGCGGTCCTGCTGGCCGACGAGGACGACCAGAGGCGCCCGGTTGACCCGGGCGGTGGCCAGGGCGCCGACGGCGTTGCCCAGCCCGGCGGTGGTGTGCAGCTGGACGAGGGCGGGCCGGTCGTGGGCGATGGCCCAGCCGGTGGCCATGCCGACGACGGAGCCCTCGTGCAGGGCGAGCACCAGGCGCAGGTCCTCGGGCAGGTCGGTGAGGAAGGTGATCTCGGTGGAGCCGGGGTTGGCGAACACGGTGGTGAGGCCGTACTCGCGCAGGACGTCGAAGGTGGCGTCGCGGACGGTGCGGGGGCTGCCGCCGGTGGCTGTCATGGGGTGCTCGTTCTTCAGTCGGTGGTGGCGGCGGCCGTACCGCGCTTGGCGTTCTGGATCTCGGCGTAGACGCGGCCGCGCAGTTCGGTGAACCGGGGGTCGGCGCGGGTGGTGAGCTGGTCGCGCTCGTCGGGCAGGTCGACGGCGACGTCGTCCTGGATGACGGTGGGCGAGGACGACAGGACGAGGACGCGCTGGCCGAGGTAGACGGCCTCGTCGATGTCGTGGGTGACGAACAGGACGGTCATGGAGAACCGGTGCCACAGGGTGCGGATGAGGTCCTCCAGGTCGGCGCGGGTCTGCGCGTCGACGGCGGCGAAGGGCTCGTCCATGAGCAGCACGCGCGGCTCGTAGGCGATGGCGCGGGCGATGGCGACGCGCTGCTGCATGCCGCCGGAGAGCTGCCAGGGGTAGGCGCCGGCGGCGTCGGCCAGGCCGACGGCCTCCAGCGACTCGGCGACGAGGGCGGCGCGGCGCTCCTTGGGGAGCTTCTTCTCCTTGAGCGGCAGTTCGACGTTGCCGCGGACGGTGAGCCAGGGGAAGAGGCTGCGGCCGTACTCCTGGAAGACGACGGCCATGTCCGGCGGCGGGCCGGTGACGTCGCGCCCGGCGAGGCGGACGGTGCCGGAGGTGGGCTCCATGAGCCCGGCGATGCACTTGAGCAGGGTCGTCTTGCCGCAGCCCGAGGGGCCGACGAGGCAGGCGAGTTCGCCTTCGGCGAGCCGGAACGTCAGGTCGCGGACGGCCTCGACGTCGCGCTCCTTGCCCCGGTAGATCTTCTGCAGTCCGGTGACGTCAAGCATGGGGACCTTCTCGTGGGGTGCGGTGGCGGCGGGTGGGCGCGGGCGGCTCAGCCGTCGCGGGTGACGGCGCGCAGCCCGTGGTACCAGGCGAGGACGCGCCGTTCGACCAGGCCGAACAGCAGGGACAGGACGACGCCGAGCAGGCCGAGCAGGACGATGCCGGTCCACATCTCGGGGATGGCGAAGCTGCGCTGGAACTCGACGACGGCGTAGCCGAGTCCGCTGTTGCTGGCGAACATCTCGCTGATGACCATGAGGATGATCGCGATGGACAGGCCCTGGCGGAGCCCGGCCATGATCTGCGGGCTGGCGGAGCGCAGCACCAGGGTGGTGAGCCGGCGGCGGCCGCGGATGCCGTAGCAGCGGCAGGTGTCGGTGAGGACGGGGTCGACGGCGCGGACGCCCTCGATGGTGTTGAGCAGGATGGGCCACACGCAGCCGGAGACGATGACGGCGAGCTTCATCGGGGTGTTGACGCCGATGAGCAGCATGAGCAGCGGCACCAGGACGGGCGGCGGGATGGCGCGGAAGAACTCCAGGACGGGTTCGCTGAAGGCGCGCAGCGGGGCGGACAGGCCGAGGACGACCCCGAGGCCCACGCCGATGGCGGCGCCGAGCGCGAACCCGCTGAGGAGGCGGCCGATGCTGGGCAGGGCGTCGGTGAGGATGCGCTCGCCGAACCAGACGTCGCCGAAGGTCCCGGCGATCACGGCGGGCGTGGGCATGTAGAAGCTGCCGGACGAGGCGCTGCCGGCCCACCAGCCCAGGATGAGCAGGACGGGCAGCAGCAGGACCTGGAGGACGCGGAGCAGCGGGCCGGCGCCGGTGCGGGCCTTCCGTGCGGTGCGCGGGGGCGCGGGCGCGTCGGACACGCTCATGATGCGGTCTCTCCTCGGACGGAGGTGTGCCAGCGCAGGACGCGGCGTTCCAGGGCGCGGACGGCGATGTTGATGGTGACGCCGAGCACACCGGTGGCGACGATGAGGGCGTAGACGGAGGCGTAGGCCGCGCTGGAGCGGGCCACGTCGATCTCCCGGCCGAGGCCGGGGGTTCCGATGGTCAGTTCGGCGGTGATGGTGAGGATGAGGGCGACCGCGGCGCCCAGGCGCAGCCCGGTCATCAGGTAGGGCAGCGCCGAGGGCAGGGTGATGTAGCGGGCGCGCGCCCACCGGCCCAGCCCGTAGGAGCGGGCGGTCTGCTCGGCGACGGGGTCGACGTCGGCGACCCCGTACAGCACCTGGATGTAGATCTGCCAGAACGCCGCGTAGACGACGAGCAGCAGGGTCGACTGGATGTCGGTGCCGTAGAGGAGCACGGCGAGCGGGATGAGCGCGACCGACGGGATGGGGCGGAGGAACTCGACCGTGGAGGAGGTGAAGGCGCGCAGCGCCGGGACCGAGCCCACGACGAAGCCGAGGACGACGGCGGCGGCGAACGCGATCGCCAGGCCGAGGCTCCAGGCGGTGAGGGTGTCGCCGACCGCGGTCCAGAAGGCGGGGAGGGTGACCCGCTCGGCGAGGGTGGCGAGCACCTCCGAGGCGGGCGGCAGGTAGCGGGGCGACACGGCCCCGGTGCGGGGCGCGACCTCCCAGACGGCCAGGAGCACGGCGATCCCGGCGAGGCCGAGCAGGGGGGTGGTCCACCCGGAGCGGCCGGCGCGGCGGCGGCCGGCCCCCGCCGGACCCTGCGGTCCGGCGGG
>NZ_BCRK01000043.1 GCF_001552555.1 Nocardiopsis trehalosi NBRC 14201 | reverse complement strand
GGGCGCCAATTTCCCATCAACGATCTAGGCTGTCCCCATGGGCGAATACCGCATCGACGAGCTCGCGCGCCTGGCGGAGACCACCGTCCGCAACGTCCGCGTCTACCAGGACCGGGGGCTGCTCTCCCCGCCGCGCCGCGAGGGGCGCGTCGGCATCTACACGGACGCGCACCTCGCCCGCCTGCGCCTGATCGGCCAGCTGCTCAAGCGGGGCTACACCTTCGCCAACATCGGCGAACTGGTCTCCGTGTGGGAGCGGGGCGGCGACCTCGCCGACGTCCTCGGCTTCGAGTCGGCCATCGGCGACCCCCGGTCCGACGAGCTCCCCGGCTACATCACCATCGGGGAGCTGCGCCAGCTGTTCCGCGGCCAGGTCACCCCCACCAACATCACCCGCTCCATCCGGCTCGGGCTGCTGGAGCGCGAGGGCGTCCGCTTCCGGGTGCCCAGCCCGCGCCTGCTCAACGCCGGCGCCGAACTCGTCGCCGCCGGCATGTCGGTCAAGACCGTGCTGGACATCGCCGAGCGCCTCCAGGGCCACGTCGACACCGCGTCGCGCGAGCTGGTCGACACCGTCTCCGACCACATCTTCGCCGCGCACGCCCCCGACGGACTGCTCAACGGCGCCGACATCGCCGCGGCCGCCGACCTGGTGCGCCGGCTCCGCCCCCTGGCCGAGACCGCCGTCGACGCCATGCTCGCCGAGGCGATGGCCCGGCACATCCACGAGGTCCTCGGCGAGCACTTCGCCGAACTGCTCGACCACCTGCAGAAGGCCAAGGACGGCCCGCCCGCCCCCGAGGACACCCCCGCCCCCGGGGCCTGAGCCGCGCGGGTTGACCTCAACCTCACTTCATCTCCGATGCTGGGCACCACGGTCCCCGAGGAGTGAGGAGAGGCGCCATGCGCGTGGCACGGGTGCGGGAGTTCGGCGGCCCGGAGGTCCTGGAGACGGTGGAGGTCCCCGACCCCCGGCCCGGACCCGGTGAGGTCGTCATCGACGTCGCGGCGGCCGACGTCGTGTTCGTCGAGACCCAGATCCGCGCGGGATGGGGGCGGGAGTACTTCGCGCACACCCCGCCCTACGTCCCGGGCGGCGCCGTCGCCGGAACGGTGTCCGCCACCGGCCCCGGGACCGACCCCGCCTGGCGCGGCCGCCGCGTCGCCGCCCACCTCGCCGACGAGGGCGGCTACGCCGAGCGCGTCGCCGCCGCGGCGGCGACGCTGATCCCGGTGCCCGACGGCGTCGGCCTGCACGAGGCCGCCGCGCTGGCCACCGACGGCGCCACCGGGACCACCCTGCTCGACGGCGCGCGGATCGGCGCGGGCGACCGGGTGCTGATCACCGGCGCCGCGGGCGCCATGGGGGTGCTGCTCGTGCAGCTCGCCGCCGCCGAGGGGGCGGCCGTCGTCGCCGCCGCCCGGGGTGCCCGCAAGACCGCACTGCTGCGCGACCTGGGCGCGCACGCCGTGGTCGACACCGGTGGCCCCGACTGGGCGGAGCGGGCGCGCGCCGCCCTCGGCCCGCACGGCGCCGACGTGGTGTTCGACGGGGTGGGCGGCGAGGTCGGCGACGCCGCGTTCGCCCTCACCGCCGACAAGGGCCGGTTCTCCGCGCACGGCGCCGCCGGCGGCCGGTTCGCCGCGGTCGACCCCGAGGCCGCCGCCCGGCGCGGCGTCACCGTGGCCGGCATCGACGAGCTGCGGCTGCCGCCGGACGGGGTCCGGCGCCAGGCCGAGCGGATGCTGCGCGCGCACGCCGAAGGGCGGGTCCGCCCGGTCATCGGCCAGACCTTCCCGCTGGAGCGCGCCGCCGACGCGCACCGGGCGCTGGAGGAGCGCGCGGCCCTCGGCAAGACGCTGCTGCTGCCGTGACCCGCGGCGGCCGCCGGCCCTCAGCCCGGGCGGGCGGCCGTGCGGCAGAGGGCGGCCAGGGCGTCGCCGACCTCGCGCGGCGCCTCCAGCGGCAGCATGTGCCCGCACGCCGGCAGCACGCGCAGCTCCGCGTCCGGCAGGGCGCGGGCCAGCGCGCGGACGTGCCGCAGCGGGACCAGCCGGTCGCGGCCCCCGGCGAGGAGCACCGCGGGCACGGCCGCCAGCGCGCCGATGCGGCCGGTCACGTCGTGGCGCATCAGCACCCGGTGGAAGTCCGCGACCACCCGGGTGGGCGTCGCGTGCAGCAGCTCCGCGCACTCGCGGACCCGCAGCGGGTCGGCCACCGGACCGAACACCGCCCGCCGCACCACGGCGCGGTGCGCGGCGAGGTGCGGCGGCACCAGCTCCCGGACCCGGTCCACGGGGCCGGCGGCGGTCGCGAGCAGCCGCATCGCCGCCCGCCACCCCGCGCCGCGGACCCGCTGGACGAGCGGGAACCCGGGGCGGGCGGTGTCCAGCCCGCCGGCCGAGGCCGACGCCAGCAGCACCCCGGCGATCCGCGTCCCGAACAGCTCGGGCCGCGCCGCCGCCAGCGCCAGGACCGCCATGCCGCCCAGCGCGTGCCCGCCCAGCACGACGGGGCCGCGGGGCGCGCACGCGTCGACCACCCGCAGCAGGTCCTCGGCGAGCAGCCCGGTGCGCAGGGGCCGGGAGCCGAGGGTCGACCCGCCGTGCCCCCGCTGGTCCCAGCGCACCGTGCGGACGGGCGCGTCCTCGGCCGCCACCAGGCGGGCCACCTGGGGCCGCCAGGTGTCGGAGCCCTGCGCCCAGCCGTGGGCGAGGACGACGGTGACCGGCGCGTCCTCGGGGCCGCGCAGGTGGACGCGGAGCCGCGCGCCGTCGGGGGTGGGGACGCAGGCCGTGCGGTCGGCCGCGTGGCGGAGGGGGATCACGGGGGCCTCGCTCAGTCGGCCGCCTTCGCGGACACGGTCAGGGGCAGGGAGCGGGTGAACCGCAGCTCGGCGTAGGCGCCCGCGGGCACCGCGGGGGAGTCGGGGAACACCGGGGCCACGCGCCGGTAGGCGGCGCCCGGGGCGGGCCGGGGGTCGGTGCCGCCCTTGTTCGGCCAGAACGACATCGCGCGCTCGGCCTGCGCGGTGATCGTCAGCGACGGGTTGACGCCCAGGTTCGCCGAGACCGCCGACCCGTCCACCACGTGGATGCCGGGGTGGCCGTGCAGCCGGTGGTAGGGGTCGACCACGCCGTCCTCGGGGGTGGCGCCGATCGGGCAGCCGCCGAGGAAGTGCGCGGTCAGCGGGATGTTGAACACGTCGCCCACGGTGCCGCCGGGGAACCCGTCGATGCGCGCCGCCAGCCGGGTCATCGCCTCCTGGCCCTGCGGAATCCAGCTCGGGTTGGGTTCGCCGTGGCCCTGGCGCGAGGTGAGCCGGCGCCCGCCCAGCAGGCCGCGCCGGGTGTAGGTGGTCAGCGAGTTGTCCAGCGACTGCATGACCAGGCCGATGATGGTCCGCTCGGAGAACCGGCGCACCGACAGGCTGCGCGCGAACACGTAGGGGTGGCGGGCGGCCAGCCCGAGGAACCGCAGCCAGCGCGGCACCCGCCCGCCGCCGGGCACCTGGATGGTGGACAGCAGGCCCATGGCGTTGGACCCCTTGCCGTAGCGGACCGGCTCGATGTGGGTGTGGTCGTCGGGGTGGATGGACGACGTGATCGCCACCCCCTGGGTGAAGTCCTCCGGCGGGTCCATGTGCCGGGTCATCGCGCCCGCCAGCGCCTCGGAGTTGGTGCGGGTCAGCGCGCCCAGCCGGGCGGAGACCCGGGGCAGCAGTCCGGTGTCGCGCATCCGGTGCAGCAGGGTCTGCGTGCCGTAGGTGCCGGCGGCCAGGACCACCTGGCGGGCGGTGAACGTGCGGGCGTTCGCGCGGCGCCGGGGCGCGCCGGTGGCGAGCGTGTCGACGGCGTACCCGCCGCCGCGCGCGGCCGGGAGCTCGCGCACCCGCTCGACCGTGGTCATGGGGTGGACGACCGCGCCGCCCCGCTCGGCGAAGTACAGGTAGTTCTCCATCAGCGTGTTCTTGGCGCCCCTGCGGCAGCCGGTCATGCACGACCCGCACTCGACGCAGGCCCGGCGGCGCGGCCCGGCGCCGCCGAAGTAGGGGTCGGCCGTCGTCTCGCCGGGGCGGGCGGTGGCCGAGCCGTCGCCGTCGCCGCCGTCGCCGAAGAACACCCCGACCGGGGCGAGGGTGAAGGAGTCGCCCACGCCCATCTCCTCGGCCACCGCCTTCAGGTGCACGTCGGAGGGGGTCATGGTGGGGTTGGCGCGCACGCCCAGCATGCGCCGCGCCTGGTCGTAGTAGGGGGCGAGTTCGCCGCGCCAGTCGGTGATGCCGCTCCACTGCGGGTCGTCGTAGAAGTCGTCCAGCGGCTGGTACAGGGTGTTGGCGTAGTTCAGCGACCCGCCGCCCACGCCCGCGCCGCCCAGGATCATCACGTCCCGGAGCAGGTGGATGCGCTGGATGCCGTAGCAGCCGAGAGCGGGCGCCCACAGGAAGTTGCGCAGGTCCCAGGAGGTCTCGGGGAGCATGTCGGGGGTGTAGCGGCGCCCGGCCTCCAGGACGCCGACCCGGTAGCCCTTCTCGGTCAGCCGCAGCGCGGTGACGGAGCCGCCGAAGCCCGAGCCGACCACGACCACGTCGTAGTCGAAGTCGTCGGCGCCGGGTTCGGGGGCGGTCTGCGCGCTCACTCTCTCAGCGGTCATGGGACACCCTTCTGTGAGTCCGCCTCGCGCCTGGTGCGACCCGTTCGTAACATGCCGCCGGTGAGAACGGCACTTGGAAATGTGACATTCGCTATTGTAATGTTCATCACCTACTGCACGGTAAGTGCGGTCCCTTCGAGGTCCGAGACCCGTACCGGCCCCCACGCCCGTACCCCCCCGTCAGTACGGCTGACCCGCGGGTGGGGCACCGAGGAGACGACGCCCATGGCAGAGCTGACCAACGACGAGACCCCCGGCGGCGGCACCCGGTGGCGCAGGTTCGCACTCGCGGTCGTCCCCGGGCTGGTCGCGGCCGGGGCGCTCGGCGCCATGACCACGCAGGGCCTGCTCGCCGCCTCCTTCGCGGTCTCCGGCGACAGCTTCAAGCTGTCCGCCGACTCGCTCGACGGCCAGGGCTTCGCCCAGTACGGCGAGGTCGCCACCTCGCTGGACGACTCCTCCCGCCCCGTCGCCCTGAGCGTCGTCGACGAGGTCGAACTGACCAATATGTGCATGTCGGCGCTCATGGACCTGCCCATCGGCGAGGCCACCCTGGTCATCGAGGCCGGCGAGGAGACCCCCGTCCAGGGCAGCAACATGGTCCTCGACGTCGAGCAGCTCGGCGGCGACGCCGCGTTCTCCGGCATCGAGATCGGCCGCGACGCCAGCACCCTCGACAAGGCGTCCGGGATCGACGGCCGCCCCGGCGGGTTCGGGCTGCAGTCCGACGACATCGTCGTGGAGGACCTGCGGCTGACCTCCTGGTCGGTCAACGCGGGCACGCTCCGGCTCTCCGGGCTCCAGCTCGCGGTCCGCCCCGGCGACCACGAGTGCTTCTGACGCCATGGCGGCCACCACGACCGGCCCCCGCGCCCTGCTGGGCGGGTTCCGACGCTGGCGGCGGTCGCGCCCCTTCTGGGGCGGGCTGCTCATCGTCGCGGCGGGGGTGGAGATCCTCGTCGCCCCCGCCGCCCAGTCCGTGCTCATCCCGCTCGACCTCGTCGTCTACGCCGGGATCGCGGGCGTCGCCGGCTACCTCATCGGGTTCCTGCTCATCGCCATCGGCGCCCTGGCCTGGCTCCAGCCCCCGCAGCGCGCGTTCTACGGCATCGTGGCCATGCTGCTGTCGCTGGCGTCCTTCATGACCTCCAACTTCGGCGGGTTCGTGATCGGCATGCTGCTCGGCATCGTCGGCGCCGCCATGGTGTTCTCCTGGGAGCCGGTCCGCGCCGCGCGCGGGCGCGGCCGCCGCCGGGCGGACGCCGACGCCGAGCCCGGCGGTCCCGCCGACGCGGACGCCGACGGCGCCGCCGACCCCGCCGACGCGGACGCGCCCCCGGACGCCGACGGTCCCGAGGCCGCCGGCCGGCTGCACGCCGCCCTCGCCCTGCCCCTGGCGCTCACCCTGCTGCTGCCCGGCGCGGTCCCCGCGCTCGGCTGGCCCTGGGACTGGTTCGGCGGTGGCGACGGGGAGGCCGCCGACCCCGGCCCCTCGCCCACCCCGACCCCCACCCCCTCCGCCACCCCCACGCCCTCGCCCGCACCGGGCGACCCCGGCGGCGGGAACGGCGAGGACGGCCAGGACGGCGAGGACGGGGCGGAGGACGGCGGCGGCGAGGACGAGCCCGAGTCGCCCGACGGCGCGGCCGGGGTCTGCCGCTTCGCCGCGGGCGACGCCGCGGTGGCGGCGGACGAGGAGGAGTTCCGCGACGCCGTCCTCGCCTGCGAGGCCGCCCGCCGCGACGGCGACCTGCCCGACGTCGACGTGCGCGACGCCGAGACCCCCTGGACCGCCGCCGTCGCCGAGTCGACCCTGACCGCCGACACCCTCACCATGCGCGGCGCCCGGTTCGACGGCGTGGTCGAGTACCCCACCACCGACGGCCCCGAGCGCTACCTGCGGCTGTCCATGGACGAGGCGGTGCTCGACCAGGCCGAACTGCTCGCCGCCGAGGGGGAGGGCCGGATCGGGCTCGGCCTGCCCGACCTCACCATGACCGGCGGCGTCGTCCTGCACGTCACCCGGATGCAGGTGCGGCTGCCGCTCATCCCCATCGACCTCGTGTTCACGCCCGACTTCCCGCCCCCGCTGCTGCTGCCCACCATGGTCGTCACCGACCTGGAGGTCACCCAGCCGCTCACCCAGGCCGACCGCATGGAGATCGGCGCCCTGGACGAGCGCGTCACCCCCTGAGCGCACGCGCCGGGCGCGGCCCCGGGGGACCGCGCCCGGCGCCGCGCCCGCTCAGCCCATCCGGGCGGGCTGCTCCACGTGCGGCAGCAGCCGGCTGGGCGTGCCCACGTACGACGCGTACAGCGCGTCGCGCGCCCGCGTGCACGCCACGAACAGCAGGTTCCGCTCCTGCTGGTAGATCTGCTCCAGGGCCACGGGGTCGCCCTCAGCGGAGTCGATCGCCGCCTTCGGCGGCAGCAGCGGCTCGCCCAGGCCGACGACCGCCACGCACCGGAACTCCTGGCCCTTGAGCTTGTGCATGGTGCCCAGCCGGACCGCGCGCGGGGCGTCGGCGGCGTCGAGCGGCGCGGTGGGGACGCCGCGCGCGGTCAGCTCCTTGGCCAGGCCCCGCACCACCCACTGGTTGCGCCCGGCCACGGCGATCGAGGACGGGCTCACCCCGGCCTCCAGCCAGACGCGCACCCACTCGCCCAGCGCGGCGCGCTCGTCGTCGCGGCTCGTGCACCCGCGCACCACGGGCTCGGGTCCGTGCAGCAGCGACCGGTAGCCCACCAGGGTGTCGGCGTTGTCGTCCATGCCGATGGCGGTGTGCCGGCCCAGCACCGGCATCGCCCAGTCGAGGATCTCCTGGCTCACGCGGTAGCTGATGCGCAGCCGGTGGCTGCGGCCCCGCACGTTGATGCCGAGCGAGGCGAGCGAGACCCGGTTGTCGTAGATGCGCTGGTGCGGGTCGCCGACGATGAACAGGTCGTCGGGGCCCTCGGGGACCGCGGCCCGCAGCAGCCGCCACTGCGCCGGGTGCAGGTCCTGGGCCTCGTCGACGATGACGTGCCGGAAGCGCGGCCCGCTCTCGGCCATGAGCCGGGCCGCCTCCAGGGCGATCTGCGGGTAGGACCACTCGCCGCAGACGCGCAGCGCCGCGGCGTACCGCTGGATGGTCTCCCACACGTGGGCGCGGTGCTCGGGCGCCAGGTGCAGCACGCGGCCGCTGCGCTCGCAGCGGATGTAGTCGGGCAGCCGGGTGATGTTCTGGGCCAGGATCACCTGCTCCCACTCGTCGGCGAGGAAGCGCCCGGAGTAGGGGACGCCCTCGGCCCACGCGGCCTCGCGCCAGCGCTCGCCCAGCGCGTCGCGGCCGATGGCCTCGGGCGCCGCGCCGGTGTGCTCATAGACCACGCCCCGCGCGAGGCTGTCGATGGTGACGACCTCGACCCGGCGGCGCAGGTCGGGGTCGGGCAGCAGCCGGTCGAGCTGGCCCGACAGGGTCTGCGCGAGCAGCCGGTTGAAGGTGGTGAGCAGGATGGCGTGCCGCGGGTCGCCCGGGTGGCGGGCGGCGTCGCGGGTGGCCAGGTGGGCGGCGCGGTGCAGCGCCAGCACGGTCTTGCCGGTGCCCGGGCCGCCCGTGACCTGGGCCGACCCGGCGAAACGCGCGTCGACGATGCGGTGCTGGTTGGGGTGGAGGGTGATCTGCCAGTCGTCGAAGGACTTGCCGAGGTCGCTCGCGAGTTCGTCGGGCCCGGTCACCACCGGGGCGGCCGCCGCGGGCGGGGGCGCCGGGGCGGTCTCGACCAGTTCGATGCGGTCGGCCGTGGTGGAGCGCAGCCGGCGGGCGTAGGCCAGCGCCTCGGCGGTCGGGCGGACGGTCACCAGGCAGTAGGCGCCACCGTCGGCGGGGGTGACGACCCCCGCCCAGTCGGTGCCGACGCGCAGCAGCCGGACGCCGGGGTCGGGGCTGCCGCTGACGGATTCGAGCCGGTCGCCGTCGCCGGACAGGTACCCCTGCACGGCGGCCAGAGCCGCCGTTCGGATCCCGGTGTCGAGTCGGGAGAAGTCGGAGAGGAAGGTCGGGGAGATGGCGAGCTTGGGCACGTCCGTGGTTCCTCCGGTCGCGTTCTCGACGTCGGAGCCGCGTGGGAAGTCGGTCGGGAGACCGCGCGTCTCACTAGGGAACATGCTCGCTGGGGAATTTGGGCAAACGCCGCGAAGAACCCGATCCCGACCCCTCGGCGGGCGGTCGGCGGCGCCCCTGAACGTGCAGGTCAGCGCCGATTTTCGGCGGTGTTTTCGAATCCCGCTCCGGGGGTGTCCCGAATCGGTGCGCGGGGGCCGCCCGGACCCGCCGCTTCCTCGAACCGAAACGCGCGATCCTGCGTGACCGAAACCCGGGGGTGATGGGGTTCACCGCCCCGCGCGGGCGGGGCGCCCACGCGGTTGCCGCAGACTGGAGGCGGCGCCGCGCGGCCGCCCCCGTCCCCCTCCCCGAGCCGAGGAGTCCCCTGTGTCACCGCTCATCCTGCGCACGTTCCGGGTGATCGCCGCGATCGAGGCCGCCACCTGGGTGGGGCTGCTGATCGGGATGTTCTTCAAGCGCGTGGTCGTGCACAACGAGATCGGTGTGCAGATTTTCGGTCCTCTGCACGGGGCGGCGTTCGTCGCCTACTGCGCCGTGGCCGTCCTCGCCTGGGTGCGCCTCCGCTGGGGGCTGTGGACCGGCCTGCTGGCCCTGGCGGCGAGCGTGCCGCCGCTGGGCACCCTGGTCTTCGAGCGCTGGGCGTCGGCCACGCGCCGGATCGACCCCGCCGCCCGCGCGGCGGCCCCCGCCTCGGTCTGAGGACTCCGCCGAGGTCACCCGTCCCGCGCGGCCCGCGCGGGACGGCGGTTCAGGTCCCTGCCGGGGCCCGTCCAACCCCGGCAGGGGGCTGAGTCGCCGCCCCGCCCGGCCGCGTCCGCGGGGGCGGCGCCGACCGGTGAGCTGAACATCATCCCATGCGCCGGACCGCTCCGCCGGAGGCTTCGCACCACCGTGTGCCGGAACCGGCCGGGGTTTCCGTGTCGCGGACTCACATAACGGTCGATCGCGAAGAAGTAGCATGATCGCGTGCATTCGGCGGCGCCACCGCGTCGCGACCGCCGTGGAGGAGGCCCATGGACACGCGACCGAGCGGGACCGGACCCGAGGACGACGGCCTGCGCATGCGCGCCGCCGACCGCGACCGCGACGATGTGGCCGAGATCCTGCGCGACGCCGCCGCCGAAGGCCGGATCACCCTGGAGGAGCTGGACGAGCGCCTGGACCGGGTGTACCGCGCGCGCACCTACGCCGATCTGCGGCCGATCACCGCCGACCTGCCCGTGCCCGGCCCGGCCGGGCCGCCGGCGCCCGCCGCGCCGCCGGGCCCGGCGGCCGCGCCCCTGGTGCTCCGGACGGCCGCCGGGACCATCGCGCGGCGCGGTGTCTGGCACGTGCCGCAGCGGGTGGAGGCCGTCAACCCGTACGGCACCATCCGGCTGGACTTCCGCGAGGCCGTCCTGTCGAGCCAGGTCACCGAGGTGCACGTCTCGGGGGCGTGGGGCGAGACCCGGATCATCCTGCCCGACGGCGCCACCGCCGAGATGGACGTCGACACGTCCTGGTTCGGCAGCGCCGACAGCCGGGTGCCCGCCGTCCCGGCGCCGCCCGCCCCGCACTTCCGCATCACGGGCGGGGTGAAGGGCGGCTCGCTGCGGGTGCGCTACCGCATGCGCCTGGAGGACTGGCTGGGCGGGTCGGCCCACCCGGCGGATCCGCATCACCCCGGCCCCGGCACCCCCTGGCCGGGCCACCCCGGCCCCGGCCACACCTGGCCCGGCCGCCCCTGACCCCGGCCGCGCCGTCCCCGGCGCGGGGACGGCGCGGCGCGCGCGGCTAGCCGGTGCGGCGGACCCCCTCGGCGACGGCCAGGAGGTCGTCGGTGCCGAACCGGTCGGGGTCGAGCCGCAGCGACACCGCCAGGCCGGGCTCGGCCAGCCAGAACGCGTGGCCCTCGGCGTACTGCCCGGTGCCGCCGCCCGGGAGGTCGGTGAGCTTCCAGGCCGCGGCGTCGATCTCGTGGTACTCGGCGAGGAAGTCGCGCAGCGCGCCGGGATCGGCCAGCCGCTCACCGCTGAGCACGTTGACCTTGAGGTCGACGCGGGCGCCCCCGCCGGGGGTGGTGCGCTCCCACACCCGCGACGCGAACGCGACCCCGCCCCACTCGGTGGCGAAGTCGGACGTGGCGGTGCCGATGCCCGCCGGCAGGTGTCCCAGGGTGAACCCGCCGAGGTCGCCCCCGCCGGGATCGGGGCCCCCGGGGACGCCACCCGTGGGAGCGGCGAGGTGCACGGCCCCGGCGACGAGCAGGGCGAGGGCGGCGGTCAGGACGGTCATGGGTACCTCCGGTGGTCGCGGGGCGGCCCCCTGCGGGTGCCCCCGCGACCATGCTCGGCCACCCGCCCGTCCGCCCGCCACCACGATCGCGCACCTGTGGAAAACGCGTGCGCCCCCGCCCACCGCGGGCGGACGGGGTCAGGGCTGTCGGTGGGCGTCGCGGTACCAGCCGTCTCGGGAGAGGAGGGCGGTGTGCGTGCCGTGCTGGACGACCCGGCCCTCCGCGACGACGTAGATGTCGTCCACCCGGTCCAGCCCGGCCAGGTCGTGCGTGATGAGCAGCGTCGAATACCCCTCGGCCGCGTCGAGCAGGTCGGCCACGACCGCGTCGCGGGTGTCGGGGTCGAGGTGGGCGGTGGGCTCGTCCAGCACCAGCAGCCGGGGCGCGGCGAGCAGGGCGCGCGCCAAGGCGAGCCGCTGCCGCATGCCCCCGCTCAGTCGGGTGCCGTGCGAGCCGACCTCCGTGTCGAGCCCCTGCGGCATGGCCGCCGCGTCGCCGGCGAGGCGCACCCGCCGCAGGACCGCCCACAGGTCGTCGTCGGTCGCCTCAGGGCGGGCCAGCCGCAGGTTCTCCCGGAGCGTGCTGGCGAACACGTGCGGGTCCTGCGGCACCCCGGCCACCACCCGGCGGGCGTCGTCCACGGGCCGGCCGGTGATGTCGGCCCCGCCCAGCTCCACGGTCCCGGCGTCGGGGTCGCGGAACCGGAACAGCACCGCCGCGAGCGTGCTCTTGCCGGCCCCGCTCGGGCCGAGCACCGCCACCGTGCGGCCCGCCGGGACGTCCACGTCCACCCCGTCCAGCGCCCACGGTTCGGCGGGGCCGTAGCGGACGCGCAGCCCGCGCACCCGCAGATCGGCGCCCTCCGGCGCCGCGGCGGGGGCGCCGTCGGGCGGCGGGGCCACGGCGGGCGGGGTGTCGAGGACGTCGAACAGCCGCCGCCCGCTGGCCCGGACCGCGCCGAGCCGGGCCGCCACCGCGGGCAGCGGGGCGACGATCTCGAACGCGGCGAGCGCGGTGAGCACGAGCACCGCCATCGGGATCGGCCCCAGCGTGCCGTCCTCGACGGCCGACACACCCAGTAGCAGCGTCGCCCAGACGGTCAGCCCGGTGATGAGCGCGGTGGCGCCGGCGCCGAACCCCAGCAGGGCGGCGTCGCGGCGCGCCACCCGGGTGAGCTCCGCGTCGGCCGCGGCGACCCGGTCCACGGCGCGGTCCATCGCCCCGTAGGCGACCAGGTCGGGCGCCCCGTACAGGGTGTCGACCAGGGCGGTCGACAGCTCGCCGCGGGCGGCGGCCTGCCGCCGCCCCGGCCCGCGCCCCATCGCCGCGGCGGCCAGGGGGACCGCCACCCCGGCCAGCAGCAGGCCCGCCGCCAGCAGCAGCCCGCCCGGCTCCAGCAGCACGGTGCCGAACACGACGACCGCGCCGCCGGTGACCAGGGCGATCAGCGGCGGCGTCAGTCCGCGCACCAGCAGGTCCTGGGTGGCATCGGTGTCGCTGACCAGCCGCGTGACCAGGTCGCCGGAGCGGAACCGGCGCACCGGCTCGGTGCGGGCCAGCCGCTCGTAGACCCGCACCCGGACGTCGGCCAGGGTGCGGAACGCGGCGTCGTGGGTGACCAGCCGTTCGAGGTAGCGGGTGACGCCCCGCGACACCCCCAGCGCGCGGGTGGCGACCACGGCCAGGCTGATGGCGGTCAGCGGCGGGTGGGTGGCGGCGGTGGCGATGAGCCACGCGGCGACGCTCAGCAGCGCGACGCCGGACCCCGTGGCCAGCGCGCCCAGCAGCACGCCGAGGGCGAACCGGCCGCCGCGCGGCCGGGCCAGCGCGGCCATGCGCAGCAGCGGGTCACGGCCGGGGGCGGGCGGGTCGGCGGCGGGGGCGGTCATGAGGGCACCTCCGTGCCGGCGCGGGCGGGTTCGACGCGGACGACGCCGTCGACGGCGTCGGCCCAGCCGGTGTCGTGGGCGACGATGAGCCCGCAGCGCCCCTTCAGCAGCCGCAGCACCGCGGTGCGCACGGCCGCCGCGTTGTCGGGGTCGAGGTGGGCGGTGGGCTCGTCCAGCAGCACGATCGGGGCGTCGCGCAGGAACGCGCGGGCGAGCGCGATCCGCTGCCGCTGCCCGGCCGACAGGCGCGCGCCCCGCTCGCCCAGCCGGGTCGCGTACCCGTCGGGCAGGGCGGCGATGAACCCGTCGGCCTCGGCGAGGCGGGCGGCGCGCCGCACCTCCTCGCGTCCCGCGTCGGGGGCGCCGAGGCGGATGTTGTCCTCGACGCCGGCGTCGAACAGGTAGGGGTCCTGCGGCACCCAGGCGATCCGGGCGCGCCACCGGTCGGCGGGCACCGCGTCGAGCGGGACCCACCCGCCGCCGCCGCCGTCGTCGTCGGGCGGGTCGGCCGGGCCCACCTCGATGCGCCCGGCGGTGGGCGAGGCGAACCGGAGCAGCAGCGCGAGCAGGGTGCTCTTGCCCGCCCCGCTGGGCCCGGTGAGCAGCAGGGTCCGGCCGGGCTCCAGGGTGAGGTCGGCCCCGCTCAGCGCGGGCACGTCGCGCCCCGGGTAGGTCAGCCCGACCCCCTCCAGCCGGACGCGCACCGGCCCGTCGGGGAGCGCGGCCGCAGCGGCGGTGCCGCCGCCCGCCCCGCCGCGCTCCTCCTCCAGGACCGCGAACACCTCCTCGGCGGCCGCCACGCCCTCCATGCTGGCGTGGAACCGGGCGCCGACCTCGCGCAGCGGCAGGTACGCCTCGGGCGCGAGGATGAGCACGAGCAGGGCGGTCTCGAAGTCGAGCATGCCGTACATCAGCCGGATGCCGATCTGCACGGCGACCAGCGCCACGGCGAGGGTGGCGAGCAGCTCCAGCACGAACGCCGACAGGAACGCCACCCGCAGCGTCGCCATGGTGGTCCGCCGGTGCTCGTCGGTGATGCGCCGGATGATCGTCGCCTGCGCCTTGGCGCGGCGGAACACCGCCAGGGTGGGCAGCCCTTCGACCACGTCGAGGAAGTGGCCGCCGAGCCGGCTGAGCAGCCGCCACTGGCGCCGCGTGCGCGCCTGGGTGTGCATGCCGACCAGCGCCATGAACACGGGGATCAGCGGCAGGGTCACCGCGATGATCACCGCGGAGAGCAGGTCCGCCCCCGCCACGACGGCGAGGACGGCGACGGGGACGAGCACCGCGAGCACCAGCTGCGGGAGATACCGGGCGAAGTAGTCATCCAGCGCGTCCAGGCCACGCGTGGCCAGCGTGACCAGTTCACCGGCGCGGGGGGTGCCCGTCCCCGATCCGGACCCGGCCGCCCCTGACAGCCAGACCGGGTCCGCCCCGCCCGGCCCGGGGGCCGGCGGGGAGTCGCCGCCGGCCCCCGGGGGGAGGCCGGCGCCCGTCACGTGCGCGACGAGCCTGCGGCGGAGCTGCGACTTGGCGAGGGCGGCCGAGCGCAGCGCCGCGGCCTCGGCGGCGTAGGCCAGCAGCCCGCGCGCGACGGCGACCGCCGCGACGGCCGCCACCGCCCGGGCGAGGTCGGCGGCGCCGCGCCCCTCCGTCGCCCCGGCGATGGTGTGCGCGAGCAGCCACGCCTGCACCAGCAGCAGCCCGGTGACCGCGGTCCCGGTGGCCACGGTGGCGGCGAGGTGCACGCGGACCGCGCGGGCGCCGCGCACCAGCCGCGGGTCGAGGGGTTTCATGGCTGCCGTCCGTTCTTCCTCAGCCGGCCCCGGGCGGGGCGGGGGCGGGGGCGGTCCCCGGGGCACCACCGCCACCATAGGCGGGGGCGGGCGTGATGTGCTCGCGGGTCACGCGGCGCCGGAACACCCAGTAGCTCCACGCCTGGTAGCCGATGACGAGCGGCAGGAACACCAGCGCCACCCAGCTCATCACGGTCAGCGTGTAGGGCGCCGAGGCGGCGTTGGCGACGGTGAGGTCGAACGCCGGGTCGGTGGTCGACGGCAGGACGGCCGGGTACAGCGACCCGAACAGGGTGACCGTGAGGGCCGCGACAGCGCCCGCCGTGGCGGCGAAGGACCGCCCCTCGCGGCCGCGGGCGACCAGGACCACCCCCAGCACCAGCGCCGCGGCCCCGGCGGCGGCCACGGGCAGGGTCCACGCCGCGCCGTGCGCCGCCTGGGTCCAGGCGAGGAACGCGGCGGTGGCGGGCACGGCCACCGCGGCCGCGCGCAGCGCCGCCGCCCGCGCCCGGCGGCGCACGGGTCCGTCGGTCTTGAGGGTGAGGAACACCGCGCCGTGCAGGGTGAACAGCGACAGCGTGGTCAGCCCGCCGAGCAGGGCGTAGGGCGACAGCAGGTCGAGCAGGCCGGCGGTGACCACCTGGTCGGCGCCCATGGGCACGCCGCGCACGATGTTGGCGAAGATGAGGCCCCACAGCAGCGCGGGCGCGGTGCTGCCGAAGACGATGGCGCGGTCCCACCACGCGCGCCACCGGACGGTGTCGCCCTTGCCCCGGTACTCGAAGGCGACCCCGCGCACGATGAGCGCCACCAGGATGACCAGGACGGGCAGGTAGAAGCCGCTGAACATCGACGCGTACCAGGCGGGGAACGCGGCGAAGGTGGCGCCGACGGCGGTGATCAGCCAGACCTCGTTGCCGTCCCACACCGGGCCGATCGCGTTGATCATCACCCGCCGGTCGGTGTCGTCGCGGCCGACGGCGGGCAGCAGCGTCCCGACGCCGAAGTCGAACCCCTCCAGGACGAAGTAGCCGATCCACAGGATCGCGATGGCGGTGAACCAGATGACGGGCAGTTCCATGGGGGGCGCTCCTAGTAGACGAAGGCCGGAACGGGGGCGTCGTCGCTGTCGTCGTCGGCGCGGTCGGGGACCACGTGGGACGGCCCGGCCTTGACGTAGCGCCACAGCAGGCCGGCCTCGACGACCGCCAGCACCCCGTAGATGGACGTGAACACGGCCAGCGAGAACGCGACCTCGGCCAGGCTCACCCCGGGGGAGACGCTGGCGGCGGTGAGCAGTTCGCCGTGCACGGTCCACGGCTGGCGGCCGATCTCGGTGAGCAGCCAGCCCGCGATGTTGGCGGCGAGCGCCGCGGGCAGGGCGGCGATCGCGCCGTGGTAGAACCACCGGCTGTCCGGCAGCCGCCGCCCGCGGGTGAGCCACAGGCCGACCGCCGCCACCGCGACCCCGAAGAGGCCGAGGCCGATCATCAGCCGGAAGGACCAGTAGGTGACGAACACGTTGGGCGTGTAGTCGCCGGGGCCGTACACCTCCTCGTACTGCTGCTGGAGGTCGTTCATGCCCTCGACGGTGCCGTCGATCCTGCCGGTCGCCAGGAAGCTCAGGACGTGCGGGATGGTGAGGTCGATGTGGTTGAGCCGCTCGTCGGTGTCGCCGACGGCGAACGCGGAGAACGGGGCGCCGTCCTCGGTCTCCCACAGGGCCTCGGCGGCGGCGAGCTTCATGGGCTCGTAGGCGGCGGCGAGCTTGGCCTGGTGGTCGCCGGAGACGGTCACGACCATCCCGGCGAGGAGGGTGACGACCAGGCCGGTGCGCAGGGTGCGCCGGAACAGTTCGCGCTCGCGGACGGCGGCGCCGTCGGCGGGCGCCCCGGCGGCCCCGCTCCGGCCGTCCTCGGCGCCGGCGCGCTCCGCGCGGCCGCTCCACAGCTTGTAGGCGCTGACGGCGGCGACGAACATGCCGGCGGTGATGAACGCGGCGGAGACGACGTGCAGGTAGGTGGACCACGCCTGCGGGTTGCTCAGCACGGCCCAGATGCTGGTGAGCTGGGCGCGCCCGGTCTCGGGGTCGACCGCGAAGCCGACCGGGTGCCGCATCCAGGCGTTGGCGGCGAGGATGAAGTACGCCGACAGGTTGGTGCCGATGGCGGCCGCCCAGATGCAGGCCAGGTGGACGCGGCGCGGCAGCCGGTCCCAGCCGAAGATCCACAGGCCGATGAAGGTCGACTCCAGGAAGAAGGCGAGCAGCGCCTCCAGCGCCAGCGGGGCGCCGAACACGTCGCCGACGAAGCGGGAGTACTCACTCCAGTTCATGCCGAACTGGAACTCCTGCACGATGCCGGTGACCACGCCCATGGCGAAGTTGATGAGGAACAGCTTGCCGAAGAACTTGGTGGCGCGCAGGTAGGCGTAGGAGCCGGTGCGGTGCCAGGCCGTCTGCAGCGCGGCGACGATGACCGAGAGGCCGATCGTCAGCGGCACGAAAAGGAAGTGGTAGACGGTGGTGATCCCGAATTGCCACCGTGCGAGATCCAGAGCGTCCATGCCCGCCTCTCCGAGAACCCCGGGTCATCGACGACCCGTAGTACTACAAACTGTAGTTCTACGGGTCGTAGTAAGTCGAGTCGTGAGGGAGAGGTACGGGTCACGTCGGGCCCGGAACCCCCGGCGCCACCGGGGTTCCGGGCCCATGGGCCGACGGGCGCCAGGGCGCCAGCGAGCCAGGGCGCCAGGGCGCGCTAGGCCCCGCGTTCGGCGAGCAGGTCGTTCATCGCGTCGATCTCGGACTCCTGGGCCGCGGCCATGCCGGCGGCGAAGTCGACGACCATGTCCTCGCCGCCCAGGCGCACCTCGGCCTCGGCCATCTCGATGCCGCCCTGGTGGTGGTCGATCATCGTCTCCAGGAACAGCACCTCGGCCTCGGTGCCCTCGGCCGCGCGCAGCTCGTCCATGCGCTCGTCGGAGGCGTAGCCCGGCATGGTGTCGGGCGCCTCGCCCGCCCCGTGCCCGCCGTGCCCGGCCATCCAGGCCATGGGCGGCTGGGCCGAGCGCGCCGGCAGGCCCCACTGCACCAGCCAGCCCTGCATGCGGCCGATCTGCTCCTGCTGGGTGCGCGCGATGTCCTGGGCGATGGCGCGCAGCGTGGGGTCGTCCGTCTTGTCGCGGATGACGAACGACATGTCGACCGCCTGGGCGTGGTGCACGCTCATGTCGCGCAGGAACCCGGCGTCGGCGGAGGAGTCGATGGGGTACCCGGGCCGGCCCGCGAGGTAGCCGCAGACCAGCGCGGCGGCCACCAGCACGGCCGCGACGTACAGCGGGACCGCCCGGCGCCTGCGGGGCTTTCCGTCCGATGTGTCTGTCATATGCTCTTCAACACTTATGGGAACCATCCTGGCCAACGGGGCGTTTCGGATGGAGCGCCCCTGAGTCGAGGCTAGTCGAGGTTCAGCGGGGTCCCCCCGTCCCGTCCGTCCACCCCGTAGGAGACAGCGCAGTGGCTAAGAGCTCAGCCGAACGCCGACGGCAGAAGGCCGAGGAGCGGCGGCTCCAACGCATCCGCGAGGAGCGCAAGCGCAAGATCATCCGGATCTCCGCGATCACGGGGACCGCCGTCGTCCTGCTCGGCCTCGTGGGCTTCGGCGTCTACGTCGAGATGGACCGGCGCAACATCGAGGGGCTGCGCACCTTCGACGGCCTCACCAACGAGCACGTCACCGCCCCGGTGGACTACGAGCAGCAGCCGCCCGTCGGCGGCGACCACCACGCCATCTGGCAGAACTGCGGCGTCTACGACGCCCCGCTGTCCACCATGAACGCCGTCCACTCCCTGGAGCACGGCGCGGTGTGGATCACCTACGACCCCGAGCTGCCCGACGACCAGGTCGAGACGCTGAGCTCCCTGTACAGCAACGGCAGCTACATCCTCGTCAGCCCCTACGACGAGGCCGACATGCCCGCGCCCATCGTGGCCAGCGCCTGGGGCAAGCAGATCGAGCTGGAGTCGCCCGCCGACGAGCGGCTCGGCAAGTTCCTCCGCATGTTCGAGCGCAGCACCGACGTGCCCGAGCCCGGCGCGTCCTGCTCCGGCGCGCTCGACATGACCGCCGCCGAGCTGGAGGAGGCGGGCGGCATCGAGGCCCTCACCGGCGGCATGTGACCCCCGGCCGCGGCCGGAACGACGGGGCCCCTCGACACGGTCGAGGGGCCCCGTCGCGTCGCACGGCGGGCTACAGCTCGCCGTCGGGCAGCGGCGGCGCCTCCTCGGCGACCAGCCCGCCGACCTCGACCAGGCCGTCGGCGGGCGCGCCGTAGGACGGCGGCAGGGTGACCTCGACGTAGACCTCGCGGCCCACCGACGTGAACAGCGTGGGCCGGTCCGCCGGCTGCGGCAGCCAGGCGACGTCGTTGACCACCATCAGTTCGGAGTCGGGCCGCAGCCCCTCGGGACGCTCCACCCCGCAGCGCACCGCGATCGGCGGGTCCCCCCACGCCGCGACGTAGGGCGAATCGGGCTCCACGGCCGCGCGGTCCGCGCCGAGCAGGGTGTCGGGCAGCCGCCCGACCAGCGCCGCGCACCGGTCGGCCGCCGCGCCCTCCGGCTCGGGCGGCGGCACGCGCACCGCGCCGGCGCAGCCCGCCGCGAGCACGGCGACGCCCAGCGCCGCCCCCACCGCCGCACGTCGCGCAGATCGCGCAGGTCGCACCGTCGGCCCCCGTATCGGCTCAGATGTTGACGATCGGGCAGGTGAGGGTCCGTGCGATCCCGTCGAGCCGCTGGATGCGGGCGACCACCAGCCGCCCCAGCGCGTCGACGTCCTCGGCCTCCGCCCGCACGATGACATCGTAGGGGCCGGTGACGTCCTCGGCCTGGGTGACCCCCTCGATGGCGGCGATGTCGCGCGCCACATCGGCCGCGCGCCCGACCTCCGTCTGGACCAAGACGTATGCCTGCACCATGGAACCTCCTCAGGGAAAACGGTCGCGGGCGGGCGCGCAGCGGCCCGCGGACGACGCGGGGCTCGGCCACCGCACCGGGCACGTCACCGTACCCTGAGGGCTGTGGTGAGCACCATTGGGGACCTGGGTGAGTTCGGGCTGATCGCCCGCCTCACGGCACGGTACCCCCGCACGGACGACCTTCCCCTCGGACCCGGCGACGACGCGGCCGTCGTCGCCGCCCCCGACCGCCGCGTGGTCGCGACCACCGACCTGCTGGTCGAGGGGCGGCACTTCCGCCGCGACTGGTCGACGGCGCACGACGTCGGCCGCAAGGCCGTCGCGCAGAACGCCGCCGACATCGCCGCCATGGGCGCGCGCACCACCGCCCTGCTCATCGGGCTGGCCGCGCCCCCCGACCTCCCCGTCGCCTGGGCCGACGCGTTCGCCGAGGGGGTGCGCGACGAGTGCGCGGCCTCCGGCGGGACCGTCGCGGGCGGCGACACCGTGCGCTCCGACGTCCTCACCATCGCCGTCACCGCCCTCGGCGACCTCGGCGGCCGCCCGCCGGTCCGCCGCGACGGCGCCCGGCCCGGCGACGTCCTCGCCGTCTGCGGGCCGCTCGGCCTCTCTGCGGCGGGCCACGCCCTGATCGCCGCCGGCCTCGCCCCGCCCCCCGGCGCCCCCGCCGACGGCCCGGCCTCCGCGTGGGCGCCGTGCCTGCGCGAGCACCGCCGGCCCCGCCCGCCCTACGCCGAAGGGCCCCGCGCCGCGGCGGCCGGCGCCACCGCCATGCTCGACGTCAGCGACGGACTGCTCCAGGACCTCGGCCACATCGCCCGCGCCAGCGGGGTGGCACTCGACGTCGACCCCGGGCTGCTCCGCCCCGACCCCGCCCTGACCGCGGCCGCCGACCGGCTGGCCGCCGCCGGGGCGGCGCACCGCGACCCGCGCTCGTTCATGCTCGCCGGGGGCGAGGACCACGCCCTGGCCGCCGCGTTCCCGCCCGGGGCGGTGCCGCCCGGCTGGCGGCGCATCGGCGGCGTGGCCGCGGGGGAGGGGGTCACCGTCGGCGGCGCCGCCGACGACGGCGCCGGGTGGGACCACTTCCGCTGACCCCGGCGCCGCCGCGCAGGTGGCGGCGGGGGCGCGGCGGGGATGTCGGGTTTGGCGGTGAAATCACGCTAAGCTCTGGCTGCGTTGTCGTCAGTCAGCACCGGATCGGGGTCGCCGTGCGCCCACGTCGAGCGGATCACCGGCCTGGGGGGGAGACCCCAGGGGCATCACAGGACATCTCCGACCGGATGCACTCCGGCCGCGCCGACCCGCTCACGGCCGACGCCCGCGCCCGCCGCGCCCGCGGCGACCGCCGAGGGGCGCACCGCGCCGAACCCGCCGACTCCGGCCCGCTGGCGACCGTCGGCCACGTGCTGGAGAGCACCGTCCCCAAGCGCGTCCAGCCCCCGCGGTTCCTCACCGTGCTGCTGGTGTCCGGCACCACCCTGGCGCTCACCCTGTTCGGCTACAGCACCACCCAGATCTACCTCCGCTTCAGCGACCCCGGCGACGGCCCCTCCGGCAGCCCCGGCGCCAGCGGGCCGCTCGACCCCGGAGCGGGCGGCGCGTCGCCCTCCGCCCCCGCCGCCGGCGGCGGCGACACCAGCGTCAGCGCGGTCTCCTACCGCACCGTGGAGTCCTCCAGCGGCACGTTCACCGGCCGGGTGACCGTCACCAACACCGGCGCCGACGTCCTGGAGGACTGGGAGCTGGACCTCGGGTTCGCCGACGCCCGCGTCACCTCCGCCGACAGCGTCGAGTGGGAGCCCACCGACAGCGGGGTCGTCGCACGGCCGCCCGCCGGCAGCGGAGGACTGGCGCCGGGCGCCTCCGTCACCGTCGACTTCACCGCCGAGGGGCCCGCGCAGAGCCCCATCACCTGCTCGCTGAACGGCGCCCCCTGCGACCTGTGAGGGCCGCGCTCGCACCGCCGCCGCACCCGCCGCGCGACCCACCGCCAACGCCGAAGAGCGCCGCGACACGGGGTCGTCGGCGCTCTTCGGCGTTGGCGGTGGACCGGGGGCGATCCGCCCGGGTCAGCGGTCGACCTTGCCGGCCTTGATGCAGGAGGTGCACACGTTCAGGCGCTTGGGCGTACCGCCCAGGCGGGTGCGCACGGTCTGGATGTTGGGGTTCCAGCGGCGGCGGGTGCGGCGGTGCGAGTGGGAAACACTGTTACCGAACCCTGGTCCCTTGCCGCAGACGTCGCAGACGGAAGCCACGGTAACTCCATTCAAGCGCTCGGGCCCGTGTGCGGGCACACGTGGAACATCGACCCGAGAGAGGTCTGGTGAGCAGGCTGACGCGGCGCGCCAACCGTGGAAGCGTACACGACGCCCGGGCCCGACCCCGAACCGAAGGCGGACGCGCGGGCCGACCGCGCACGCGATCGCGCGGGGCCCAGGGCCCCCCGCACCGGGGCTCCGGCCGACGGCCGTCCCCCGCGCATGGATCGCTGCACCGAGTATAGCCCGCCACCGGGGCCGACCCGACCGCGCCGAGCGGCGCCGCCGATCCCCCGGCCGCCCGGCGCGCCGCCGCGCTGTCGGTGCCGTGCGGTAGGGACGTTCTACCGTTGCGGGGGACAATGAGGGAACGCGGATGGGGACGAGGAGACGCGGGTGATCAGTCGGGACGAGCCGCTGCGCACGACCCTGGGCGCGACGGCGGCCACCAAGCTCGCCGCCGAACTGGACCTGCGCACAGCGGGCGACCTGCTCGGCTACTACCCGCGCCGCTACGCCGAGCGGGGCGAGCTCACCGACCTCGCGGCGCTGGCCGAGGGCGAGCAGGTGACCGTGCTCGCCGACGTCCACTCGGTGTCGCGGCGCGACCTGCGGCGCGGCGGCGGGGGCCGCCCCCGCAGCCTGCTGGAGGTCGTCATCACCGACGGCACCGGCCGGCTCACCCTCGCGTTCTTCCACAAGGTCGCCTTCCACCAGCGCGAACTCCGCGTCGGGCGGCGCGGCATGTTCGCCGGGAAGGTGTCGTCCTACCGGGGCAAGAAGCAGCTCGCCCACCCCACCTACGAGATGCTGCCCGACGACGGCACCGGCGACGCCCGGGCGCGCGCCTTCGCCGAGCGGCCCATCCCCATCTACCCGGCGACCAAGGACCTGTCGTCCATGGACATCGCCCGCTGCGTCGGGGTCCTGCTCGACCAGCTCGGCGACGACCTGCCCGACCCGCTCCCCGCCGCCCTCCGCGCCCGCCACCGGCTGACCGGCGTCGCCGACGCGCTGCGCCGCGTGCACCGCCCCGCCGACGGCGCCGACATCGCCGCCGCGCGCCGCCGGCTCAAGTGGGACGAGGCGTTCGTGCTGCAACTGGCGCTGGCCCGCCGCCGCCGCGAGGCCGCCGCGCTCCCCGCCCGCCCGCGCCCGCGCGTCTCCGGCGGGCTGCTCGACGCCTTCGACGCCGCCCTGCCCTTCACCCTCACCGAGGGCCAGACCGAGGTCGGCGCGGTCATCTCCGAAGGGCTCGACTCCCGGCACCCCATGCACCGGCTGCTCCAAGGCGACGTCGGCGCCGGCAAGACCCTGGTGGCGCTGCGCGCCATGCTCCAGGTGGCCGACTCCGGCGGGCAGGCCGTCCTGCTCGCCCCCACCGAGGTCCTCGCCCAGCAGCACCACCGCTCCATCACCGCCATGCTCGGCCCGCTGGCCCAGGCCGGGCGGCTCGGCGGCGCCGAGACCGCCACCCGCGTCGCCCTGCTCACCGGGTCGCAGGGGGCGGCCGCCCGGCGCGAGGCGCTGCTCGACGCCGCCTCGGGCGCGGCGGGCATCGTGGTCGGCACGCACGCCCTGCTCCAGGAGCACGTGCGGTTCGCCGACCTCGGCCTGGTGGTGGTCGACGAGCAGCACCGCTTCGGCGTCGAGCAGCGCGACGCCCTGCGGGAGAAGGCGGTCGAGGGCCGCCCGCACGTCCTGGTCATGACCGCCACGCCCATCCCGCGCACCGTCGCCATGACCGTCTACGGCGACCTCGACGTGGTCGCCCTCACCCAAGTGCCGTCCGGGCGGTCCCCGGTCGCCACCCACGTGGTGCCCGTCCCCGACAAGCCGCACTTCCTGGAGCGCGCCTGGCAGCGCATCCGCGAGGAGGTCGGGCAGGGCCGGCAGGCGTACGTGGTCTGCCCGCGCATCGGCGGCGACACCGACGCCCCGTCCGCCGAGGAGGCCGACGGCCCCGACACCGGCGACCCCGAGGGCGGCGCCCCCCGCCGCCCCCCGCTGGCCGTGGTCGACACCGCCGCCGGGCTCGCCGCCGGACCACTGTCCGGCCTGCGCGTCGAGGCCCTGCACGGCCGGCTCGCCCCCGACGACAAGGACGCCGTCATGCGCCGCTTCGCGGCCGGCGACATCGACGTCCTCGTCGCCACCACGGTCATCGAGGTCGGCGTCGACGTGCCCAACGCCACCGTCATGGCGATCATGGACGCCGACCGGTTCGGCGTCTCCCAGCTGCACCAGCTCCGCGGCCGGGTGGGCCGCGGGAGGCTGCCGGGGCTGTGCCTGCTCGTCACCGAGGCCGAGGACGGCGCCCCGGCCCGCGAGCGGCTGGCCGCCGTTGCGGCCACCACCGACGGCTTCGCGCTCTCGCGGGTCGACCTGGAGCAGCGCCGCGAGGGCGACGTCCTGGGCGGCGCCCAGTCCGGCCGCCGGTCCTCGCTGCGCCTGCTCACCCTGCTGCGTGACGAGGACCTCATCCGCGAGGCCCGCGAGGAGGCCGTCGCCCTCATCGACGGCGACCCGGAGCTGGCCGCGCACCCGGAGCTGGCCGCCGCGCTCGCCGAACTGGTCGACGAAGAGCGGGCGGAGTACCTGGAGAAGGCCTGACCGGCCCGGCCGGGCCCGCCGCGCTACCGTGGCCCCCATGACCCGCATCATCGCCGGAGCGGCGGGCGGGCGGCGGATCGCCGTCCCCGAGGGCCGCACCACCCGCCCCACCAGCGACCGGGCCCGCGAAGGGCTGTTCGCCTCGGCGCTGTCCGACCTCGGCCCGCTCGACGGGCTGCGCGCCCTCGACCTGTACGCCGGATCGGGGGCCATCGGCCTGGAGGCGCTGTCGCGCGGCGCCGCGCACGCGCTGCTCGTGGAGTCCGACCGGCGGGCGCTGGGCGTGCTGCGCCGCAACGTCGCCGCGCTCGGCCTGCCCGGCGCCGAGGTCGCGGCCGACCGGGTGCGGCGGGTGCTGGACGCCGGGCCGGCCGGCGGCCGCTACGACCTGGTGGTGGCCGACCCGCCCTACGCGGTCGGCGCCGACGAGGTCGACGCCGTGCTCGCCGCGCTGCGCGACCGCGGGTGGCTGGCGCCCGGCGCCCTGGTCGTCATCGAGCGCGCCGCCCGCGACCCCGATCTGGTGTGGCCCGAGGGGTACGCGCCGGCCCGGGTCCGCCGCTACGGCGAGGCGGCGCTTTGGTACGGTCACGCCGCGAGCCTTTCCGGCGAAACGTGACCCTCCGGGCACAATCGGCAGAAGGGCCCCGAACGCCCGTGCTGGACGCCAGAGAGGAACGCTCACCGTGCGCCGAGTCGTCTGCTCCGGGTCCTTCGACCCGGTCACCAACGGTCACATCGACATCATCGGGCGCGCGGCGCGGCAGTACGACGAGGTCGTCGCGGCCGTTCTGAACAACGTCAACAAGCGCGGGCTCTTCACCGTCCCGGAGAAGCTCGACCTGCTCCGCGCGTGCACCGCCGACCTCGGCAACGTGCGGGTGGCGGAGTTCGACGGGCTGCTCGTCGACTTCTGCCGCGAGAACGGCATCGACATCATCATCCGCAGCCTGCGCTCGGTCAGCGACTTCGACTACGAGCTGTCGATCGCCCAGATGAACTACCGCCTCTCCGGCGTCGAGACCATGTTCATGACGGCCAACCCGCAGTACTCCTACCTCAGCTCCAGCCTGGTCAAGGAGGTCGCCCAGTACGGGGGCGACGTCAGCAGCCTGGTCACGCCCAACGTCGAGCAGGCGCTGCGCGAGAAGTACGGCACCGGCCCGGCGGCGCCCCGGGGCTGAGCGCGCCCGCTGATTTGGGCATGACCTGGCCGGATCGCTAGACTGCGAGACGGCCATGCCCGCGTGCGGGCCGGCGCCCGCCCCGCGCGGCCGTCCGAACATCCGAGCCGCAGAGCCCGCGCCAGCGGGCGGCGGACCACACCGAAAGCGCGATCACCCTGTCTCGACCTGATTCCCGTGCCCGGTTCGCGGTCGACACCCGGCCCCTGGGACGCCAGCCCGGTTCGTCGCGGACCGAGAGCCGCGTCGTGCCCGCCCCCGCCGGGTTCGCCACGGCGATGGCCGGCGTGCCCGAGGGCGCCGACATCGAGCTCGACCTGCGGCTGGAAGCGGTCATGGAGGGCGTGCTCGCCACCGGTACGGCCACCGCCGACTCCGTCGGCGAGTGCGCGCGGTGCCTCGACCCGATCACCGAGCCGCTGGAGGCCGGGTTCCAGGAGCTCTTCCGGTACCCGTCCGACGACGACTTCCGGGCCGCCGACGACGTGGACGCGGAGGACGAGGATGAGGACTACTATCTTGAGGGCGATTCACTCGACCTCGAGCCGGTGGTCCGCGACGCCGTCGTGCTCGCGCTGCCGCTGTCGCCGCTCTGCCGGGACGACTGTCCCGGCCTGTGCGTCGAGTGCGGCGTGAAGCTCGCCGAGGCCGGCCCCGAACACGGCCACGGCGACAGCGTCGACCCCCGTTGGGAGGCGCTGCGGGATCTGGGCGAGGAGCCCGGTGACCGATGAGTTCGCATTCCGCGGACCGGAGCCCCCGGTAGCCGGATATCCGTCCACGTGAGGGCCACCGCCGCCCGCGCGCGGGCGGCGCAAGTACGTTCGCTCCCGCCGACCGCGCGGGTGACCCAGGAGGATTGAAGCAAATGGCCGTCCCGAAGCGGAAGATGTCGCGGAGCAACACCCGGACCCGCCGCTCCCAGTGGAAGGCGTCGCGCCCGGTGCTGGTCACCTGCCCGCGCTGCCGCGACCCGAAGCTCCCGCACGTCGCCTGCCCCACGTGCGGCACCTACAACAACCGCCAGGTCATCAACCCGGCGTCCTGACGCGCGCCCCGGCGGGTCCGGCGCGGACCCGCCGCGGGGCGGCGGCCCATCGGAGCGGGCGGGTGCACACCCTCCCGCTCTTCGGGCTCTCCGGGGGGCGCCCCGGACACAACGAGAGACCGCGCCGGTTCGGGCCCATCCCGAGGCCGTGGTGGTCGCCGGGGAGGGGAGTCCCCGCCGCGGCGACCACCACGCCTTCGAGCGTCCCTGATCGGCTCTGAGCGCAGCCGTGCAACGGACAACCCGTGCGCCCACGTGGGCGGCGCCGGAGATTAGGGGTGTGAACGTCGTTGGCCACTCAACTCAACGCGGCCGAGGCCCGCGAGTTCTACCGCGCCATCGGGGTCGAACTCGACGCCAAGGTCCTGGCGCGCGCGCTGACCCACCGGTCCTACGCCTATGAGAAGGGCGGCCTGCCCACCAACGAGCGCCTGGAGTTCCTGGGCGACTCCGTGCTCGGGCTGATCGTCACCGACACCCTGTTCCGCGGCCACCCCGACCTGCCCGAGGGCCAGCTCGCCAAGCTGCGGGCCGCCGTGGTCAACATGCGGGCGCTGGCCGACGTCGCCCGCGGGCTGGGCATCGGCGCCTACATCCGGCTGGGCCGCGGCGAGGAGGGCACCGGCGGGCGCGACAAGTCCTCCATCCTGGCCGACACCCTGGAGGCCATCATCGGCGCGGTCTACCTCGACCGCGGCCTCGACGTCGCCTCCGACCTCGTCCACCGCCTGTTCGACCCGCTGATCGCCACCGCCTCCGGGCTCGGCGCGGGCCTGGACTGGAAGACCTCGCTGCAGGAGCTCACCGCCGCGGAGATGCTCGGCGTGCCCGAGTACCACGTGGACGAGAGCGGCCCCGACCACCAGAAGACCTTCCGCGCCACCGTGCGGGTCGCCGGGACCGACTACGGCCTCGGCGAGGGGCGCAGCAAGAAGGAGGCCGAGCAGCAGGCGGCCGAATCGGCCTGGAAGGCCATCCGCGCCCGCTCCGAGACCGCCCTGCCCGACGAGAACCGGACCTGACCCCCCATGCCCGAGCTCCCCGAGGTCGAGGTGGTCCGGCGCGGACTGGACCAGTGGGTGACCGGCCGCGCCTTCGGCGCGGTCGACGTCCTGCACCCGCGCTCCGTCCGCCGGCACCTGGCCGGCCCCGCCGACTTCACCGCCCGCCTGTCCGGCCGCTCCGTCGACGCCGTGCGGCGGCGCGGCAAGTACCTGTGGCTGACCCTGGACTCCGGTGAGGCGCTGCTCGCCCACCTCGGCATGAGCGGGCAGCTGCTGGTGCAGGAGCCCGGCCGGGCGGCGGAGCGCCACCTGCGGATCCGGCTCGACACCGGCGACCGCGAGCTGCGGTTCGTGGACCAGCGCACGTTCGGCCACCTGATGGTCGAGCCGCTGGTCGCCGACCCCAAGGCGGGCGGCGCGCCCGTGCCCGGCGTCATCCGGCACATCGCGCTCGACCCGCTCGACCCCGCCTTCGACGACGAGGCGTTCGGCCACGCGCTGCGGCGCCGCCGCACCGAGGTCAAGCGGGCGCTGCTCGACCAGTCGCTGATCAGCGGGGTGGGCAACATCTACGCCGACGAGGCGCTGTGGCGGTCGCGGCTGCACTGGGCGCGGCCCACCGCCACCCTGCGCCCGGCCCAGGTCGCGGTGCTGCTGGCCGAGGTCCGCGCCGTCATGACCGAGGCGCTGGCGCAGGGCGGCACGTCCTTCGACGCGCTGTACGTGAACGTCAACGGCGAGAGCGGGTACTTCGAACGGGGACTGAAGGCGTACGGCCGGCGCGACCGCCCGTGCGAGCGGTGCGGGACGCCGATCCGGCGCGACCCGTTCATGAACCGGTCGTCGTTCAGCTGCCCGAAGTGCCAGCCCCGGCCGCGCGCGCCGCGGCCGGCCGGACGCTGAACCGGACAGGGGAGGGGGCCATGGCGGACACCGACGGCGCCGACACGCCCGCGCGGCTCACCGCGTGGGTCCGCGGCCGCGTGCAGGGCGTGGGCTTCCGCTGGTGGGTGCGCTCGCGCGCGCTCGAACTGGGGCTGACCGGCGCGGCCACGAACCTGGCCGACGGCCGGGTGGAGGTGGTGGCCGAGGGGCCGCGCGCCCAGTGTGACGAATTGCTCTCCCTTCTTCGCACCGGTGATACCCCAGGTCGGGTGGACGGCGTGGTCGAGCGGTGGGGAAAACCGCGGGGATCCTCCCCCGGATTCGTCGAGCGGTGAGTATGCTAGAGGGGCGACGCGATCCGCGGGTTCCCCGCGGCGGTTCCGCGACGCCCACCGGTGCCTCGCGCGCCACGGGCGAACGGCCGCCGGTCTTCCGCTTCGGGGGGTACCCCACATCGGACCGTGCGCTGTGACCTGCCCGGTTACTGCTTGGTTACTTACTGTTTCGTTCAATCTTGACCAGCGACGCCCATGGTGAGACTCTGGAAGGCAGACCGCGCGCCTTTCGCCCACGACGCGGACGAGCCGGACTCGACCGCGGCTCCGTGGCTCACACGTGCGTTGAATGTCATCTGGTCACTCAATGTGGAGGACCCACATCATGGCGAAGGCTCTGTTTGGCCACGTCGGCGGTCCTGACCCGCGTATGGTTCAGGAGATGCGGCGGCTGCAGAAGCGAGTACGCGACCTTGAGGACGAGGTCGGCCGACTTCAGGCGCGGAACGACCAGCTCTCCGCCGCTGTCGCCGACGTCACCGTCGGCGCGACCGACCGCGAGCCCGCGCTCGCGTGACGACTCACTCATAGCTGCGAGAACGGTAAGGGACGCCACTTTCCCGGCGTCCCTGGGTCCACTGGGGGTTCTTCCCTGTACTCCGAGTGTCGACCTTGATTCCACCTGTGGTGTACCCCGAGGATGATTTTGCCAATCCTCGGCGGACGAGCCGATCGCCCGCGAACGGGCGGCCCGACCCCCGGGTCGCACGCCTCCCGCGCGGGCGCCGCCGTGCCCGAACGCCCCCGGCCCCCGGCCGCACCCGTTCCGGCGCCGCGACCGGCCGTTCCGTGGCACCCTTGACGCCTGGGGAGACGCGAACGCGCCGGGCGGACGAGGAGGGCACAGCGTGTACTTGAAGAACCTCACGCTGCGCGGCTTCAAGTCCTTCGCCTCGGCCACCACCCTCCGCTTCGAACCCGGCATCACCACCGTCGTGGGCCCCAACGGCTCCGGCAAGTCCAACGTCGTCGACGCGCTCGCCTGGGTCATGGGCGAGCAGGGCGCGAAGACCCTGCGCGGCGGCAAGATGGAGGACGTCATCTTCGCGGGCACGTCCTCCCGCCCCGCTCTGGGCCGCGCCGAGGTCAGCCTGACCATCGACAACTCCGACGGCGCGCTGCCCATCGACTACACCGAGGTCACCATCCGGCGGACCATGTTCCGCAACGGCGGCTCGGAGTACGCCATCAACGGCGACACCTGCCGGCTCCTCGACATCCAGGACCTGCTCAGCGACTCCGGCATCGGCCGCGAGATGCACGTCATCGTCGGCCAGGGCCAGCTCGACACGGTCCTGCACGCCGGCCCCGAGGAGCGCCGCGCCCTCATCGAAGAGGCCGCCGGCATCCTCAAGCACCGCAAGCGCAAGGAGAAGGCGCTCCGCAAGCTCGACGCGATGCAGGGCAACCTCGACCGCGTCACCGACCTCGCCACCGAGCTGCGCCGCCAGCTCAAGCCCCTCGGCCGCCAGGCCGAACTCGCCCGCCGCGCCGCCACCGTCCAGGCCGATCTGCGCGACGCCCGGCTGCGGCTCCTCGCCGACGACATCGTCACCCTCACCGAGGCGCTGCACAAGGAGGAGGCCGACGAGGCAGCCGTGCGCACCCGGCGCGAGGCCGCCGAGCGCGCGCTGAGCGAGGCCCAGGCCCGCGAGACCCTGCTCGACACCGCCGCCACCGAGGCCGCCCCGCTGCTGGCCCGCGCCCAGGACGCCTACCACGGGCTGTCCCGGCTGCGCGAGCGGCTCAGCGCCGTCGCCGACCTCGCCGCCGAGCGGCACCGCAACCTCGCCGCCGAACCCGCCGAGGAGCGCCCCGGCCGCGACCCCGAGGAGCTGGAGCGCGAGGCCGAGGAGGTCCGCGCCCAGGAGGAGGAGCTGCAGTACCGGCTCGACGACGCCCGCGAGGTCCTCGACGCCGCCGTGGCCGAGCGCACCGCCGCCGAGGAGGCGCTGAAGACCGAGGAGCGGCGCATCGCCGCCGCCGCCCGCGCCGCCGCCGACCGCCGCGAGGGCCTCGCCGAACTGCGCGGCCGGGTCGAGGGCCTGCGCAGCCGGCTCGCCGCCAGCGAGGCCGAGGTCGAGCGCCTCGACACCGCCGCCGTCGAGGCCCGCGAACGCGCCGAGGCCGCGCAGGCCGAGTACGAGGACGCCGCCGCCGAATCCGCCGGCCGCGACGAGGGCGACGCCGAACTCGACGCCGCCCTGGAGTCCGCCACCGAGGTGCTCGCCGCCGCCGAGGCCGCCCTCAACGAGCTGCGCGACACCGAGCGCACCGCCGAGCGCGAGCGCGCCGCCCTGGCCGCCCGCAAGGAGGCCCTGGAGATGGGCCTCAACCGCAAGGACGGCGCCGCCGCCCTCCTCGCGGCGGGCGACCGGCTGCCCGGCCTCCTCGGCTCCCTCGCCGCCCTGATCGAGGTCGAACCCGGCCACGAGACCGCCGTCGCCGCCGCCCTGGGCGCCGCCTCCGACGCCGTCGCGGTCGCCGACCCCGCCGCCGCCGGCGCGGCGCTCGACCTGCTCAAGGCCGACGACGCCGGACGCGCGGCGGTCGTCGTCGCCGGCGCCGCCCCCGGCACCCCGCCGCGCGACCAGTGGCCCGACCTGCCAGACGGCCTGCGCTACGCCGCCGACGCCGTCGCCCCGCCCGCGCACCTGGCCGCCGCTGTCGCCGCCCTGCTCGACCGCACCGCGCTCGTGCCCGACACCGAGCGCGCCCGCCGCCTCGCCGACGCCGTCCCCGGCGTCCGCGCCGTCACCCCCGACGGCGACGTCATCGGGCCCGTCCTCGTCCACGGCGGCTCGTCGTCGGCGCCCAGCCTGCTGGAGGTCCAGGCGGCGGTGGACGAGGCCGCCGAGCGGCTGGAGGCGGCGGCCGCTGCGGGCAAGCGCGCCGCCGCCGACCTGGCGGCGGCCAAGCAGGAGCGCGCGGGCGCCGCCGCGGCGGTCGAGCAGCTCACCGTCCGCCGCCGCGCCGCCGACCGCCACCGCAACGAGATCGCCCAGCGGCTGGGCAAACTCGGCGGCCAGGCCCGCTCCGCCGCCGCCGAGGTCGACCGCTACGCGGCGGCCGCCGCGAAGGCCGCCGCCGGCCGGCAGAGCGACCTCGAACGGCTCGCCGGGCTGGAGGAGCGCCTGGCCGCCGCCGAGGCCGAACCCGTGGACGACGGCGACCCCGACACCGAGCGGCGCGACGCCCTCGCCGAGGCCGCCGCCGCGGCGCGCTCCACCGAGATGGAGGGCCGCCTCGCGGTGCGCACCGCCGAGGAGCGCGTGCGCTCCATCGCCGGGCGGGCCGACGACCTGCTGCGCGCCGCCGCCGAGGAGCGGCGCACCCGCGAGCGCGCCGCGCGGCGCCGGGCCCGCCGCGCCCGCCAGTCCCGGGTGGCCCGCGCGGTCGCCGACGCCGCGTCCCGCGCGCTGGCCCGCATCGAGGTGTCGCTGGCCGCCGCCGACGCCGAGCGCCGCGCCGCCGAGGAGGAGCGCGCCGCCCGCGACGGCGAGCTGAAGTCGGTGCGCGCCCGCGTCCGCGAACTGTCGGTGGAGCTGGAGAAGCTCGTCAACGTGGTGCACGGCAGCGAGGTCGCCCGCGCCGAGCGCCGCCTGCGCCTGGAGCAGCTGGAGGCCCGCTCCGTCGAGGAGATGGGCGTCGACGTCGCCACCCTCGTCGCCGAGTACGGGCCGGCCGTTCCGGTCCCGCCGCCCCCCGGCGCGGCGGCCGAGGACGCCGTCCCCGTGCCCTACGTGCGGGAGGTGCAGGAGAAGCGGCTGCGCTCCGCCGAGCGCCAGCTGGGCCAGCTCGGCCGGATCAACCCCCTGGCGCTGGAGGAGTTCGCGGCGCTGGAGGAGCGGCACGCGTTCCTCACCGCCCAGCTCGAAGACCTCAAGAAGACCCGCCGCGACCTGCTCACCGTCGTCCAGGAGGTCGACGCCCGCGTGCAGGAGGTGTTCTCCGCCGCCTACGCCGACGTCGAGCGGGAGTTCGCGCAGATCTTCGGCCGGCTCTTCCCCGGCGGCGACGGCCGGCTCATCCTCACCGACCCCGACGACATGCTCACCACCGGCATCGAGGTCGAGGCCCGCCCGCCCGGCAAGAAGGTCAAGCGGCTGTCGCTGCTGTCCGGCGGCGAGCGCTCGCTGACCGCCGTGGCGTTCCTCGCCGCCATCTTCAAGGCGCGCCCGTCGCCGTTCTACGTCATGGACGAGGTCGAGGCCGCCCTGGACGACACCAACCTCCAGCGGCTGCTGGTGATCTTCGAGGAGCTGCGGGCGTCCTCCCAGCTCATCGTGATCACCCACCAGAAGCGCACCATGGAGGCCGCCGACGCCCTCTACGGCGTCACCATGCAGGGCGACGGCATCTCCCAGGTCATCAGCCAGAAGCTGGACCGGCGCGGATAGCGGGCGGGGCGCGCCCGACCGCCCGCCCACCACGGTCTAAAGTGGACACGCCGACCGGGCGGGGTTCCGCCAGGTCGGCGGTACCGCGCGAGCGAAGTCCGGTCCGGCCGCCCCGGCGGCCGGGAACCCGGCGCTGTCCCGCAACTGTGACGCCCCCTCCGGGGACGAGCCAGGTCGCCTCCGCGGTGCCGACGCCTGCTGTCCTCGTGGGAAGGGCAGTCCGTCCCCTTCCCGGCGGGCTTCGCGACCCTTCCCTCGCCCCTGAGAAGAAGGAGTCCCGTGCGCATCGCACGCCGAACGCCGGCCGTCCTGCTGCTGGCCGTCCTCACCCTGTCCGCCTGCGGTGGCGGCGAGGGCTCCCCGGAGTCCGAGCCGAGCGCGAGCGCGGGGGAGGGCTTCCCCGCCACCGTGACCGACGCCCGCGGCGAGGTCACCCTGGACGCCGCGCCGCAGCGCATCGTGTCCCTGTCGCCCAGCAGCACCGAGATGCTGTTCGCCATCGGCGCCGGCGACCAGGTCGTGGCCGCCGACGAGTACTCGAACTTCCCCGAGGAGGCGCCGACCACCGACCTGTCCGGGTTCACCCCCAGCGTCGAGGCCATCAGCGAGCACGATCCCGACCTGGTCGTCCTCGCCCGCGACGCCGAGGACACCGCCGCCCAGCTGGACGAGGTGGAGATCCCGGTCCTGGTGATGGAGGCCGCCGTCGGCCTCGACGACACCTACGCCCAGATGCGGCTCCTCGGGGAGGCCACCGGCCACGCGGAGGAGGCCGACGCCGCCGCCACCGAGGTCGAGAACGAGGTGGACGAGATCGTCGCCACCACCCGCGAGGAGCTGGGCGAGACCGACCTCACCTACTACCACGAGCTCGACGCCGGCATGTACTCGGTGACCTCCGAGACGTTCATCGGCCAGGTCTACAGCGAGTTCGGGCTGGAGAACATCGCCGACGCCGCCGAGGACACCGCGGGCGGCTACCCGCAGCTCTCCGCCGAGTTCGTCGTGGAGCAGAACCCCGACCTCGTCTTCCTCGCCTACGGCGGCGAGGACGCGGCCGCCGAGCTGGCCGAGCGCCCGGCCTTCGACACCGTCACCGCCGTGGAGAACGGCGACGTCGTGGAGCTCGACCCCGACATCGCCTCGCGGTGGGGGCCGCGCGTCGTGGACCTCGCCGAGAGCGTGTCCGCGGCGGTCACCGCCGCCCAGGGGCGGTAGCCCGTGCGGCGGTCCCGGACCGTGTGGCCGTGGTTCGCGGCCGCGGTGGCCGCGCTGGCGGCGGCGCTCGTCGTGGGCGCCGCCGCCGGGGCGGCGAGCCTCGGCCCGGCCGACGTCACCCGCGAACTGCTCAGCCGGCTCCCGCTGGGCGTCACCTCCCCGCTCAACGACCGCCAGGTCGCGGTCATCGTGGAACTGCGGCTGCCGCGGGTGGTCCTCGGCGCCCTGGTGGGCGCGCTGCTCGCCGCCGCCGGCGCCGCCTACCAGGGCGTGTTCCGCAACCCGCTGGCCGACCCCTACCTGCTGGGGGCGGCCGGCGGTGCCGGGCTCGGCGCCACCGCCGTCATCGCCTACGGCCCGCTGCTGTTCGACGGCGGCACCCGCGGCCTGGTGCCGGTCGCCGCGTTCGTCGGCGCCCTGGCCGGGGTGGCCGCCGCCTACGCGCTCGGCTCCTCGGCGGGCCGCGGCGGCACCGCCGCCCTCGTGCTCGCCGGGGTCGCGGTCTCGTCGTTCCTGTCGGCCGCGCAGACGCTGGTGCAGACCACCCGCATCGAGGAGCTGCGGCGCATCTACTCCTGGGTGCTCGGCGGCCTCAACCGCGGCGGCTGGGAGGACGTCGCGATGATCGCCCCCTACGCCGCGGCCGCGACACTCGTGCTGCTCGGCTGCGGCTACCTGCTCGACCTGCTCGCGCTCGGCGACGAGAAGGCGCAGAGCCTCGGCATGAACCCCACCGCCGTGCGGCTGGCGGTGATCGGCGCGGCGTCCCTGGCGACCGCGGCGGCGGTGTCGGTCAGCGGGCTCATCGGATTCGTCGGCATCGTCGTGCCGCACATCGTCCGCCGCCTCGTCGGCGCCGACTACCGGCGCATCCTGCCGATGTCGCTGATCGCGGGGGCGGCGTTCCTGGTCCTGGTCGACGTCATCGCGCGCACCGTCATCGCCCCCGCGGAGCTTCCGCTGGGCGTGGTCACCGCGTTCCTCGGCGCCCCGTTCTTCCTCCTCATCCTGCGGACGACCCGCCACCGCGCCACCTGACGGGCCGCCGGACACCGGGCCCGGCGTGACCGCAACGCGACCCTTCTTCTGCGACACTGGACGGCGTTATGGACTACACGATCTTCGCCGTCGCCGTCTTCGTCGTCGCCCTCCTGGTGTTCGGCGGCGTCTTCCTGATCCGGCCGCGCCGCCCGGAGCAGCGCGACACCTCCGCGCCGGAGGGCACCCCCTCCGGCACCGGCACCGCCGTCGCCGAACCCGAGGAGCGCGTCGAGCAGGAGGCGGGACCGGACGAAGCCGCCGGGGCGACGGCGGTCGCCGAACCGCCGCCCGTCCCGGAGATCGAGACCCCGCCGCCGTCCGCCGGCCGCCTGGTGCGGCTGCGCGCGCGGCTGGCGCGCTCGCAGAACGTCTTCGGGCAGGGCCTGCTCGGCCTGCTGTCGGCCGACCGGCTGGACGACGACACCTGGGACGAGATCGAGGACACCCTCATCACCGCCGACGTGGGCGTCACGTCGGCCACCCAGATCGTGTCCGCGCTGCGGACCAAGGTGAAGGTCCTCGGCAGCCGCACCCCCGAGGAGGTGCGCGGCCTGCTGCGCGCCGAACTGCTCGCCCAGATCGACCCCGCCCTCGACCGCACCGTGCGCACCGAGCCGCACCCCGAGGCGCCCGCCGTCGTCATGGTCGTCGGCGTCAACGGCACCGGTAAGACCACCACCACGGGCAAGCTCGCCCGCGTCCTCGTCGGCGACGGCCGCAGCGTCGTGCTCGGCGCCGCCGACACCTTCCGCGCCGCCGCCGCCGAGCAGCTCGCCACCTGGGGCGGCCGCGTCGGCGCGCCCGTGGTCCGCCGCGACGAGGGGGCCGACCCGGCCAGCGTCGCGTTCGACGCGGTCGCCCGCGGGGTCGAGGACCGGGTCGACACCGTCATCATCGACACCGCCGGGCGGCTGCACACCAAGACCGGGCTCATGGACGAGCTGGGCAAGGTCAAGCGCGTGGTCGAGAAGAAGGCGCGCGTGGACGAGGTGCTGCTCGTGCTCGACGCGACCACCGGGCAGAACGGGCTGCGCCAGGCGCGGGTGTTCGCCGAGGTCGTCAACGTCACCGGCATCGTGCTGACCAAGCTCGACGGCACCGCCAAGGGCGGCATCATCATCCAGGTCCAGCGCGAGCTGGGCGTGCCGGTCAAGCTCGTCGGCCTGGGCGAGGGCCCCGACGACCTCGCCCCGTTCGACCCCGAGGGCTTCGTGGACGCCATCCTCGGCACCGGCTGACCGGCGATTCCGTCCCGAGCGGGGGCGGCGGCGCATCGGCGCCGCCGCCCCCGC
>NZ_BCRK01000042.1 GCF_001552555.1 Nocardiopsis trehalosi NBRC 14201 | reverse complement strand
CCGGCCACTCCGCCCCGGCGGAACACCGGTCCACCGCAGCAGCAGGCCCCCGTCGTCTAGTGGCCTAGGACGCCGCCCTCTCAAGGCGGTAACGGCGGTTCGAATCCGCTCGGGGGTACAAGGCTCCCACCCGTCAGGGTGGGAGCCTTTTCCATGTGCGCGGCCTTTCGGCTCGCGCCCCCTCGCGGCCCGTCCTGTGACCGCCTTCACGCCGCCGTCCCGTCACGTCCCCGCGCTCCCGGGGGTCGGGTGGTCGACAACGGCGGATCGAGCACAGGGAGGGCCACCATGGCGCACGACGGAGCACAGGGCCGGGTCGCGGCGGCGAAGGAGCTGCCGGAGGTGTACGCCGGCATCATCGCGGCGCGCGACCCGCTGAAGGAGGTCCTCGGCGCGACCCTGTTCACGCTGGTCGAGCTGCGCGCCTCCTATGTCAACGGGTGCGCGTTCTGCGTCGACCTGCACTCCCGCGACGCCCTGGGGCGCGGGGAGGACGCGCGGCGGCTGTTCGCCCTCGCCGCCTGGCGGGAGGCGCCCACGCTGTTCACCGAGGCGGAGCGGGCGGCGCTCGCGCTGGTGGACGAGGTCACCCGGATCGGCGAGCACGGGGTCTCCGACGCCGTCTACGCGGCGGTGACCGCGCACTACACCGACCGCGAGACCGCCGCGCTGATCGTGGCGACCGGCTGGATCAACCTGCTCAACCGGATCGGCGTGGCCACCCGGATGCACCCGCCCGCGCGCGTCTGACCGGGCGCCGGCGCGCGGGGCGGGGGACGGACCGCCCCGCGCGCCGCTCGTTCATCCGCCGCGCTCGCGCTCGCCGCGTTCGCCGGGGGCGGCGAACCGGGTCGCCGACACGTCCTCGCGGGCGAGCCGGTGCAGGGCGGTCATGGCCTGCTCCATGAGCGCGGACACCAGGACGGCGTACTCCAGCACCTCCTCGCGGGTGTCGCCAGGGCCGATGCGCGCCACGTCGTGCTCGGCGGCGGTGTGCGCGGCGGCCGCGTAGGCGCGCAGGGCGCCGTCGTCGACGGGGCGGCCCAGCTCGGCCATCGCGGCCACCGCGCGGGTCAGGCGGCGGCGGTCGGGGGCGTGGTCGGTGACCCGCCAGCCGAGGCCGGCGAGCAGGTCGTCGGTGCGCCGCCGGGCGGCGTCCCACCCGGGGTCGTCCTCGGGTGCGGGCGGGTCGTCGGCGACGGCGTAGTGCAGGGTGCCGAGCGCGCGGTGCAGGTCGGTGGCGGGATCGTCCACCACGCGCAGTACCGCGCGCACCCGGGACAGCGGGAGGTCGCCGACCTCGACCAACGCCCGCACCAGCCGGAGCCGGCGCAGGTGGGCGCCGGTGTACTCGGCGCGGGTGGCGGACGTGGCCTCGCCCTTGGGCAGCAGGCCCTCGCGCAGGTAGAACTTGATCGTCGCGACCGGCACCCCGCTGTGCCGGGCCAGCTCCGAGATCCGCATGGGCGCCCCCTTGTGCCGCTCGATTGGATAGTACTACTCTCCAAAATTAGAGAGTGGAACTATCCAATAGGAGTCCGCATGCGCGTCACCGTCCTCACCCCGGGCGGGACCGAGGTCCTGCACGCCGAACCCGCCGCCGACGGCCGCCTCCTGGCGCCGCTCGACGCGCCGCTCCTCGGCTGGACGCGGCGGCCGCACGGCTGGTGCCGCGGCGACGCCTGCGTCCCCGCCGCCGCGGTCGCCCACCTGGAGGCCGACGGACGGATCGACGTCGCCGGGTTCGCCGAGGCGCAGGGCGCGACCGCGGCCGCCGACCCCGGCGCCGGGCTCCTCGCGCTGCTGCCCGCGCCCGCGCGCGGCCCCGAGGGGGAGGCGCCCGACGCCGCCCTGCCCGGCATCGACGGCACGGTGCACCGGATCAGCGGCCTCCGGGGCCGCAAGGTCGCCCTCGTCATGTGGGCGTCCTGGTGCGGCTGCCGCTACGACCTGCCCGCCTGGGCGGAGCGCCACCGCGAGCTGGCCGAGTACGGGTTCACCGTCGTCACCGTCGCCCTGGACCGCTCCGTCGACGACGCCCGGCCGTGGATCGAGGAGGCGGCGGGCGACCACCCCGCGCTGGTCGACGTCGACGGGCAGGTCGCGGCGCTCTACGACGTCGTCAACGTCCCCACCGTGGTCTGGATCGACGAGGCCGGCCGCGTCGCCCGTCCCCAGGACAGCCAGACCGCCACCGACCTGTTCCGGTCGATGAACGGGCTCAGCGCCGACGCGTCGCTGCGCGCGCTGCGCCGCTGGGTGCGCGAGGACGACAGCGGGTTCACCCCGGACGCCGCCGCGGCCCGGTTCCGCGTCCCCTCCGCCGACCACCAGCGCGCCCGCTGCCACGCGCGCATCGCGGTCGAGCTGCACCGCCGCGGCGACGCGGCCGGGGCCGATCGGCACTACCGGCGGGCCGCCGCCCTCGCCCCGCACGACGTCACCCTGCGCCGGGGCCTCATGGGCCTGGTCGGCGAGGACCCGTTCGGCGACGCCTACTTCGCGCTGCGCGCGGAGCTGACCGAGGCGGGCATCCCCGTCTACCGCCCGCTCGACCCGGCCGACGCGTGACCGGGCGCGCGGCGCGGACCCTCCAGCCGCTGGTGTGGGCGGCGGTACCCGTCCTGCTCCTCCAGGGCCGCCGGGTCCGCGCCACCACACCACGCCTCCCCGACGCCACCACCCCCGAGGGCACCGCCCACCCACCGGGGGGCACCCACTCGCCGGACGGCGTCCGCCTGCCGGAGGGAGCCCACCGGCCGGACGACGCCTCCGGCGGCCCCCCGCTGCACCTGCTCGTCCTGGGCGACTCCACGGCCGCCGGGGTGGGGGTGGCGGTCCACGCCGACGGCATCGCCGGCCGGCTCGGTGCCGAGCTGGCCGCCCGCACCGGCCGCGCCGTGTGCTGGCGCGCGGTCGCCCGCAGCGGCGCCACCGCGCGCGAGGTGGCCGACCGGCTGCTGCCGGCCGCCCGCACCGGCCCGCGCCCCGATCTCGTGCTCGTCCTGGCCGGGGTCAACGACGTGCTCCGGATGACCCCGGTACGCGCCTTCGGGCGGGCCGCGGCGGCCATCGCCGCCGGAGCGCACGCCGCCTGGCGGGCCCCCGTCGTGTTCGGCGACGTCCCGCCGCTGCACCGGTTCCCGGCGCTGCCCTGGCCGACGCGCCCGCTGCTCGGGCTGCGCGCCCGCGCGCTCGACGCCGAACTGGCCCGCGCCGCCCGAGCGGCGCCCCGCGCCGCGCACGCGCCGCTGCCCATGCCCGCCGACCCCGCGCGGATGTTCGGCCCGGACGGCTTCCACCCCGGCCCCGAGGGCTACCGCATCTGGGCCGCCCACCTGGCCCCCACCGCCGCCCGGTTGACGGTCGGCGCGGACGGGGGGTGAGCGGGGGCGTCAGTCCGGTCCGCCGTCCGGAGCGCGGGCCGCCTCCACCTCGGCGACCAGGGCGCGGACCCGGTCGGCCACCGCGGCGGGCCGGGTGCGCGGCACCCAGTGCCCTCCGGGGACGCGGTGTGATCGGAAGTCCGGCACCCACGCCGCGGCGGCCGCCTGCGCGGCCTCGGTCATGAACACCTCGTCGGCGGGCACCAGCACCCGCACCGGCAGCCCGGTGCCGCGCGGGCGCGGGCGCCCCAGGTGATCGGCCACGTTGCGCCGGTACAGCTCCAGCCCGTTGACGTGGTCGCGCACGGACCGGCGCGGCGGCGGCCCGCCGGGGTCGCGCAGCCGCTCCAGCGCCGCGAGGGCGGGGCCGCCCACCCCGCTGAACCAGGCCAGCTCCGGTACCACCGGCAGCCGGAAGAACGCGATGTAGGCGGAGCGCCGCAGCTGCGCCAGGCCCTCCGCCCGGCCGCGGGGACCGGCGCCCAGCCGCTCCCGCAGCCAGAGCCCGACGTGGTCCAGGCACGGCCCGGAGACGGAGGTGAAGGAGGCGAACCGGTCGGCCAGGCGCGGCTCGGTGACCGCGTGCCAGGTCTGGATCGACCCCCAGTCGTGGCCGAGCAGGTGCGGGCGGCGGTCGGGGGCGGTCGCGGCGGCCACCCGGGCGAGGTCGTCGGCGAGCAGGTCCAGCGCGTAGCCGTCGCGGCCGGCCGGGGCCGTGGAGGCGCCCGCGCCGCGCACGTCGTAGGTCACCACGTGGTGGTCGGCCGCCAGCAGTCCGGCCACCCCGTCCCACACCGAGGCGTTGTCGGGGTAGCCGTGGACGCACAGGACCGTGGGGGCGGCGGGGTCGCCGCGCTCGTAGACGGCGAGGCGCACCCCGTCGGAGGCGGTGACGCGGCGGTCGGGGGCGGTCGGGGACACACCGGGGCCGGGCATGGGCGCCATCGTAGACAACGGCCCCCCGGCGGGCCAGGACGCGCCCGCCGCGCGGCGGGCGCGCCGCCCGGGGTGGAGCGGGCCGGGAACGGGGAACGATACGGGCATGCGCGCAACGCGAACGCGGCTCCGGGCCGGCGCCGTCCTCGCCGGGGCGGCGGTCCTGCTGGCCGGCTGCGGCGGCGCCGGCGGCGGGCCGTCCGGCGCCCCGGCCGAACCGGCGGACCTGCCGACCGACCGGGTCGTCCCGCCGGGCGAGCCCACCGACGTGGCCACCGGGCTCGACGTGCCCTGGGGGATCGCCTTCCTGCCCGACGGCGCGGCACTCGTCACCGAGCGCGACGCGGGGCGGGTGGTCCGGGTCGACCCGGACGGCACCACCACCGAGGCCGGCGAGATCGGCGGCGTGCGGCACGGGGGCGAGGGCGGGCTGCTGGGCATCGCGGTCGAACCCGGTGCCGCGGCCCCCGACGTGTTCGTCTACCACACCGCCGCCGACGGCAACCGGATCGTGCGGATGACCTACCATCCCGACACCGGGCTGGGCGACCCCGAGGTCGTGGTCGACGGCATCCCGAGCGCCACCCACCACAACGGCGGCCGGCTGGCCTTCGGCCCCGACGGCATGCTCTATGCCACCACGGGCGACGCGGGCGACGGCGACCGCTCCCAGGACACCGGCGACCTCGGCGGCAAGATCCTGCGTATGACCCTCGACGGCGAGCCGCCGCCCGACGCCCCGTTCGGCACCCTGGTGCACAGCTACGGCCACCGCAACGTGCAGGGCCTGGCCTGGGACGACGCGGGCACGCTCTTCGCCACCGAGTTCGGCCAGGACACCTACGACGAGGTCAACGTGATCGAGCCGGGCGGCAACTACGGGTGGCCCGAGGTCGAGGGGGTGGGCGGCCGCGAGGGGTTCACCGACCCGGTGGCCACCTGGGGCACCGGCGAGGCCTCGCCCAGCGGGGCCGCGGTCGCCTCGGGCTCGCTGTGGGTGGCGGCCCTGCGCGGGGAGCGCCTGTGGCGGGTCCCGCTGACGGGCGACCCCGACGACCCCGTCGCCGAACCCGAGGCCCTGTTCGCCGGCGACCACGGCCGGCTGCGCGCGGTGGCCGCCGCCCCCGACGCCGCCGAGCTGTGGCTGGCCACCGGCAACACCGACGGCCGCGGCGAACCCCGGCCGGGCGACGACCGCCTCCTGCGGGTCGCGGTCGGCGAGTGACGACGGCCCCGCCCGCCCCGCGCGGCTAGGGCTGCGCCTCGTGGTTGTGGAGGGCCTCGTTGATCTTCTCGGCGGCCGAGGTGACCGCCTGGGCGTGCAGGCGGCCCGGGGACCGGGTGAGGCGCTCTATGGGGCCCGATACCGACACCGCCGCGACCACCCGGCCGCCCGGGCCGTTGATCGGCGCCGACACCGACGCCACGCCCTGCTCGCGCTCGCCGACGCTCTGCGCCCAGCGCCGCCGCCGCACCTGGGTGAGGCTGGCCGCGGTGAAGTGCGCGCCGCGCAGCGAGCGGCGGATGCGGTCGGTGTCCTCCCAGGCCAGCAGGACCTGGGCGGCCGACCCGGCGTTCATGGGCAGCTCGCTGCCGACCGGCACGGTGTCGCGCAGCCCGCTGGTGCGCTCGGCGGCGGCCACGCACACGCGCACGTCGCCCTGGCGGCGGTAGAGCTGGGCGCTCTCGCCGGTCAGGTCGCGCAGCTGGACCAGGACGGGGGTGGCGACGGCCAGCAGCCGGTCCTCGCCGGTGGCGATGGAGAGTTCGCCCAGGCGCGGGCCGAGGACGAACCGGCCCTGGCTGTCGCGGGACACCATGCGGTGGCGCTCCAGCGCGACCGCCAGCCGGTGGGCGGTGGGCCGCGCCAGGCCCGTGATGCGGACCAGCTGGGCGAGGGAGGCCGGTCCGGACTCCAGGGCGTCGAGGACGGACATGGTCTTGTCCAGGACACCGACACCGCTGGATGAGCTAGAGTTGTCCATGGCTTGATATTGCCGTCTCGCTATTTGGAATGCAAATCAGCGGGGCGGACGCCCGACCATCGGGACCTCCGCGTCGCCCGCCGGGCCACGCGGTGGCGAGAGGCCCCCCGAGACACGTTCGAGACGCGAGGAGGCGTCGTCCATGGCACGCACGATGGCCGAGAAGGTCTGGGAGGAGCACGTCGTCCGGCGTGCCGACGGAGAACCCGACCTGCTCTACATCGACCTCCACCTGGTACACGAGGTCACCAGCCCCCAGGCCTTCGAGGGGCTCCGGCTGGCCGGCCGGGGCGTGCGCCGCCCCGACCTCACCGTCGCCACCGAGGACCACAATGTCCCCACCGAGAACATCCTCGGCCCGATCGCCGACAAGGTCTCGCGCACCCAGATCGAGACCCTGCGCAAGAACGCCGCCGAGTTCGGCGTCCGGCTCTTCCCCATGGGCGACATCGACCAGGGCATCGTGCACGTCGTCGGCCCCCAGCTCGGGCTCACCCAGCCGGGCATGACCATCGTCTGCGGCGACAGCCACACCAGCACCCACGGCGCCTTCGGCGCGCTGGCGTTCGGCATCGGCACCAGCCAGGTCGAGCACGTCCTCGCCACCCAGACCCTGCCGATGGCCCCGTTCAAGACCATGGCCGTCACGGTGAACGGCGCCCTGCGGCCGGGCGTCACCGCCAAGGACATCATCCTCGCCGTCATCGCGCAGATCGGCACCGGCGGCGGCCAGGGCTACGTCATCGAGTACCGGGGCGAGGCCATCCGCGCCCTGTCGATGGAAGCCCGCATGACCATCTGCAACATGTCGATCGAGGCGGGCGCCCGCGCCGGCATGATCGCCCCCGACGCCACCACCTTCGACTACATCAAGGGCCGCCCGCACGCCCCCGAGGGCGCCGAGTGGGACGCCGCGGTCGCCCACTGGGAGAGCCTGCGCACCGACGACGACGCCGTCTTCGACGCCGAGGTGGTGCTCGACGCCGACCGGCTGAGCCCGTTCGTCACCTGGGGCACCAACCCGGGGCAGGGCGCCCCGCTCGACGCCGCGGTGCCCGACCCGGCCGAATTCGCCGACGCCACCGAGCGCGCCGCCGCCGAGAAGGCCCTCGCCTACATGGACCTGCGGCCCGGCACCCCGCTGAGCGAGGTCCGCGTCGACACCGTCTTCCTCGGCTCGTGCACCAACGGGCGCATCGAGGACCTGCGCGCCGCCGCCGAGGTCATCCGCGGCCGCAAGGTCGCCGACGGCGTCCGCATGCTGGTCGTCCCCGGCTCCATGCGGGTCAAGGAGCAGGCCAACGCCGAAGGGCTGGGCGAGGTGTTCACCGCGGCGGGCGCCGAGTGGCGCGAGGCCGGCTGCTCGATGTGCCTCGGCATGAACCCCGACCAGCTCAAGCCGGGCGAGCGCAGCGCCTCCACCTCCAACCGCAACTTCGAGGGCCGCCAGGGCAAGGGCGGACGCACCCATCTGGTGTCGCCGCTGGTCGCCGCGGCGACCGCGGTCCGCGGCACCCTGTCCTCGCCCGCCGACCTCTAGACCGCCCGACACCACGAGGGAAACCGCCGACATGGAGAAGTTCACCGTCCACACCGGCCGCGCCGTCCCGCTGCGCGCCAGCAACGTGGACACCGACCAGATCATCCCCGCCGTCTACCTCAAGCGCGTCGCCCGCACCGGGTTCGAGGACGGCCTGTTCGCCGCCTGGCGGGCCAACGACCCCGACTTCGTGCTGAACAAGCCCGAGTACAGCGGGGGCTCCGTCCTGGTGGCCGGGCCCGACTTCGGCACCGGCTCCTCGCGCGAGCACGCCGTCTGGGCGCTCCAGGACTACGGGTTCAAGGCCGTCCTGGCCCCCAGGTTCGGCGACATCTTCCGCGGCAACTCGCTCAAGGGCGGACTCCTCACGGTGCTGCTGCCGCAGGAGGTCATCGAGCGGCTGTGGGCCCTGTCCGAGGCCGACCCCGCGACCGAGATCACGGTCGACCTGGTCGAGCGCGAGGTGCGCGCCCCCGGCGTGACCGAGCCGTTCGAACTGGACGACTACACACGGTGGCGGCTGATGGAGGGCCTGGACGACATCGCGCTCACGCTGCGCCGCACCGACGACATCGACGCCTACGAGCAGCGGCGCAAGTCGTGGCTTCCCGTCACCCGGTAAGGCCCGAGGATCCGGAATTTTACCTGGACTTGGCGCGGCGGCTCCGGGACGCTCACCGCCGCGCCGACGCACTCCCCGAAGGTGTCCGGATTCCGGTTATACGTAGGCTTTTGACGGTCACGGAAGCGGTCAAACGTGATCCCCTGCGCGCCTCGGAACGGCTCGACCGGATGCTCGACGAGCTTCCGCCGCAGGTCGGGGACCCCCCGACACGCTGAATTTCCAGGCGTTTGTGTTTGTGCAAGGCCCCTCGCGTCCCCTACTTTCGTGCGAGCAAGGGGGAACCGGAGGAACCACATGAACAAGCGTGACCTGATCGACGCCATCTCCGAACGACTCGGCGACAAGAAGACCGCCACCGAGGCGGTCAACGCGGTGTTGGACACCATCCAGAAGACCGTGGCCGACGGCGACAAGGTCGCCATCACCGGCTTCGGCGTGTTCGAGAAGTCCGAGCGCGCCGCTCGCACGGCCCGCAACCCCGCGACCGGGGCCAGCATCGACGTCCCCGCGAGCTTCGTTCCGAAGTTCCGCGCCGGCGCCGACTTCAAGGCCCTGGTCAACGGCGACAAGAAGTAGCAGCACGCGCCCACACTGGCGGCACCCGCGCCGCCCGGTTCCCCCCGAGAGGACCCGGGCGGCGCCGTGCGTCGCGGGGCCGCCCGGGCGCGGTCACAGACCCAGGCGCGCCAGCAGCTTCGCCGTGTGGGGGCCCACCCCCAGGGCGGCCGCCTCCCGCAGGTCGTCGGGGGTGTCCACGTCGCGGCGCACGCTCGGCACCCGGCCGCCCGCCAGCTCCACCGCGCCGCCGGCCCGGTGCCGCCGCCGCGACCCGCCCTCGAACGCCGGCGCGAACTCCGCGCCGGGCCCCGCCGCGTACAGGGTCGTGCCCACACCGGGGGCGTCCGGCAGGAACGACCGCGCGTGGCCCGCCGCCTCCGCCAGCACCAGGTCGAGCTCACCCGGCCGCAGCGCGGGCAGGTCGGCCGACAGCGCGCACACCCCCGCACCGGGGTGGCGGCGCACCGCCTCGGCCGCGCCGTGGCGCAGAGCGGGGTTCAGCCCGGTCCCCGGCTCACCGCCGACCACCCGCGCCCCGACGTCGCGCAGCGCCCGCGCCGGCCGCGGGTCGTCGGTCACCGCGAACACCGCGGCCACCCGCTGCGCGCACACCGCCGCCAGCACCGTGTCGGCGGCGATGGCCAGCGCCAGGTCCGCGCGGTGCGGCCCGGCGAACCGCGCCAACCGCGTCTTCGCCCCCGACAACCGCTTCACGGGCACCACCAGGACCCACCGCGCATCCGGCTCGATCGTCCTCACCCACCCTCGTCCGCCGCCCGCTCCGCGGGCCGCGCACCTGACAGCGCGCGGACGGCGGCGCGCATTCCGCCGCCACCGCCGCGCACCCAGGGTAGGCGCGCGGCGGCGGCCGGGCCCGGGCGCCGCCCCGAGCCCGCGACATGGGTGATCTGCGCGGCGGCCTAGACTGAACCGTCCGCACGGGCCGGGGTACCCGGGCGCGGACACGCCGGTGCGGGCCGCCGGCGGCCCAGGCCGCCCGGGTGGAAAACGGAGGAATGCGTGGCACAGCGCGAGAAGCGGTGGGTGAAGCTGGTCGTGGCCAGCATCGTCCGCCCGATCATGACGGCCGTCACCAAGGTCGACTGGCGCGGGCAGGAGAACATCCCGCGCGAGGGCGGGGTGATCCTCGCCGCCAACCACCTGTCGATGGCCGACCCCCTGACCATCGCCCACTACCTCTACGTCGCCGGGCACCGGTGGCCGACCTTCACCGCCAAGGAGGGCGTGTTCCGCATCCCCGTGGTGCGGGCGGTCGCCAACAGCACCGGGCAGATCCCCGTCAAGCGGGGGAGCACCGACGCCGTCAAGGCGCTCGACGAGGCCGAGAAGGCCCTCGTCCGCGACGGCGCGTCGGTCATCATCTACCCCGAGGGCACCTGCACCCGCGACCCCGGGCTGTGGCCCATGGCCGCCAAGACCGGTGTCGCCCGCCTCGCGCTCTCCACCGGGGTGCCGGTCGTCCCGCTCGCCCACTGGGGCGAGCAGAACCTGCTCCGCTACGGCACCAAGCGGCCGCGGCTGTTCCCGCGCAAGCGCATCCAGATGACCGCCGGGCCGCCCGTCGACCTGTCCGCCTACCGCGACCGCCCGCTGACGGCCACCGTCCTCAAGGACGCCACCGCCGACATCATGCGCGCCATCACCGCGCTCCAGGCCGAGATCCGCGGCGAGGAGCCGCCCGCGGTGCCGTTCGACCCGCGCCAGGCCCGCCAGGAGCGCCTGGCCACCGCCGACGACCCCGCCCCCGGCGCCACCCCGCCCGACCCCGCCACCGGCGACACCACCGCCCAGGGCGCCGCGGGCACCACGGGCGGACCGGACGCCGCCCCCGACACCGCCCCCGCCGACGGCGGCCCCGCCCGCCCCTGACCCCCACGAGGAGAGACGAGACCGCGATGACCAACGCCCCGCCCGCCCCCGAACGCCGCCGCGTCGCCGTCATGGGCAGCGGCTCCTGGGGCACCGCGTTCGCCAACGTGGTCGCCGACGCCGGAACCGCCGACGTCGTGCTGTGGGGCCGCCGCTCCGAGGTCGTCGACGCCGTCGCGCAGCGCCACGAGAACCCCGACTACTTCCCGGGCATCCCCCTCAACCCCGCCCTCGGTGCCACCGCCGACCCCGCCGAGGCGCTGGCCGGGGCCGGGTTCGTGGTGCTCGCGGTGCCCGCCCAGTCGCTGCGGGCCAACCTCGCCGCGTGGCGCCCGCACATCCCGGCCGACGCGGTGATCGTCAGCCTGATGAAGGGCATCGAGCTGCGCACCTGCCTGCGCATGAGCGAGGTCGTGACCGAGGTGCTGGAGGTGCCCGCCGAGCAGGTCGCGGTGGTCTCGGGGCCCAACCTGGCGCGCGAGATCGCCGAGCGCCAGCCGGCCACCGCCGTCGTGGCCTGCCCGCACGAGGCCACCGCCGTCCGGCTCCAGTACATCTGCAAGTCGGCCTACTTCCGGCCCTACACCGCCACCGACCTGGTCGGTGCCGAACTGGGCGGGGCCGTGAAGAACGTCATCGCCCTCGCCGTCGGCGTGGCGGTCGGCATGGGGTTCGGCGACAACGCCAAGGCGTCGCTGATCACCCGCGGGCTCGCCGAGACCGTGCGCCTGGCGGTGACCCTCGGCGCCGACGAGCACACCCTCGCCGGCCTGGCGGGCATGGGCGACCTCGTCGCCACGTGCAGCTCGCCGCTGTCGCGCAACCGCACGTTCGGCGAGCGCCTGGGCTCGGGCATGACCCTCGACCAGGTCATCGCCGAGACCCGGCAGACCGCCGAGGGGGTCAAGTCGTCGGAGTCCGTGCTGGCGCTGGCCCGCGCCAACGGGGTGGACATGCCGATCACCGAGGCCGTCGTCGCGATGATGCACCACGACCTCAGCCCGGCCGAGGCGCTGCACGCCTTCATGTCGCGCACCGCCAAACCGGAGCGCTACGGCGTGTGACCCGCGCGGGCGGCGGCGCCCCGCTGCGGCGGGGCGCCGGCCCGCCCGCCGGGGCGCGCCCGCGCGGCGGTACGCCGCACGACCGGCCCACGGGCCGACCACTTCACCGCGCGACCGCGGGGACCGCCGTCCCCGGCCCGGTCGCGCCGCATCCAGGGGGGACGCGGAGATGAGCCACGACACGAGCAGCGGCGGCATCCGCCACGGCGGCACGGGCCACGGCGGCGGGGGCGACGGCGCCCGAGCGGGGGAGAACACGCGGGCGGTGGGGCTGCCCACCGGGCCGGCGGTCGACGAGCGCCCGCTGCGCCTGCCGGTGTACCGCAGCACCACCTACGAGTTCGCCACCTCCCAGGAGTACGCCGACGTGCTCGACGGTGCGCGTCCCGGCTACTCCTACGCGCGCATCGACAACCCGACCACCGAGGCGTTCGCGTACGCCGTCGCCGCCCTGGAGGGCGCGGGCGTCGACGGGGAGGTGCGCGGCCAGGCGTTCGCCTCGGGCATGGCCGCCATCAGCACCACCCTGCTCGCGCTCACCGCCGCCGGCGCGCACGTCGTGGCGTCGCGCTCCATCTACGGCAACACCTACTCGCTGCTCGACGGGCTGCTGCGCCGCTTCGGCGTGGCCACCGACTTCGTCGACATCACCGACCTCGACGCGGTGCGCGCCGCCGTGCGCCCGGAGACCGCGGTGGTGTTCACCGAGACCCTCTCCAACCCGACCATGACGGTCTCCGACCTGCCCGCCCTCGCCGGCATCGCCCACGCGGCCGGGGCCGCGCTCGTGGTCGACTCCACGTTCGCCTCCCCGGCGGTGTGCCGGCCGCTGGAGCACGGCGCCGACCTCGTGCTGCACTCGGGCACCAAGTACCTCGGCGGGCACAGCGACGCCACCGGCGGCGTCGTCGTCGGACGGCCCGACACCATGGCGGCCATCCGCTCCGCCCGCGTCGACCTGGGGCCCTGCCTCGCCCCCGACGAGGCGTTCCTGCTGCACCGCGGGCTGGAGACGCTCCCGCTGCGGGTCGCGCGCCAGTGCGCCACGGCGGCCGAGTTCGCCGCCGCCGTGGCCGCCCACCCCGCCGTCGAGCGCGTCGACCACCCCGCTCTGCCCACCCACCCCGGGCACGGCCTCGCCGCGCGGCTGTTCGACGCCGGCCGGTACGGCGCCGTCGTGACGGTCACCCCGCACGGCGGGCGGGAGGCGGGCATGGCGTTCGCCGACGGGCTGCGCGTCGCCACCATCGCGGCCTCGCTGGGCGGTACGCACACCCTCGTCGGGCATGTCGGTTCAACGACACACCGCCAGATGAGCGACGATTCTCTCCAGGCGGCCGGGATCGGCCCGGGCGCCGTGCGGTTCTCCATCGGGGTGGAGGACCCCGCCGACCTCATCGCCGACGCCCTCGCGTCGCTGGACCGCTGCGCCGAGCAGTGGCGGCCCGCGGACCGCCCCGGCGCGGCGGAGGGCTGAGCGGGACGGACGTACCGGGCCGAAACGGTCGGTTCCGGGTAAGTGCAAAGGCAGATAGGGTCGGGCAGCATGGCCGAGCAGCGAAAGATCCGGGTCGCCGTCGTCTTCGGCGGGCGCAGTTCCGAGCATGAGATCTCCTGCGTCACCGCAGGCGGCGTCATCTCGGTCATCGATACCGACCGCTACGAGGTCGTGCCCATCGGCATCACCCGCGACGGCACCTGGGTGCTGGAGTCCGGCGACACCGACCGGCTCGCCATCGACCAGGGGAGGCTGCCCGTGGTCGACGCGTCCGGCACCGCGCTCGCCCTGCCCTTCGACTCCCGGGCCGACCTGCTCGTCCTCGAACCCGGCGCCGTTCCGCACCGCCTCGGCGAGGTCGACGTCATCCTGCCGCTGCTGCACGGCCCGTTCGGCGAGGACGGCACGATCCAGGGGCTGTTCGAGATGATGGGCGCCCGCTACGCCGGCGCCGGCGTCCTGGCCAGCGCCGCCGCGATGGACAAGGTCCTGATGAAGGCCCTGCTGCGCGGGTCCGGCATCCGCAGCGGGGAGTACGTCGCCGTGACCGACGGCCGGTGGCGGCGCGAGCGCAAGCGGGTCCTGGACGACATCGCCGAGCTCGGCGCCACCCTGTTCGTCAAGCCCGCCCGGGCCGGCAGCAGCGTCGGCATCAGCAAGGTCGCGGACGCCTCCGACACCGACGCCGTCGTCGCCGCCATCGAGGCCGCGCGCGAGCACGACCCCAAGGTCATCGTGGAGGCCGCCATCGCGGGCCGCGAGATCGAGTGCGGCGTCCTGGAGTCCCTCGACGGCGGCGCCCCCGACGTGTCCCTGCCCGCCGAGATCCACGTCGCCGAGGGCTTCGACTTCTACGACTTCGAGGCCAAGTACCTCTCCACCAGCAGCCTCACCATCCCGGCCGACCTGCCGGCCGACGCGATCGAGGACATCCGCCGCCTGGCCGCCCGGACCTTCGAGGCCGTGGGGTGCGAGGGGCTGGCCCGCGTCGACTTCTTCTACGGCGACGACGGCGAGGTCTACGTCAACGAGATCAACACCATGCCCGGGTTCACCCCGTCGTCCGCGTTCCCGCAGATGTGGGCGGCGACGGGCGTCGACTACCCCACCCTCGTCGACCGCATCCTCCGCACCGCCCTCACCCGCCCCCCCGGCCTCCGCTGACATCACCCCGCGCCGCCCGCCCCACCCGACGGCGCCGTCGGACCGGCTGGCAGCTTGAGTCAGGCCTTGTTCGTGCGCTGCTCCGCCACGAGGGCGCTCAGCCGGTCGACGGTCAGCCAGGGCGTGGACACGTGGACCATGCGGTGGCAGTTGGCGCACAGCAGCGCGAGGTCCTCCAGGCGCGTCTCGCTCTCCCCGATGTGGTGGAGGGGGACGATGTGGTGCACCTCGATGTACCCGTCTCCGCGGTCGCCATAGGCCTCGGCGAAGTCGAAACCGCACGCCTCACAGGCGATCGGTCTGCCCTGGGCGCGTGTCTGCCTGATCTTCCGCGTGCGGAGCCCGCGGCTGCGTTCGCGGGCGTAGTGGATGCGGGCGAGAAGAAGGCCTTCGAGGGCGCTGACCTCCTCCTCCGCCTCCTCCAAGGGGGGAAGCCCGGCCAGCTCCCCGGAGAGGACCCCTTCGCGGATGCGCTTGGCGGCGGCGTGCATCCGTTCGGGAGCCTCCACGAACGCCCGGTGGATGTCCCGGTCCAGGGCGCTGCCGTTGGTCTTCTTGTTCGTGTTGCCCTCGCGCCAGTTGCGGATGTTGGCCATCTTCAGACGGACGCTGGAAGGGCTGCGGAAGTTGGCGGGGCGCCTGTCCCGCGGGTGCAGGGGAAGGCGTCGCAGGATTCCGGACAGCTCGATCACCTCGGGTCGAGAGGTGTCCAGCGGTGTCCACCCGTGTCGCGCCAACAGGTCGCAGGCCAGGATCAGTTCGTCCCAGGCCCACGGGATGCCGGGGGTGGAGCGGACTTCGAAGCCGAGTGCGCCGAGCTTCCGGCCCACGGTGGCCGCCCCGCCGGAGAACTCCGAGGCGCGGAGGAGGCGCCCGGTGGCGTACTTGTGGGCGACGCCGCAGATCGCCGTGGAATCGTACGTTCTGCCGTTGTGAACGAGGTCGTGGGAGAGCGCGCGCTGGAAACCGTGGGTACGGAGGAAGGCGTCCTGGCCGAGAGCGTCGTACTCGGCGATCGCTTGGAGGACCGCGTCTCGAGTGATGTCCGTCAGGGGCATGGCGTCAGCCTAGGCGCGGCAGGCGACAGCCGAAGGGGTGGAGCTCGATCGGATGCGCCGCCGCGGCCTACGGTCCGCGAAGGTATGCGGTCGGGTCATCACGGCCTCGAACCGAGGTGACCGGCGGACCGGGCGGGCCCCGGAGACCCGGTCGCCGCGCCTCCGCCGACCGGGCAGGAGACGGTGGACACCCTGCAGCCGTCCTCGCGCGGGCGTCAGCGGACCTCGGTGCGGGTCACCGACATCCCCCGGGCGCGGTAGTTCGGCAGCGCGTGCGGATGGTCGCGGGTGCAGGTGTGCAGCCGGACCCGCCGCACCCGGACGGCGTCGCGCGGGCGTAGCGACCACGCGGCCCGCAGCGCGAGCGTGAGCGCGTGGCCGCCCAGACCCCGCCCGACGGCCTCCGGCACCAGGCCGAACTTGGTGATCTGCACCGCACCGCCCGGCTCCGGAAGCGCCTGCACCACGCCCACCTCGGCCCCGTCGAGGGTGAGCAGCCAGTGCCGCAGCCCCGGACGGGCGGTCCAGTCCGCCCACTGCGCGTCGGTCCACTCCGCCACGGCCCACCCGTACGGGGCGGCCACGCGCGTCAGCACCGCCCGGACCAGCGACGACGCCGCCTCGGCCGGTACCAGTTCCAGCCCCGGCACCTCGGCGGCGGGGCGGAGCCGCCCGGGGTCGGTCATCTCCAGGTAGGTGACGGTCGTCCGCTCGGTCATGGGCCCATCCCAGCAGGCGGCCGCCGGGCACGCCAGTACGGCGGCCGCGCCGCAGCGGGCCGAGATGACCCGAAACGCCGTTCTCAGTAGGGTCGGGCCTCGTGAGCACTCCCATCCGCGACGCCGCGTCGGGCGTCGGTATCCTCCTGCGCGGCTTCGGCATGGTCTTCCGCCGACCGAAACTCTTCCTCATGGGGGCCATCCCCCCGCTCTTCACCTCCCTGCTGTTCCTGGCCGCGTTCATCGCGCTGATCATGAACATCGAGTCCCTCACGGCCTGGCTGACCCCGTTCGCCGACGGGTGGTCGGAGGGGTGGCGCACCACCGTGCGCGCCGCAACGGGGGTGATCCTCGTCGCCGGGTCGGTCCTGATCATGGTGGTCGGCTTCACCGGCCTCACCCTGGCTCTGGGCTTCCCGCTGTACGACAAGATCGCCGAGGACGTCGAGGACGAACTCGGCGACGCGCCGCCTCAGGCGGAGGAGTCGATCGCGGGGTCCGTGGCCCGCGCGATCCGGCAGTCGCTGACGATCATCCTCATCACGGCGCTGGTCACCGTCCCGATGTTCTTCGCGGGGTTCATCCCGGTGGTCGGGCAGACGGTGGTGCCGGCGCTGTCCGCGGTCTTCGGCGGGTGGATGCTCACCATGGAGCTCGTCGGCACCGCCTTCGACCGCCGCGGCCTGCGCCGCCTCAAGGACCGCCGGTGGCACATGGGGCGGCACCGGATGCTGGTCCTCGGGTTCGCGGTCCCCAGCTACCTGCTGCTCGCCATCCCGTTCGTCGCGGTCCTCGTCTTCCCGGCGGCCACCGCGGGCGGCACCATCCTCGCCCGCCGCCTCATCCCCGCCGCGAGCGCGCCCCCCGGCCCCGGCCGCCTCCCGTATGGAGCCCCCCAGCCCGGCCCCACCCCGCCCTACCCGGGTGCCACCCCGCCCCCGCATGCCGGCGGCACCCCCCCGGGCGCGCCTCCCCAGTACGGACAGCGTCCCCCCTCCGGCGGCCCCGGCCCTCACGGCACCCACGGCCCGCACGGCGGCAACGGCCCCACACCCCCGCCCACCCACTGACCGCCCGCCCCGCTGCCCGGCGGGCGACCAACCCTGCTGCTTGGCGGGCCGACCCGTTCCGTGGGGCATGGCACGGACGTCCCGCTGGCCGACTCGGCGCTGCTTGGCGGGCCGTCCCGCCCTGTGAGGCGTGGCTGGGGCGCTTTACCGGCCGATCGCCCCGCTGGCCGGTGGGCCGACTAGCCCCATGGGCCCGTGGCTCGGACCTGGCCGACCGGCCCCGCTGTCCGGCGGGCCGACCTGTTCCGTGGGGCGTGGCCGGGACGTCCCGTCGGTCGATCAGCTCTGCTGCCTGGTTGACCGTCCCACCCTGTGGGTTCGTGGCCCGGCCGCCCTACTGGCACCGATCCACCCCGCTGCCCGGCGAGCCGACCCGCCCGATAGGGCGTGGCCGGGCCGTCCCACGGGCCGACCACTCGCCCCTCGGCGGGCTGGCCCGCCCGTGGGTCCGTGGCCCGGCCGCCCCAGCGGTCGACCGGTCCCGGTGCCCGTCCCGTCGACCCGTACGGTGCGCCGCCACCTGGAGCTGCGGCCGTCCTACGGCCGCCGTTCGGCGGGGCCGCGTCCACGCCACGCGCCTTTGTGTAACGGCGGGGGAGCGCCGGGGGGCTCGGCCGGGAGCGGCCGGGGGAGCCGGGGCCGCGGACCTCGGTCGTGACGGCTCCGATCGGTGCCGGCTCGAGCCGTCATCGGGCGGGGGTTCACGGGCGTTCACGGCCGATCACCGGCGGGGTGGGGCGTCCGGCGTCGCCCTCGCTGCCGCCGAGGGCGCTGGACGCCACGACGCCGTCCCGCCGCCCGCGATCGGCCACCAAGTCCACAGGGGATCGGCCGCCGCCCGCCGCCCTTCGCCGGCCACCCTTCGGCCGTCGGCCGGGTTATCCACAGCCGGGAAATCCGCGTTGCGCCCCCCGCCCGCCCCGCGCTTACCTGGACGTATGCCGGACCTGACGCACGTCCATGCCCTCGCCGCCACCCAGCACGGGGTCATCTCCCGCGCCCAGGCCCTCGACTGCGGGCTGACCCCTGCGCAGATCGACCGCATGGTCCGGCGCCACCACTGGCGGCGCGTCCGCACCGGTGTCTACTGCACCCGCGACGATCCCGCGCCACCGCTCGCCGCCCGCGTCATGGCCGCCCAACTGGCGCATGGGCCGCGCGCGGTCGCCGTCGGTCCCACCGCCGCGCGCCTGTGGCGGCTCCAAGGACTCCTCCGCGGCCCCGGCTTCGAGCACGTCCACCTCTCCGTCCCCACCCGCACCGGGGGCGGCGGATCCGGGCTCTGCCTGCACGGGTGGAACGTCGCCCCGGGCGAGACCACCCTGCACAAGGGCATCCGGCTCACCACGCCCGCCCGCACCCTCCGCGACACCGTCCTGCTCACCGACCGCGCCACCGCCGTCAGCGTCCTCGACTCCGCCCTCAACCAAGGGCTCGTCGACCCCGCCGACCTCCCGGCGCTGGCCGCCGCCAACGCGGGCCGCGTCGGCGCCCCCCGCAGCCGCCCCTGGTGGGGGCTCGCCGACCCTCGGGCCCAGAGCACCCTCGAAACCCGGCTCCGCCTGATCTGCCACGACGCCGGCCTGCCACCCCCCGCCCTGCAGTACCCGGTCCACGACTCCACCGGCGTCATCGTCGGCCGGGCCGACCTCGCCTGGCCCGACTGGGGCGTCGTCGTCGAGGCCGACGGCCACGCGTCCCACGGGCTGCCCGACGCCCTCTACACCGACCGCCGACGGCAGAACGCCATCGTCAGTGCCCCCGAACGCCTGGTCCTGCTCCGGTTCACCTGGAGCGACCTCCACCACCCGAAGGAGATCGCCGCCATGATCATCGACGCCCGCCGCGACCGCCCCGCCCCCGTGCCCGCCGCCCCGGTCCCGGCGTGATCCGCGTCCCCCCGGGCGCCCTCGGCCACCTCCACACAGTGCCCGACCCCCGACCCGCCGGCCCTCGCCCCGACCGCCTATCGCGCCGCGCTCGACCCCGCCGAACACCGTGACCTCGCCTACCAGGACCCCACCGCCCTCGGCGACCACCTCTTCCACCGGGGGGACTGATGGGGGCTGATCCGGCCGCCGGGGACCACGGCGTGCATGGCGGTCGGACGCCTGGGTAGCGGAGCAGCTTTGCATGCGAACACCGACATCGCGAGAGAATGGCAGGGGTTTCTGCGATGACCGACGTAGCCAGCCAGGGGCCGCGCGACGGCGACGACCGCGAGGTCCTCACCAACCGCCAGGGCCACCCGGTCTACGACAACCAGAACCAGCGCACCGTCGGCGCCCGCGGGCCGGCCACGCTGGAGAACTACCAGTTCCTGGAGAAGATCAGCCACTTCGACCGCGAGCGCATCCCCGAACGCGTCGTCCACGCCCGGGGTGCCACCGCGTTCGGCTACTTCGAGGCGTACGGCGCCTGGGGCGACGAACCCATCAGCCGCTACACCCGGGCCAAGCTCTTCCAGGAGCGCGGCAAGCGCACCGACATCGCCCTGCGCTTCTCCACGGTCATCGGCGGCCGCGACTCCTCCGAGTGCGCGCGCGACCCCCGGGGCTTCGCCATCAAGTTCTACACCGAGGACGGCAACTGGGACCTCGTCGGCAACAACCTCGCGGTGTTCTTCATCCGCGACGCCATCAAGTTCCCCGACGTCATCCACGCGCTCAAGCCCGACCCCGTCACCTTCCGGCAGGAGCCCAACCGCATCTTCGACTTCATGTCGCAGACGCCCGAGTGCATGCACATGCTGGTCAACCTGTTCAGCCCGCGCGGCATCCCGGCCGACTACCGGCACCAGCAGGGATTCGGCGTGAACACCTACAAGTGGGTCAACGCCGACGGCGACACCGTCCTGGTCAAGTACACCTGGATGCCCAAGCAGGGCGTCCGGTCCATGACCGAGGCCGACGCCGCCAACGTCCAGGCGCACGAGACCGGGCACGCCACCAAGGACCTGCACGAGGCCATCGACCGCGGCGACTACCCCGAGTGGGAGCTGCTGGTGCAGATGATGAGCGACGGCGACCACCCCGAACTCGACTTCGACCCGCTCGACGACACCAAGACCTGGCCCGAGCAGGACTTCCCGCCCAAGCCGGTGGGGCGGATCGTCCTCGACCGCAACGTCTCGGACAACTTCGCCGAGAACGAGCAGATCTCCTTCGGCACCGGGGTGCTCGTCGACGGCCTCGATTTCTCCGACGACAAGATGCTGGTCGGCCGCACCTTCTCCTACAGCGACACCCAGCGGTACCGGGTCGGCCCGAACTACCTCCAGCTGCCGGTCAACCAGGCCAAGAACGCGCAGGTCCGCACCAACCAGCGCGACGGCCTCATGGCCTACCACCAGGACGGCGGCGGCGAGAACCCGCACGTCAACTACGAGCCGTCCATCACCGGCGGCCTGCGCGAGGCCCAGTACCCGACACACGACGAGCAGGGTCCCGAGATCGTCGGCCGGGTCACCCGCAAGCGCATCCCCCGCACCAACGACTACCAGCAGGCCGGCCAGCGGTTCCGCCTGATGGAGCAGTGGGAGCGCGACGACCTCGTCCACAACTTCACCACGCTGCTGTCGCAGTGCGTCCGCGAGATCCAGGAGCGCATGGTGTGGCACTTCCTCCTGGTCGAGGACGAACTCGGGCTGCGCGTCGGCGAAGGACTGGGCATCAGCCCGGCCGACGTCTCGCATCTGGAGCCGCTGCAGAGCCAAGACCTCACCGACGAGGACCGCTCCCGGCTCGCCAACCTCGGCAAGAACGGTCCGCGCGACGTCACCGGGCTCACCATGACCCACTGCGTGCCCAACACCCGCCACGAGGTCACCCGCTGATCCGTCGCCCACCCACCCCCGACGTGCGCGAGAGCCGCCACCGCGCACCGGCCGGGCGCCCCCTCCCGGGGGCGCCCGGTCCGCCGTGAAGACCCCACCACCCCACCCACCGCCCGCACCCCACCAGACCACCCGCCCCCCACAACAGACCATCGGACCGCAGCGCACCACCCCGCCCACGCCGCGACGACTCACCGCCCCAGCGGTCCTCCCGACCCACCACGCGACGGATCGCCGGCGCTCCACCACCCGTCCCACGCCGTGACGGGTCACCGCTTGATCACGCCACCCGGCCGGCGTGATGAGTCACCGGCCCCGACGCATCAACGCGCCTACGGCGCAACGGATCACCAACGCCCGCGACCCGTCCCACGCCGTAACGGATGCCCGCCCTGGCGCGCCACCCGTCCCGCGACGCGACGTATCGCCTGCCTCAGCGCGCCATCCCACCCACGGGTGCGGCGGACGGGCCCGCAACGCGCCACCCATCCCACGACGCGACGAATCACCCGCCCGGCGCGCCACCCGCGGCACCGACCGGTCCGGAACCATGCTTGACTTCCCCTGGAACGATCACTCCGCCGTCGCCGGCCTCCCTCCGCACGCCCGCATGTGCTCTAGGAGTCATCCATGCCCTTCCTCGCACCCGTGCCGCCCATGCCCGAGGACCGCCCCGCCCTCGACCACCTCATCCCGGCCGGGTACGAGCACTACTTCGACCGCAACCCGGAGCGCAGGTACTTCACCCGCCGCGCCTTCGACTTCAGCGGCGAACCGGCGATGATGCCCCTGGTCCACGCCTTCCTCGACACCTGCGCGGCGACCCAGGACGACGACTACCGCTACGTCTTCGACCTGCTGGGCAGCGAACTGGCGACCAACGCGATCAAGCACACCCGCTCCGGCGACCCCGGCGGCCACTACACCCTCAAGGTGGAGCGCTCGGTCCGCGGGCTCACCCTCACCTGCCGCGACAGCGGCACCCGCGCGGCGGGCGGCCCCCGCCCGGTCACCGACCTCGACGCCGACGCCCCCTCCCCGGGCGATGCCCCGCCCCCCGAGTCCACCACCCCCGCCCCGGCCCCCCGCCCCGACGCCCGCCCCGACGCCCGTCCCGGGGCCCGTCCCGGGGCCCTCCACGACGCCACGTCGGCCCCCCGACCCGGCACCTCCCGGGACGCCGCCCCCGCCGACCGGCCCTCGGCCCTCCGGAACGCCGAGGACGGCACCCCCGAGGGCGCTACCGACGCGGTGTCGGCCCCACCGGAGGACGCCGCCCGGCCCACCGCCGAGGACCCCACCCCGGACCCGCCCCTGGACGCCCCGCTCCGCCCGGCCGATCCCGCCCTCGACACCCCGGCCGCCGGCACCCCCCGCGCGCTCCTCGGCGCCGGCCTCCGACCGGCCCCCGACCCGACCGAGCGCCGCTACCTCACCGCCGCCGCGTTCGGCGACCGCCTCACCGCCGACTCCGGCCGCGGCCTCGCCCTCGTCGACAGCCTCGCCACCGCCTGGGGCGACAACGGCCACCCCACCTTCCGCAAGGTCTGGTTCTACCTCGCCTTCGACATGTCCAACAGCAGCTGGCCCGCCGCCTGAGTCACCTCCCGCGGTCGTCGCGGCCGTGTTCAGGCGGCGCGACACGCCGGAGTGCGGCCCGTACCGGGGTGAGGTCCACGGGCACACCGGAGAGCGCGTCAAGACGAATCGCGGCGCGACCGAGTGCAGAGCAGTCGAGAGCCGCAGGGTCGGCCAACGCGGCGGCGAGGCGGCACAGGATGCCGAGGGCGGTGAGGGCCGCGGGCTCTCGCCGGCTTACTACTGCCCGGTGCGGCGGGCTCCTGGGCGCATCCGGCCCAGCCGCTCGCGCAACGCCGCCGCGCCCGTCCGGGCGCGGCCGCCCATCCTGCCGGGCCTCGACGCCGTTTCGGCCTCGCGCACGATGTCATCCAGGTGGAACGGGAGCCGGTCCTGGTGGGTGGGGTGGTGGGGAGGCTGCACCCCGTTGGGTCCGTATCGCAACTTCTCGGGCACTTTTGCAGGGACCACAGCCTCTCTGGCCGGGCGCACATCGTGCAGGGGAAACCGGCTCAGGACGCCGATGATCTCCGCACGGTTAAGGTCGGGTTGCCGGTCCAACCGCTCGGCCAAGGCCATCGTCGCCTCCCACACCGTCGGGTCGCCCATGATCTTCACGGCGTCTTCCCTGGCCTGTTCGGGATTGACCCCGTTGGGGTGGTCGATGGCAGCGGGCTGCGTGTCCGTCGGACGCAGCCCCAGATCATCTAGATAGCGGTGGGCGCCCGCGCGACCGACCTCCAGCGCGATCGCCAGGTGCTGGTCCGACCCGGACCACCGCCCCCGTGCCCCGGACCGAATCCAGTCGTCGCCGACGTCGACCCACGTTTTGTCGAGGGGGTTCCCGAAGAGGTGGCTGACCGTGGCACGGGCCGCGACCTCGATCAGGGCCTCCCCGTACTCCACTCGCTCATCACGACTGAACACCGCATCCTCCAGGGGGTGGTTTGCGCGGTATGACCGAGCAATCCCCTGAATCTAGTGCGCGCCGGGAGGGCGTATCGACGCGTGTCCCACCGGGCGGCCGGGCGAGGTGAGCGGCACCTTCGAGGGCCGGTACCAGGTGCGCGTCCCCGCCCCGGACAGTACTCCGCCTTCGGACTCCCCCGTTTCCGTGCGCGTCAGGTCGGCAGGAAGGGGCTCGGGGCACCGTGCCAGGTGACGTAGAGGTGTTCGCGGGCGCGGGTGCAGGCGACGTAGAGGAGGGAGCGCTGGGCGTCGAGGTCGGCGCGGTGCTGGTTCTCGTCGAGGTCGGCGCTGGTGACGTGGTCCATCTGGGGGAGGGCGTCGGCGGTGATGCCCGATACCGCGACCGCGCGGAACTCCAGGCCCTTGACCCCGTGCATGGTCGTGACGCGGACCGTCCCGGCGGCGTCGGTCACGGCGTGCTCGCGCGGGTTGAAGATCGAGGCCGGGAGTGAGCGGGCGCGCAGGTGGGCGGCGACGGAGTCGCGCAGCCGGTTGGTGCGGGCGGTGACGCAGATGTCGCCGGGGGCGATGCCGTCGGCCAGCCAGCGGCGCACCCGGTCGGCCACGGCGTCGAGTTCGGCGGGCTCGTCGGCGGCGCCGTGGAGTTCGGGCGGCGGCCCGCTGAGGACGCAGCGGGTGGTGCCGGCGGGCTCGGGCAGGGTCTCGCCGAGTTCGGTGACGTCGTGCCCGCGCAGGATGCCGTCGGCCCAGGTCAGGATCTCCTCGGTGGTGCGGTAGTTGACCCGCAGCGGGTAGGAGCGGCCGACGACCTCGATGCCGAGCCGGCGGAACGACACCGTGTTGTCGTAGATCCGCTGCCGGTTGTCGCCCGCGATGAACATGTCGTTGTACCCGCGTTCCACGGCGGCGCGCAGGGTGCGCCACTGCGCCGGGTGGAGGTCCTGGGCCTCGTCCACGACGAGGTTGGTGTAGGGCTTGCCGGCGCGCGCGTCGAGGATGCGGGCGGCCTCGGCGTGCAGGTCCTCGGCGGGCAGCCGGCGGCTGTGGCGCATCATGGCGCGGGCCTCGCTGATGGCGTGCCACACCTCGCGCCGCTGGGGCACGCTGAGCGGGGTGCTGCGGCCGCGCCGGGCGTCGGGGTCGAGGTAGCCGTCGAGGCTGGTGATGCCCTGCGCCATGACGACGTGGCGGTACTCGGAGAACAGGAAGTCGACCGGGTAGGGCAGCCGGTGCTGGCGGCTGTAGTTGGCGAAGACGCCCTTGGTGTCGGTGCGCAGCCGGACGTCGGGGTGGACCTCCTTGACGACGTCGAGCGCGAGCTTGTCGGTGGTCACCACGTCGACGTCGGCCACCAGCTCCGGCGGGATCAGCAGGGCGAGATTGCGCTTGAGGGACTCCACGAGCGCGTTCGTGAAGCTGGTCAGCAGCACCCGGCCGCCGAGCGGCAGGTGCTCGGCCAGGTACTTCACGCGGTGCAGCGCGACCACGGTCTTGCCGGTCCCGGGCCCGCCGGACACCTTGGCGGGCCCGTTGAAGCGCGCCCGGTAGGCGAGGTCGCGCTGCTTGGGGTGCAGGTAGATGCGCCAGGCGTTGAACTCGCCCGCGAGGACGTCCTCGATCTCCTGGTCGTCGTTGACGACGATCACGCGCTCGCGGGTGTGCCGGATGGCGGTGTCGTAGTCGTCGGTGGCCACGGCGCCGACGGAGGGCCTGCGCGGGGCGACGACCTCATCGAGGACGCGGGCGACCGAATGCCCCTCGGCGAGGGCGCTGAGCACCTCGTACTGGTCCTGGGGGAGGGCGGGCCGCCAGTCGCGCAGCTCCCCGATGCCGCCGAGCGCGCGGCAGAAGTCGCGGATCTCGGGATCGACGCCGAGCCGGGCGAGGTCGCGGTCGCTGACGTGGGCGAACAGCGGGGCGGGGGAGCCGTCGGCCGAGGCGCCGCCGGCGGGCGCGGCGGGCGCGGCCGCCGCCGGCGCGGCTCCGGCGGGGGAGGCGGCGGGCACCGGGCGGTCGCGGGCGCCGCCGGAGGAGGGCCGGCGCCCGGCCGAGCGCCGCTCGCCGGCGCGCTCCAGGGCGGTGGCGTCGCGCCGCTCCAGGGTGCCCATGACGGAGTTGACGTCATGGCGCTGGTCGCCCGCCCAGTCCTCGGCGGAGTCGCGCGGCAGCAGATGGACGAGGAGGAAGGTCTCGCCGGACTCGGGCGCCAGCATGACGCCGGTCCAGGTGTCGCTGATGCGGAACGTGCGGATGCGGGGGTCCTGGCCCGCGGGCAGCGGGCGGATACGCAGGTCGGGGTGGGACAGGAGGGCGCCGATGGGGAGTTCGCGGAACTTGCGCGTGACCGCGAGCAGGCGTTCGCGGGTCGGCCGGTCCAGCTTGTCGTACTGGGGGAGACACGTCGCGTCGATGGCCAGATGGGGCATGGGCCTCCTCTTCTCGGGCGCGCGTCTGCGTGGGCGGAACCCGCACGATGTGTGCCTTTCCACTTTGTTCTAGCCGATGATGGTGACATTCAGGCCGGATGCGGCCACTTTTCTCCGGCGGACGCCGACGCGCGGGCGCGGGTCGCCCCGGCGCCGGCCGGTCGTCGGCCCGCCCGGGAGGGGGTCGGCGGTGCCGGCGCCGCGGTCCGAACCGGGTCACCAGGTCGGGTCCGGCCGCAGGGACCTTTGCCCGCAAACCGGGATACGGCCAGGTCGGACCGTGTTTTGGCGCCGGACCGGCGGTTTGGGGGAGCGGCGCGGGTGAGATCAACACGCCGACGGGTGCGATCCCGCGCCGCCTCCCCGAACGGAGATCCATGAACCGCTTCACCGCGACGCTCGCCGCCACCGCCGCCGCACTGGTGTCGGCGCTTCCCCTGGCCGCCCCCGCGGCCGCGCAGCAGGACGTCGTGCCGATCCCCGAGGGCCAGACCCACTGCCCCCACGGCTACGTCTGCCTGTTCCGCGACTACGAGTTCCAGGGCGGCGGCTACGCGGTGGCGGCCCCCGGGGAGCTGCCCTGGTTCGGCGACATCGGGTTCAACGACCGGATGTCGTCGTGGGCCAACGACTCCGGCATCACCTACTGCTGGTACTTCGACTCCTACTACTCCGGCGAGGAGCACGTCATGTACGACGGCTACCGCGTCAACGTCCTCCCGCGCGAGAACGACCACGCGTCCTCCCTCCGCCCCTGCTGATCGGGGCAGGTCGCCGCGGGCGCATCCCCCCGCGCCCGCGGCGCCCACCACCTGTCCGCCCTGCGCGGGATCACATGAAAAGTCGGTGAACAACCCCGTTCGCCGGGAAACGCCGATGGACACGGCCGTCCGCGCGGCCGAACAATAAGGGCCCCACCCGCACGAGGACAGGAGCGCAGGGCCCGATGCCGGACGACGCCGACGCGGGCGACAGACGCCCCGGTCCGCGGTGGCGGCTGGTCGGCGGCCTGATCGGCGCCGGCGGCGCGGCGGGCGCCCTCGCCATGGTGGGCGACGTCTTCCCCGACGCCCCGTTCCTCGCCGTCCTGCTGGGCGGCGCCGCCTCCGGCGTGCTCGGCACGGTCAGCGAGATCCTGCGCGTGCGGCGCACCGACCCCGGCCCCGAGTCCACCGGCTCCGCCACCCCCGGCGCCCCCGCTGTACTGCGCGAGCGCCTGCCCCTGCGCAGCGCCCACTTCACCGGCCGCGACGCGGCCCTCTCCGACATCCTCGACCGATTCCGCCGCTTCCCCGCCGGCCGCCGCGGCCGGCTCCCCCTGCCGCGCCGCCGCGCGGCGGCCGAGAGCGGCCCCCTGGTGGTCGCGGTCACCGGCGACGGCGGGACGGGCAAGACCGAGCTGGTCAATCAGATCGTCGACCGGGTCGAGCACCGCTTCCCCGACGGCAAGCTGGAATTCGAGCTGTACGGCGACCGCGACGACGACGGCGCCCCCGGCGCCCCGCCGCCCGGCGGCCCCGGCGACGCGCCCGGACTGCTGCGCCGCTGGTGGCGGGCGCGCGGCGAACCGGCCCGCCTCCGTCCGGCCCGCCGCGGCCCGCGCCGCCCCGAACGGGTCCTCGTGCAGCTCCTCACCGAGGTCGGCGCCGCCCCGCACGGCCGCCTGGGCCTGGACGAGCTGGCCGCCCGCTGGCGCACCGTCACCCGGCACCGGCGGCTCCTGCTCGTCCTCGACAACGCCCGCGACTTCGCCCAGGTCGAGCCGCTGCTGCCCAAGGGGCCCGGCTGCGCCGTCCTCATCACCAGCCGCAACGCGTTCGCCGCCGCCCCCACCTACGTGCACCGCCACCCGCTGCCGGCCCTGTCCACCGACGAGGGCGAACGGCTGCTGCGCCGCATCACCGGCTCGGCGGGGGCCGCGCGGGCGACCGACCCCGAGGTGCTGCGGTCGATCGTCGCCCACTGCTACGGCCTCCCGCTGGCCCTGTGCTGGTGCGGCAGCCGGCTCGCCGAGGAGGACGGCCCGCCCGCCGACCGGCTGCTCGCGCGCCTGCGCGAGGACACCGGGCGGCACCTGCTGGGCCCCGCGGGGATCACCGCCGCCTTCGCCGACCGGTTCGCCCAGTGCGCCCCCCGGGAGCGGCTGCTGCTGGCCCGCGTCGCCCGCACCGGCCTGACCACGTTCACCCCCTGGGCGGCCGCCGCCCTGCTGGACGCGCCGACCCGCGAGACGGCCGCGCTGCTGGAGGACATGAGCGACCGCTACCTCGTCGTCCGCCTGCACGCCGACGCCGCAGCGGGGCCCCGCTACCAGCTGCACGAGTACGTGCGCGCGATCCTGCAGCGCAACGGCCCCCGCGACCTGGACCTGCCGGCCGCCGAGCACGCGGCGTGGTCCGACGACGCGTTCGCCGCCGCCGTCGACCGGCTTCTGACCGGCTACGCCTGGCTCGCCGAGCACGCCGCCCGCGCCATGGCCCCCCGCGAGTGGGGCTTCGACGACGACGCCCCGCCCCGGCCCGCGCCGTCGCCCCGCCTGGACCTGGCCCCGCCGCCGCGCCCCGAGGCGTGGCTGCACGCCGAGCGCCGCAGCCTGTGGGCCTGCCTGGACCTGGCGCGGGACCGCGGCGACGTCCGCACCGGGTGGCGGCTGGCCCGGTCGCTCACCGCGCTGTGCCGGGGCGCCCGCGCCTACTGGGACGACTGGCGGGCCGCCGGGGAGCGGGCGTCGGCGCTCGCCCTGCGCTTGGGCGACCGGTGGGCCTACGGGGTCTCCCTGCTGGAGCGCGCCGAGATCGCGGGCGGGCAGGGCGACCACGGCGCCGCCGTGGTGCGGGCCCGCGCCGCCCGCCTGGTGCTGTCGGGCGGCGACGAGCGGTGGGCGGCCCGCGCCGCGCGCGCCCTCGGCGTCAACCTGTACCGGCGGGGCGACCGCGACGACGGCGAGGTGGAGCTGCGCCGCGCCGAACGCGTCTTCGCCCGGCACGGCGAACGCCTCTGGCATGCCCGCACCCTCGCCAACCTGGGCGAACTCCACCGGTTCCGCGGCGACTACGCCCGCGCCCGCGGCCTCCTCGCCGAGGCGCGCGCCCGCTTCGACGCCGAGGGCGACACCGGCCGGTCGGCGACGTCGCGCCTGCTGCTCGGCGACGTCCTCGGGCACATGGGCCGCGACCTCGACGCGTGGCTCACCCTGCGCGACGCGCTGGACCGCCTGGACCGCGACGACGGCGGGGCCTGGTACCGCGCCCGCTGCCTGCGCGCCCTCGGCCGGCTCGACCCGGCCCGGCTGCGCCGCCAGTACGACACCTGCGACCTGCTGCTCGACCCCGCCCGGGAGCGGGAGCGGCGGGAGGCCGTCGCCGAGTACGTGTGGCGCCGGTCCCTGGGCTCGCCCACGCGGGTGCGCGCCCGCGCGGCGGAACTCGGCGCCCGCTGGTACCGGGAGCACGCCGACCGCGCCCGCGACCTCCTCGGCGGCGACCACTGGGCCGCCCTCACCACCACCGCCGACGGCGGGACGCCCCGCTGGTCGGGGGAGGGGCCGGACCGGCTGCGCGCCGACCACCGGGGATGGTCCCGCGACGCCAACCTCGCCCTGGTCGAGGAGGCGTACGCCCTGCTGGAGCAGGTGGGCGACGCGTGGGGCCGCTACCGCACCCTGCTCGTCCTCGGCGAACTGCGGGTCGCCCGCGACCCGGAGCGGGCCCGCCGCGACATGGAGGCGGCGGCCGAGGGCTTCGCCCGCCTCGGCGACCGGTGGTGGCACGCGCGCGCCCTGCGCCGCACCGCCGAGGTGCTGTTCGACGCCAACCTCGACGGCCCGGCCGAGGCCGCGGCCACCCGCGCCTACCTCGGCTACCAGGGGCTGAGCAACCTGTCGGGCCAGCTGCGCGCCCAGGTCCTGCTCGGCAAGATCCTGCACCGCTCCGGCAAGGACCACCGCGCCCTGGTGCTGCTCGACGACGCGGGCGACCGCGCCCGCGCCGGCCTGCGCGACGGCCTCGTCCCCCGCGCCCTCCACGACGAGGTCCGCCACGTCACCACCACCATCCTCGGCGAACCCCTCGACCATCCCACCCTCGGCCGCTGACGGCGGCGTCCCGGGCACGCCGCGCGGGGGCCGTGCGGGGGCGTGACGCGGGACACCCGGGACCGGGGGAGATCGCGGGGGCGGGAATGCGTAACGGGGCGTGGGGCGGGTAGGCGAGGGGGACGGCCGGGGCGCGTCGGGGGGCGTGCCCCGGCCGAACGCGTGCCGATGCGTGCCCGGACGGGCACGCATCGGCCGGGCGGGCGGCGGACCGTGCGCGCAGTCCCGGTCGGCCGGGGCCGTGCCGGGCCGCCCTCGCGCGGCCGCACCGGCACGCGCGGCGGTGGACGCGGCCGAGGGCCGCGACGCCCGCTGCGGACGGCAGCCCGACGGAGATGGAGAAGGTGACAGGCGTGAAGGCGATCGTCTATCGGCGGTACGGCGGCCCCGAGGTGCTGGAGGTGGCCGACATCCCCGAGCCGAAGGTCGGCCCCGACTCGGTGCTGGTCCGGGTCGCGGCGTCCTCGGTGAACCCGGTGGACTGGAAGATGCGCGAGGGCTACCTGGACGGCGCCATTGACGTGTTCTTCCCGGTCGTGCCCGGGTGGGACGTCGCCGGGACGGTCGAGGCCACGGGCCCCGCCGTGCCGGAGTTCTCCCCCGGTGACGAGGTCATCGGCTACGTGCGCAAGGACGTCGTCAAGGGCGGCACGTTCGCGGAGAAGGTGGCCGCACCGGTGCGCACCCTGGCCCGCAAGCCCCGCAACCTGAGCTGGGCCCAGGCCGCGAGCCTGCCGCTCGTCGGGCTGACCGCCTACCAGGCGCTCCACCACGCGCTCAAGATCGGGCCGGAGGACACGGTGCTCGTCCACGCCGCAGCGGGCGGGGTGGGGTCGGTCGCGGTGCAGCTCGCCCGCGCGGCGGGGGCGCGCGTCATCGGGACGGCGTCGGAGCGCAACCACGACTACCTGCGGTCCCTGGGCGCCGAACCCGTGACCTACGGGGATGGCCTGGTCGAGCGCGTCCAGGCGATCGGGGCGCCCACCGCCTCCCTCGACCTGGTCGGCGGCGAGGCGCTCATCTCCACCTACGACCTGGGCGTGCCCGCGTCCCGGGTGGCGTCGATCGTGGACGCGTCGGTCGCGGAGCGGGGCGGCGCCTACGTGTTCGTCCGGCCGGACCGCGCCGACCTGACGGCGCTCGTCGACCTGGTCGAGGCGGGCAAGCTGACGGTGGACGTCGCGGAGACCTACCCGCTGGAGCGCGCCGCCGACGCCCACCGCCGCAGCGAGGAGGGCCACGTCCGAGGCAAGATCGCGGTCGAGGTCATGCCCTCCTGACCGACCGACCCGGAGCGCCGGGTGGTGCGGCGGGCGCAAGCCCGCTGCACACCCGGTGCGGAAGCCGCCGACCCCGCCGACCCCATCGACCTGGCCGAACCCCCGCACCGCCTGCGGCGGTCGCGGTACCCTTCCCCGGAACTCCGCCCGGGGCGTCACAACAAGTTGCCGAAAACGGCCCTCCGCCGCGATGAACCCCCAGGTCACAAAGACTGCTCCCCGCGCGCGCGGGGATGACCCCCGGCAGCGGGTCGCGGCCTACCTGTCCGAGCGCTGCTCCCCGCGCGCGCGGGGATGACCCCACCGCCGCCGAACACGCCGCCGAAGCGGCGCGCTGCTCCCCGCGCGCGCGGGGATGGCCCCCACCGGGGCGATGCGGTCGACGTAGGTCTCCACTGCTCCCCGCGCAGGCGGGGATGGCCCCTCCGGATCGTTTCGCGTGCTCACGATGCCGGCTTCTCCCCGCGCGTGCGGGGATGGTCCCTCCAAGACGTTCGCATTCCACCGGATGGCCGTCGACTCACCGCTACGCGGCGGTCGACCGGGCACGGCGGTCTCGTGGCCGGAGTGGGCCGTTGGGGCGTGGGGTTGCGGGAACGTGGGAGGGTGGACGACCGTCGGAGTGGATGACGCGGAATCCCCGTGGACGCGGGGTTTCGCGGTGGTCGGCGCGAGCGGCGGACCGGTGGGCGGCGGTGGGACACGGCCGTCCGCGCGGGGGCGGCCCGCACCGGTGCGCTGGCGTCGACGGTGGGAGCGCGGATGGGCGACCGGAAGGCGTGGGACGGTGGCGGGCGGCCGCCGGGCCGGGCGCGGGTGGTGCGGTCGGTGCTCGGGTTCGGCGCGGTGCTGTTCGTCGCCGCCGCCGTCTGGCTGCAGAACACCCCCGACATGTTCCAGGACCTGCCCCGTTCGGTGCTGTGGACGTGCAGCCTGCTGGGCGCCGTCGGCCAGGCCATCGCGGCCGTCTACCTGGGCCCCGAGGCGCTGGGCGGCCCCCGCTCCGGCCGTCCCGTCTGGAAGGAGGGGTTCGGCAACAACCTCCTGCAGCCGGTCGCGCACTTCGTCGGCTACGACGCCGAGCAGGAGCGGATGCGGTCCCTGTTCACCCGCTTCCCGCGCGACGGGTGGCGCGGTCTGGCCGCGCCCCGGCTCGCGCGCGGGGCCGCGACGGCGCACGAGCCCCCGCTGGTCATCGTCGTCACGGGCCTGCCCGCGACGGGCAAGAGCCAGCTCGCCAACCGGGTGGCGCGCCAGGTCGCCGACCGCTTCCCCGACGGCGTGCGCTGGATGGACCTGAGCCGCAACCTGTCGCCCGACGGCGCCGACGACACCGCCCCCGACGCCAACGGCCTCCGCGCGGCCCCCGGAACCGGCGCCGTGCCCGAGGCCGGGCGGGCGCGGTGGCTGCCCCGGGTGCGCCGCCGCACCGAGGAGCCCGAGGCGGACGGCCTGGCCGCCGGCCCCCGGCTCGGCACGAGCGTGCCGCGCACGGTGACGAGCCTCCTGGAGGAGGCCCTGGACGCGGCCGGGGACACCCCGCGCGGCCCCCGCCGGCAGCTGGAGGACGCCTGGCGCACCATCACGGCCGGGCGGCGGATGCTTCTCCTGCTGGAGAACGCCGAGGACCCGGCGCAGGTGGAGGCGCTGCTGCCGAACAGCGCCCTCAGCGCGGTGCTCGTCACGAGCCGCCGGTCGTTCCAGGACGCGGCGTTCGCGTTCACGGCGGTCACGATCGACGGACTCACCGCCGACGAGGGCGTCGACCTGCTGGAGCGCCTGGCCCCCGTCGACCCCGCCGCCGACGTCGACCAGGAGCGGGGGCTGCGCCGGCGCATCGTGGAGCACTGCCACGGCCTGCCGCTGGCGGTGTCGATGTGCGGGCGGCACCTGGCCTCGCCGTCGGGGCCCGACGCCGGTCGGCTGCTGGAGAAGCTGCGGCGCGAGGACGAGACCCCGCTGCTGGGGCCGCGCGGCTTCCCCGCGTCGTTCACCGTGGTCTACCGGATGTGCGGCCCGGCGGCGCGGCTGCTGCTGCGCCGCATGGCGGCCACCGGCATGGACGAGGTCGCCGACTACGCGGCGGCCGCCCTGCTCGGGGTGGACCGGGCGGCGGCGCGCGCCGTGATCGAGGAACTGCAGTCGCTCTACCTCCTCCAGGCGCTGGGCCGGGCCGACGACGGCGTCTACCGGTACCGGCTGCACGAGCTGGTCCGGGACACGCTGCGGGCGCTGCGCCCCACCGACTTCGGCCTGACCGAGGAGGAGGGCCGGGCGTGGACCGAGGAGGCGACCCGGGCCGCCCGCGCCCGACTCGTCCGCGCCTACGCGTGGCTGGTGGAGCGGGTCGCCGAGAGCCGCCGCCCGGCCGACGTCGGCTTCCCCCAGCCGCCCCTCGCGGCCGACGCGGGGCTGGACCGGGTCCACCGGGACCTCGGCCTCACCGCCCCGGAACGCCCCCACGAGTGGCTGGACCGCGAGAGCGAGGTGGTGCTCGGCTGCATCTGGATGGCCGCCGACGACGGCCTGGTCCGCGTCGCGTGGCGGCTGGCGCGCGCCGTCGCGGCGATCTGCTCGGAGATCCGCGCCCACTGGGCGGAGTGGGACCAGGCGGTCGAGGCGCAGCTCGCCGTCGCCCTCGGGAACCGCGACGCGCTCGCCCTGGGCATGGGCCTGCTCGACGCCTCCGAGCTGTCCGGCGGCCGGGGCGGCTACCGGATGGGCGACACCTACGCGCAGCGGGCCGCCTACGTGTTCGCCGAGATCGACGCCGACCAGCGGTGGACGGCACGCGCCCGCCGCTCGCGGGCGGTCAGCCTGCAGCGGTGGGGCGACCTGGACGCGGCACAGCGGGAGCTGACCCTCGCCGAGCGGGTCTTCGCGGAGACCGGCGAACGCTGGTGGCACGCCCGCACGCTGTACAACCTGGCCGAACTCCACTTCGACCTCGGCCGCCACGACACCGCCCGCGAACTGCTGGAGCGCGCCGGCGCGGCGTTCACCGCCGAAGGCGACGACACCCAGTGCGACCTCACCCGCATCCTCCTCGCCCAGGTCCTGGCCGCGCGCGGCCGCGAACTCCACGCGTGGTACCTGCTGGAGGAGATGCGGGTCCGCTTCGCCCGGCAGGAGCGCCACTGGTACGTCGCCCAGTGCCTGCGGGTGATGGGCGAACTCGACGGCGACGCGCTGGAGCGCCAGTACCGCGAGTGCGACCTGGTGTTCAACCGGCGGCGGCGCACCGAACTGCGCGACCAGGTCGAACGCGACTACGCGCGGGAGCTGCGGCTGCGCGAGCGGGAGAACCGGGCGCCCCAGACCCTCAAGACGCACATGGAGCTGCGCCAGGAGTGCCGCGAGGAGCTGGAGCGGCGGGCGGCCGACCGGCTCGGCCCCTACGCCGACGGGGCCGAGGCCGCGTTCACCCGCGCCGCCACCGGCGGCCGGGCCCGGGCGCGCGAGCGGCGGCGGAGGTGGTCGGTCGCCGGGCGCACGGACATGCTGCGGGAGGCCATCGGCCTGATGGAGCGCATGGGCGACGAGTGGGGGATGCGGCGCGCCCAGCTCACGCTCGGCCGGGTCCTCATCCGGGACCGCAACTGGACCGACGGCCGCGCCCTCATCCGCGAGGCGGCCGACGGGTTCGCCCGGCTGCGCGCCGCCGACAGCGAGCGGCAGGGCGGGCCCGGCGACAAGCGCTGGGAGGCCCGCGCCCACCACCTCGCCGCCGAGGAGCTGTTCCGCGCGGCGGTGGGGCCGTCGGCGGCCGCCGACGCCGCCGCGGGGGTGCGCCCGGCGGCGGTCGCGCCCCGCTCGCGCGCCCAGATCGAGGCCGCCCGCGAACACGCGGAACTGGCCCGCTCGGCCTACGGCGAGCGGGCGAACCATTCGGGGCGCATCGCGACGGCGATCCTGCTGGCGCGCATCCTGTCGGCGGGTGGCAGCGAGCCGAGCGCGGTCGCGGCGCACCTGGCGGACGCGAAGGCCGCCGCCCTCGACCAGGACCGGGCCGACCTCGCCGGCGAGGCGGACGAGTGGCGGCGCGTCCTGGTGGAAGGGCGGCCCGATTTCACCGGCTGGGAGATCCGTTGAGCAAGGAGCGGAGAAGCCGCTGAGGGGGAGGGGCGGCCGACGCGGTCGTGGAGTGGGGCGGGACGGGGCGCCACAGGTTCCACACAGGACGGCCGGTGGCCGCTGGCGGACGTGCGCCGCGATGGAGGATCGGCGGCCCGGCCCGCTGAGGGGAAGGAGCGGTCGGTGGGGTCGTACGCGCTGCAGTCCCCGGGGACGGTGGCCGGTGACGGGCGTGCGCGGTGATGGGGGTGTGACGGCCCGGTCTCGCGCAGGGGGCGGCGCGGTCGGTGGCCGTGGAGGGGCGGGTCGGTGCGCCGCAGCGGTTCCCGGGAGATGGGCGCTGCCCGGTCGAGGACGTGTGTCGCGATGGGAGGTTGGCGGCCTGATCCCGCTGGGGGAGGCGCGGTTGGCGGGGCTGTGGAACGGGGGCGTGACGGCTGCACCGCAGCGGTCCCCGAGGAAGGGTGCTGCCCGGTGGAGGGCGTGCGCGGTTACGGGGGCGTGACGGCCGGGTCCCGCTGAGGGGAAGGCGCGGTCGGTGGGGTTGTGGAGCGGGGGCGGGGTCGTATGGTCCGGCGGTCCCCGGAGGAAGGGCGGTGGCGGGTGAAGGGCGTGCGTGGCGATGAAGGCGTGACGGCCCGGTTCCGTGCCTACGACGAGGACCGCGACCTGTGGCTGTACTTCGAGTTGGAAGAGAGGGGGTGGCCGGCGCGCCAGGTCGAGATCAGCGGGGAGGACGGGCGGCCGGTGACGGCGGCCTCTCTGGTGGAGGTCATCCGGCTGCGCGACCACGCGGGCCTCGCGGCCATGCGGGCGTACGAACGGCGGTACGGCGTCCTCGGCGACGCCCCCGTGAACGGGTGGCGCGCATGGCCGCGGGCGGCCGAGGTCACCGCGGAGGACTTCGAACGGACGTGGGCCGAGGCGCGGCGAGTGCTCGGCGGTCCGCCCGATCCGCCGGCCCGCAGGCCGGACGGGGGCGCCGCAGGCGGCCGCTAGGCTGCGGACGCGGGCGCCCCACCGGCGCCCCCGAGGCGAGCGGAGGACGCGTGGGGACGGGAGCATGGGCGGTGGCCGCAGGGGCGGCGCTCGCCGCGGCACCGACGGTGTGGGTGCGGGCGGCCAGCGCCCGGTATCGGGCGGAACTCGACGACGCCCCCGCGCGGCCGGTGGTGATCGTGCTCGGCGCCGCCGCCTGGCCGAGCGGCCCGTCGCCGCTGCTGGCCCGCCGACTCGACCTCGCCGTCCGGCTGTACGAGGCGGGCCGGGTGCGGGCGGTCCTGGTGTCGGGCGACAACCGCCCGGTCTCCCACCACGAGACCGACACGATGACCGCCTACCTGACCGCGCACGGCGTCCCCGAGGCGGCGGTCGTCGCCGACCCGCACGGCTACCGCACCTGGGACACCGCGGTGCGGGCCCGCGACACCTACGGCGTCGAGGCGGCCATCGTGGTCACCCAGGCGTTCCACCTCCCGCGCGCCGTCGCGCTGTGCCGCGCGGTGGGCATCGACGCGGTCGGCGTGGGCGACCCCAGCCTCAGCCGCCGCTCCCGATCGACCGTGTACGGCTACCTGCGCGAGGTCGGCGCCAACGCCAAGGCGCTGCGCGACGCCGCTCTGCGCACGCCCCCCGTGCGCGCCGATCCGCCCGACGGGGCCGTGCGCGCCGCCCTCGACGCCGCACGCCCCCAGGCGCCCGCCGAGGCGGG
>NZ_BCRK01000041.1 GCF_001552555.1 Nocardiopsis trehalosi NBRC 14201 | reverse complement strand
GGGGGCGCGGCGGCGCGTCCGACCCGGGGATGACGGCCGCCGGGCGGAGGCGCCCGGCGCCCGGCCCGGGTACCGTCGGTCCGTGGACGACCCGGACGCGCCGCCCCTGTTCCGGCGGCTGGGCCCCCGCGAGCTGCTGGGCCTGGACGCCGCCGTCGCGGTGGCCTACACCCTGCTACTCCTGCTCGACACGGTGACCGACCCCGGCCACGCCCCGCTATGGGCGGCCGTCCCCGCCGCGGCCGCCATCGGCCTGCCGGTCGCGGCCCGGCGGCGCCGGCCGGTCCCGGTGTTCGCGGTGTGCGCCGCCGCCACCGCGGCGGCGGCGCTCACCGGTGCGGTGGCCGAGCCGTTCGCCGCGGCCGCCTACGCGCTGTACACGGTGGCGCTGACCGTCCCGCGCCGCCGCTGGGAGCCGACCCTGGCCATCGGCGTGCTCAGCGTGGTGGGCCTGGTGGGCGGCCTGCTCTCCGGTCCGGTCGGCGGCGATCCGGAGGCCACGGCGCGGGCCGTCATCGGGTGCACGCTGCTCAGCGGGGCGTGGACCGTGGGCCGGGCGGTGCGCGAGCGGCGGGCGTACGCCGCGCGGGCGGCCCGGCAGGTCGCCGAGCGCGCCGCCGCCGAGGAGCGGCTGCGCATCGCCCGCGAGCTGCACGACGTCGTGTCGCACACGCTGAGCGTCATCGGGGTCAAGGCCGCCGTGGCCGACCACGTGGCCGACGAGCGGCCCGAGGAGGTCCGCGACGCGCTGCGGGTCATCATGGGGACGAGCCGCGAGGCGCTGGGCGAGATGCGGCACATGCTCGGCGTGCTGCGCGCCCAGGGCGCCGACGAGCCGCTGGCCCCGGCGCCGGGTCTGTCCGGGCTGGCGGCGCTGGCCGACCGCGCCGCGGCGGCCGGGGTGCGGGTCGAGGTGGACGCGGGCGGGGCGGGGGAGCTGCCCCCGGCGCTGGAGCGGTCGGTGTACCGGATCGTGCAGGAGGCCGTGACCAACGTCGTGCGGCACGCGGCCCCGGCCCGCTGCCGGGTGCGGGTCGCGGCCGACGGCGCGGCGGTGCGGGTCGAGGTGGCCGACGACGGCCCCGGCGGTCGCGCCGCCTCCGGGGCCGGGCACGGGCTCATCGGGATGCGCGAGCGGGTGGCGATGCACGGCGGGGAGCTGACGGCGGGCCCGCGCCCCGGCGGCGGGTTCGCGGTCTCGGCCCGGCTGCCGCTGGCCCCCGGTGCCGGCGACACCCGCCTCTGATATCGCGTTATCGACGGCTTTGCTGGTTTATTCCATGATTCGGGGAAAGGTGCGGTAGGTCGGTTTTCGCCGTTCCGTTCCTGATTTCCGGGCGTGTCCGCAAACCGTTCCGTGCGGCGGTCGACGCCGGGTGGTGTACGAAGGGCATTTGTCATGTACGCACGTGCGAACTTGGCCGAAAAGCGCCCGCGATATCCGTTGCCGCAGGTAACGCACGCAAGGTGGGTGGAGGTCCCGGAGGATTTACTCCGACCGAATTCCCGGCTATGCGTGTGACGCGGGATTCCCTGGTGAAAATAGTTCGTCTCTCCACATGTGCCCGGGGGTGCCGGGTAAAGTCGGCCTCGATCGGCGGCAACGCGCGAAAGACGTGCTCGGCGGCGATCCCGACGGCTGCGCCGAATGCGGAAGGGCGGGGGGAAACGGTTCCGCGGTCCTTCCGGTTCCGCGGCTCCCCGGAATACCGAGATTCCGGATGCCATCCGGGGCCGACCCCGGAACCGTGACCTCCCCCGCCTCCACCCGCGTGACGCGCGGCGGTGCCGGCGTTCGTCTCCGCGCGTTCCCCGCGCGGTGCTGTCCCCAGGTGTTCCGCTGTTTTCCGGGTTGACGGGTTTGACGAAGATGGGTGGTGTACATCGTGACGGAGTCGGGTGTTGAGGGCGCGGAGCAGCAGCTCAGTCTCGCCACGGAGGCGGCGCGGAACCTCGCGACCACGACCAAGACCGTCCCGCAGATGCAGGGCATCACCTCGCGGTGGCTGCTGCGCCTGCTGCCGTGGGTCGAGGCGGCGGGCGGCGCCTACCGCGTCAACCGCCGGCTCAGCTACACCGTCGGCGACGGCCGCGTCAGCTTCATCAGTACCGGCACCGACGTCCGGGTCGTGCCCCGCGAACTCGGCGAGATCCCGCTGCTGCGCGGCTTCGGCGACGACGAGGTGCTGCACGCGCTCGCCGACCGGTTCGAGCAGCACGAGTACGAGCCCGGCGACGTCATCGCCGAGAACGGCGCGCCCGTCGAGCACGTCCACCTCATCGCCCACGGCAAGGCGCACCGCCTGGGCATCGGCGAGTACGGCGACCAGACCGTCCTCGGCGTCCTGGTCGACGGCGACCACATCGGCGACGAGGCCCTCGCCGAGGACGTCGACGACTGGGACTACACCGTCAAGGCCGTCACCGCCTGCACCGTGCTGTCCCTGCCGCGCGACGCCTACCAGCAGATCCTCGACAACTCCGAGGGGCTCCAGGCCCACGTGCGCGACGTGCGGGCCGGCTCGCAGCGCTCGCGCAACCAGCACGGTGAGGCCGACATCGCCGTGTCCGCCGGCCACACCGGCGAACCCGACCTGCCGGGCACTTTCGTCGACTACGAGGTCGCGCCGCGCGAGTACGAGCTGAGCGTCGCCCAGACCGTGCTGCGCGTCCACAGCCGCGTCGCCGACCTCTACAACCAGCCGATGAACCAGGTCGAGCAGCAGCTGCGGCTGACCATCGAGGCGCTGCGCGAGCGCCAGGAGCACGAACTCGTCAACAACCGCGAGTTCGGGCTGCTGCACAACGCCGACCTCAAGCAGCGCGTTCCCACGCGCACCGGCCCGCCCACCCCCGACGACATGGACGAACTGCTCGCCACCGTCTGGAAGGAACCCTCCTTCTTCCTCGCGCACCCCCGCGCCATCGCCGCGTTCGGCCGCGAGTGCAGCCGCCGCGGCGTCTACCCGCAGGGCATCGACCTCAACGGGCACTCCGTCCCCGCCTGGCGCGGCGTGCCGCTGCTGCCCTGCAACAAGATCCCGGTCACCCGCACGGCCACCTCCACGATCATGCTCATGCGCACCGGCGAGGAGCGGCAGGGCGTCGTCGGCCTGCACCAGACCGGCCTGCCCGATGAGTACCAGCCGGGCCTGTCGGTCCGCTTCATGGGGATCAACGAGAAGGCGATCATCTCCTACCTCGTCAGCGCCTACTACTCCGCCGCGGTGCTCGTGCCCGACGCCCTCGGCCTCCTGGAGAACGTCGAGATCGGCCGCGAGGACTGACCGCACCCCGCGCCGTCCCGCCCCGGTCCCCGGCGGCCAGCGCCGGGGACCGGGGCCCGCACCCCCGAACCCGTCCCAGCGACCCGCAGGAGCACGACCGTGACCCAGCCCGACACCGGCGGCGCGCACGACCGCCTCACCCTCGCCACGGAGGCGGCGCGCAACCTGGCGTCCACCACCAAGACCGTGCCCCAGGCGCGCGGCACCACCCCCCGGTGGCTGCTGCGCGTCCTGCCGTGGGTGCGCGTCGACGCCGGCACCTACCGGGTCAACCGGCGGCTCGCCTACGCCGTCGGCGACGGCCGCGTCAGCTTCGTCAGCAGCGGACCCGAACTGCGGGTCGTCCCCCCGGAGCTGGGCGAGCTCCACCCCCTGCGCGGGTTCGACGACCCCGACGTCCTCGCCGCCCTGGCCGACCGGTTCGAGCGGCACGAGTACGCGGCGGGCGACGTCCTGGCCCGCGCCGGCGAACCCGCCGACCGGGTCGTGCTCGTCGCCCACGGCCACATCGCGGCCACCGCCCCCGGCGACTACGGCGACCCGGTCCTGCTGCGGGTGCTGGGCCACGGCGACCACTTCGGCGCCGCCGTCCTCACCGGCGGCACCCACGCGTTCACCGCCACCGCGCGCACCGCCTGCACCGTGCTCGTGGCGACCGCCGCCGACCTCCGCGCCGTGCTCGACTCCGCGCCCGCCCTGCGCGAGCACCTGGAGCGCGGCGCCGACCACGCCGGGCCGCCGCGCAACCGGCGCGGCGAGGCCGACATCGCCCTCGCCTCCGGGCACACCGGCGAACCCGCGCTGCCGGGCACCTTCGCCGACTACGAGCTCCGGCCGCGCGAGTACCAGCTGAGCATCGCCCAGACCGTGCTGCGCGTCCACACCCGGGTCGCCGACCTGTACAACCAGCCGATGGACCAGGTCGAGCAGCAGCTGCGGCTCACCGTCGACGCGCTCCTCGAACGCCAGGAGCACCGGATCGTCAACGACCCCGGCTTCGGCCTGCTGCACAACGCGGCGCCCGAGCAGCGCCTGCCCGCCCGCACCGGGCCGCCCACGCCCGACGACCTGGACGACCTCATCTCCCGGCGCCGCTCCACCCGCTACCTGCTCGCGCATCCGCGCGCCATCGCCGCGTTCGGCCGCGAGTGCACGCGCCGGGGGCTGTACCCGCCGATCACCCAGGTCGAGGGGCGGCCCGCCGGCACCTGGCGCGGCGTCCCCCTGCTGCCGTGCGACAAGATCCCCGTCAGCCGCACCGGCGCCACCTCGATCATCGCCATGCGCACCGGCGAGGACGACTCCGGCGTCGTCGGGCTGCGCCCCGGCGCGCTGCCCGACGAGCACCAGCCGGGTCTGGCGGTCCGCTACATGGGAATCAACGAGAAGGCGATCCTCACCTACCTCGTCAGTACCTACTTCTCCGCGGCCGTGCTCGTCCCCGACGCCCTCGGGGTGCTGGAGGACGTGCAGACCGGCCGGTGAACCACCAACGAAAGGGGCCCGCCGCATGGCGACCACCGAGGAGATGACCGGAGGGCGGTCGGCGCGGGAGGTGCTGGCCGACGCGCGCGGCGCGGTCGACCCCGCGCTGCGGGCCGCCGTCGACACGCTGCCCGAATCCTCCCGGCGCATCGCCGCCTACCACTTCGGCTGGCGCGACGAGCACGGCGCCCCCGCCCGCGCCGACGCCGGCAAGGCCATCCGGCCCGCCCTGGCGCTGCTGGCCGCCGAGGCCGTCGGCGGCACCGCCGAGCGCGCGGTCCCGGCCGCCGTCGCCGTCGAACTCGTCCACAACTTCTCCCTGCTGCACGACGACGTGATGGACGGCGACACCACCCGCCGGCACCGCCCCACGGCCTGGAGCGTGTTCGGCGTGGGCGGCGCCATCCTCGTCGGCGACGCCCTCCTCGCCCTCGCCTTCGACGTCGTCGCCGCCAGCGGCCACCCGGCCGCCCACGACGGCGCCCGCCGCCTCAGCGAGGCCGTGCAGCGACTGGTCGACGGCCAGAGCGCCGACATCGCGTTCGAGGACCGCGCCGAGGTCGGCATGGCCGAGTGCCGCCGCATGGCCGAGGCCAAGACCGGCGCCCTGCTCGGCTGCGCGTGCGCCCTCGGCGCGTCCTTCGGCGGCGGCGACGCCGCACAGGTGGCGCACCTGCGGGCGTTCGGCGAGCGCCTGGGCCTCGCCTTCCAGATCGCCGACGACCTGCTCGGCATCTGGGGCGACCCCGCGGCCACCGGCAAGCCCGTCCACTCCGACCTGCGCAACCGGAAGAAGTCCCTCCCGGTCGCCGCCGCCCTCGCGGCCGGCACCCCGCCGGCCCGCGAACTCGCCGAGCTGTACCGGTCCGGTACCGAGCTGACCGGCGGCGAACCCGCGCGCGCCGCCGAACTGGTCGAACTCGCCGGCGGCCGGGCCTGGGCCGAGACCCAGGCCGACCTGCTGCTCGCCGACGCCCTGGCGGAGCTGCGGGCGGCCGGCCCGCCGCCCGGCCCCGAGGCCGAACTCGGCGGCCTCGCCCGGCTCGCCACCCGCCGCGACCACTGACCGCCCGCGAGGAGGCAGCGCCCATGTCCGACACCGCAGCCCACCGGACGGCCCCCGCGCACGGGGCCGGACGCCCCGAACCCGGCCGCGTGGTGGTCGCCGACCGCCTGATCGGCCCCGGGGGCGCCCACCTGCCCTGCCCCGCCGCCGACCTGCTCGACGGCGAACTCCGCCGCGCCGGCGTCGCCACCGGGCGCGGCGACCTGCGCCTGGGCCGTGGGGCCGGCGCCGCCCCCGGCCTCGCGGTCCTCGCCCCCGACGGCCGCAGCGGGCTGGCCGCCGCGGCCGCCCCGGACGACCCCGCCGGCGTCCGCGCCGTCCGCGCCGCGCTCGCCGCCTGGCGCGCCGTCGCCGGGCCGCCGCGCACCGTCCTGCTCGCCGCCCCCCGCTCGTTCTGCGCCGGCGTCGAACGCGCCATCGAGGTGGTCGAACGCGCCCTGGAACTGCGCGGCGCCCCCGTCTACGTGCGCAAGCAGATCGTGCACAACACCCGGGTGGTGGCCGACCTGACCGCGCGCGGCGCGGTGTTCGTCGACACCCTCGACCCCGTCCCCGACGGCGCCACCGTGGTGTTCTCGGCGCACGGCGTCGCCCCCGACGTGCACGCCGCCGCCGCGCGGCGCGGCCTGCGGGTCATCGACGCCACCTGCCCGCTGGTCACCAAGGTGCACGCGGAGGCCCGCCGGTTCGCCGCCCGCGGCGACACCGTCGTCCTCATCGGCCACGCCGGGCACGAGGAGGTCGAGGGCACCCTGGGCGAGGCCCCCGACCGCACCGTCCTCGTCGCCACCCCCGAGGACGCCGCCCGGGTCGAGGTCGCCGACCCCGAGCGGGTCTCCTACCTCACCCAGACCACCCTCGCCGTGGACGAGGCCGCCGCCGTGGTCGACGCCCTGCGCGCCCGCTTCCCCGCGCTGCGCGGCCCCGGGTCCGACGACATCTGCTACGCCACCACCAACCGGCAGGACGCGCTGGGCGCCATCGCCGACGACGCCGACACCGTGCTCGTCGTCGGCTCCGCCAACTCCTCCAACTCCGTGCGCCTGGTCGAACTCGCCGAGCGCCGCGGCACCCCGGCCCACCTGATCGACTCCGCCGCCGACATCCGCCCCGAATGGCTGGCCGGGGCGGCCACCGTGGGGCTGACCGCCGGGGCGTCGGCGCCGCCCGTGCTGGTCGACGCGGTCGTCGCCGCCCTCGGCTGGCTCGGCCCGCTCGACGTCCACGAGCGCACCACCACCCGCGAGACCCTGCGCTTCACCCTGCCGCCGGCGGTGCGGCCGTCATGACCGCCACCTCCGCCGGGCCCACCGGGGCCCGCCTGCTCCGGGGCATCGCCGGCCCGGCCGACGTGCGCGCCCTGCCCGCCGACGCGCTGCCCGCCCTCGCCACCGAGATCCGCGCGTTCCTGGTCGACCGGGTGGCGCGCACCGGCGGGCACCTGGGCCCCAACCTCGGCGCCGTCGAGATCACCATCGCGGCGCACCGGGTGTTCGACTCCGCCGCCGACGCCCTGGTCTTCGACACCGGCCACCAGACCTACGTGCACAAGATCCTCACTGGGCGCCGCGCCGGGTTCGACACCCTGCGCCGCGACGGCGGCCTGTCCGGGTACCCCTCGCGGGCCGAGTCGCCGCACGACGTGGTCGAGAACTCGCACGCCGCCACCGCGCTGTCCTACGCCGACGGCCTGGCCAAGGCGTTCGCGCTGCGCGGCGAGACCGGCCGCCGGGTCGTCGCGGTGGTCGGCGACGGCGCGCTCACCGGCGGGCTCAGCTGGGAGGCGCTGAACAGCATCGGCGCCGCGCCGGAGCGGCCGGTCGTCGTCCTGCTCAACGACAACGGCCGCTCCTACGCCCCCACGGTCGGCGGGGCCGCCCGGCACCTGGCCGGGCTGCGCGCCGCGGCCCCGGGGGCGCCGCCGGCGGGCGGCAACCTCTTCGAGGACCTCGGGCTGGCCTACATCGGCCCGGTCGACGGCCACGACATCGCGGCGGTCGAGGACGCGCTGCGCGCCGCCGACCGGCTGGGCCGCGCCGTGGTGGTGCACTGCGTCACCCGCAAGGGCCGCGGCTACCCGCCCGCCGAGCGCGACACCACCGACCACATGCACGCGGTGGGCCCCCTCGACCCCGCCACCGGCCGCCCAGTGGGGGGCGGCGGCGCCACCTGGACCACGGTGTTCGCCGAGGAGATCGCCGCCATCGGCGCAGCCCGCGACGACGTCGTGTGCCTGACCGCCGCCATGCGCGAGCCCGCCGGGCTGGGCCCGTTCGCCGAGCGCTTCCCCGACCGGGTCTTCGACGTCGGCATCGCCGAGCAGCACGCCGTCACCTCCGCCGCCGGGATGGCCTTCGGCGGCCTGCACCCGGTGGTCGCCGTGTACGCCACCTTCCTCACCCGGGCGCTCGACCAGGTCCTCATGGACGTCGCCCTGCACCGGCTGCCGGTGACCTTCGTGCTCGACCGCGCCGGGATCACCGGCCCCGACGGCCCCAGCCACCACGGCGTGTGGGACGCCGCGCTGCTGCCGGTGGTTCCCGGCCTGCGGCTGGCCGCGCCGCGCGACTGCGGGCGGCTGCGCGAACTCCTGCGCGAGGCGGTGTCCTGCGTCGACGGCCCCACCGCGCTGCGCTACCCCAAGGCGGCCGTCGGCCCCGACATCCCCGCGCTGCGCCGGGTGGGCCGGTGCGACGTGCTGCGCGAGGACCCCGACGCCCGGGTGCTGCTGGTGTCGGTGGGCCCGCTGGCGGGCGCGTGCCTGGCGGCGGCCGACGAGCTCGCCGCCGACGGGGTGCCCGTCACCGTGGTCGACCCCCGGTGGATCGCCCCGCTCGACCCCGGCCTGCTGGGGCTGGCCCGCGCGCACCGGCTGGTGCTGGCCGTCGAGGACGGCTCCGGGACCGGCGCGCTGGGCGCCCGGCTGGCCCAGGAGCTGGCCGGCGAGGGCGGGCGCGCCTGCGCGGCCACGCTGGCGCTGCCGCCGCGGTTCCTGCCGCACGGGTCGCGGTCGCGGCTGCTCGCCGCGCACGGGCTCGACGCCGACGGGATCGCGGGCGCGGTCCTGCACCGGTTGGCGCGGCTGCACCGGGGCTGACCGCGGCCGTCCGGACGCACCGCGTGGCGTGCTTGCCAACGCACGGTGCGTGACCGATCGTGGGAACCCGGGGGAGCGGAGCGGGTCCATCGAGGAGACTGCATGCCTGCGTCCGCTCACCGTGCGCGGCGCCGCCCGCGCGGCGCCGCACCGCTGCTGGCCGCCGGGGCCGCGATCCTGTTCGCCACCGGCCTGGGGCCGGCCCAGGCCGGCGCCCCGCCCGCCTACCTCGATCCGCGGGCCGAGACCGACCGGCGGGTCGAGGACCTCATGGCGCGGATGTCCCTGGAGGACAAGCTCGGCCAGATGGTGCAGATCGAGCGCGCCGCGGCCGACCCGGCCGCGGTCGCCGAGCACCGACTGGGGTCGGTGCTCAGCGCCGGGGGCTCGGGCCCCGAACCCAACACCCCCGAGGCGTGGGCGGACATGTACGACGCCTACCAGCGCGCCGCGCTCGACACCCCGCTGGGCATCCCGATCCTGTACGGGGTCGACGCCGTGCACGGGCACAACAACGTGCACGGGGCGACGATCTTCCCGCACAACATCGGCCTGGGCGCCGCGGGCGACCCCGAACTGGTGCGGCGGGTGGCCGAGGCCACCGCCGTCGAGGTGGCCGCCACCGGGATCGACTGGAACTTCGCGCCGTGCGTGTGCGTGGTCCGCGACGACCGGTGGGGCCGCTCGTACGAGTCGTTCGGCGAGACCCCGGCCCTGCCGAGCGCCATGACCACCGCCGTCGACGGCTACCAGGGCGCGCGGCTGGGCGGCGGCGCCGCGTCGGTCATGGCCACCGCGAAGCACTACCTGGGCGACGGCGCCACCGAGGACGGGACCGACCGCGGCGACGTGCGGGTGGACGAGGAGGAGCTGCGGGCGGTGCACCTGCCGCCGTTCCGCGAGGCGGTGCGCCGGGGCGTGGCGTCGGTGATGGTGTCCTACAGCAGCTGGAACGGCGTCAAGGCGCACGCCGACCGCTACCTCATCACCGACGTGCTCAAGGGCGAACTGGGCTTCGACGGCGTCGTCGTCTCCGACTTCGACGGGGTGGGCCGCATCAGCGGCGGCCGCGACTTCACCGCCGAGGAGCTGACCACGGCGGTCAACGCCGGGATGGACATGGTCATGCTCTCCAAGGGCCACGACCGGTTCGTCACCGACCTGGCCGGCGAGGTGGCGGCCGGCCGGGTGCCGGTGGCGCGCATCGACGACGCGGTGCGGCGCATCCTCACCGCGAAGGTCGACATGGGCCTGTTCGAGGCGCCGTTCGCCCGCCGCGACCTGCTGCCCGAGGTGGGCGGCGAGGAGCACCGGGCGCTCGCCCGCGAGGCGGCGGCGGCCTCCCAGGTGCTGCTGAAGAACGACGGCGGGCTGCTGCCCCTGGCACCCGGGGGCGGGCCCCTGCTGGTCGCCGGGAAGAACGCCGACGACATCGGCAACCAGAGCGGGGGCTGGACCATCACCTGGCAGGGCGGCAGCGGCGACATCACCGAGGGCACCTCCATCCTGGAGGGCATCCGCGCCGCGGCCCCGGACACCGAGGTCGTCTACGACCGGCACGCCGAGGACACCGACGGGCCCTACCGGGCGGCCGTCGCCGTGGTCGGGGAGACCCCCTACGCCGAGGGGTACGGCGACCGGCCCGAAGGGGTGGTCCTGGACGAGGAGGACACCGCCACGCTCACCCGGCTGGCCGAGTCGGGGCTGCCGCTGGTCGTGGTCGTTGTGTCGGGCCGGCCGGTGGACGTGGCCGACCACATCGGCGCGTGGGACGCCCTGGTCGCGGCGTGGCTGCCGGGGTCGGAGGGCGCGGGCGTGGCCGACGTGCTGTTCGGCGCGGTGCCGCCCACCGGGCGGCTGCCGGTGTCGTGGCCCCGCTCCGCGGAGCAGCAGCCCGTCAACGAGGGAGACGGGCAGAGCCCGCTGTTCGCCCCCGGGTTCGGCCTCACCTACTGACCCGGGCGGGCCGCCGGGCGCGGCCGCCGGTCCCACGGGACCGGCGGCCGCGTTTGCCGGTGCCCCGCTCGGCAAGTGGAGGGGGACCGCGATGACCCCGGTCGGGCCGAGGCCGGGGAGGGACGGAGGAACGCCATGAAGGCCGTGGTCTGGCGGGGCGCGCGCGACGTGCGGGTGGAGACGGTGCCCGACCCCGCCATCCAGGAGCCGACGGACGCCGTCATCCGCGTCACCTCCAGCGGGCTGTGCGGCTCCGACCTGCACCTGTACGAGGTGCTCGCCCCGTTCATGAACCCGGGGGACGTCCTCGGCCACGAGCCGATGGGCGTGGTGGAGGCGGTCGGCGCCGAGGTGCCGAACCTGTCGGTGGGCGACCGGGTGGTGGTGCCGTTCCAGATCGCCTGCGGCCACTGCCGGATGTGCGGGGACGGCCTGCAGACCCAGTGCGAGACGACGCAGGTGCGCGAGCAGGGCATGGGCGCGGCCCTGTTCGGCTACACCCGCCTGTACGGCGCGGTGCCGGGCGCCCAGGCGGAGTTCCTGCGGGTGCCGCAGGCCCAGTACGGGCCCATCAAGGTGCCGGCGTCGGTGCCCGACGAGCGGTTCCTCTACCTGTCGGACGTGCTGCCGACCGCCTGGCAGGCCGTGGCCTACGCCGACGTCCCGCCCGGCGGGTCGGTGGCCGTGCTCGGCCTGGGGCCGATCGGCGACATGGCCTGCCGCATCGCCCGCCACCGGGGCGCCGAGCGGGTGTTCGGCGTGGACCTGGTCCCGGAGCGGCTGCGGCGCGCGGCCGAGCGCGGGGTGGAGGTCTTCGACGCGCGCGACGACACGTACGCCGACGCCATCCGCGACCGGACCGAGGGGCGCGGCCCGGACGCGGTGATCGACGCGGTCGGCATGGAGGCGCACGGGGCGCCGATGCAGAAGGCCGCCCAGCGCACCGCGCAGTTCCTGCCGCGCGGGCTGGCGGCCAAGGCGATGAGCACGGCGGGCATGGACCGGATGGCGGCCCTGCACGCGGCGATCGACCTGGTGCGCCGGGGCGGCACGGTCTCGCTCAGCGGTGTCTACGGGGGCGCGGCCGACCCGATGCCGCTGCTCACCATGTTCGACAAGCAGGTGCAGCTGCGCATGGGCCAGGCGAACGTGCGCCGGTGGGTCGACGACATCCTGCCGCTGCTCACCGACGACGACCCGCTGGGCGTGGACGGCTTCGCGACGCACCGGCTGCCCCTGGCGGAGGCGCCCCGCGCCTACGAGGCGTTCCAGAAGAAGCGCGACGGTGTCGTGAAGGTCGTCCTGCAGCCGTGACCCGCGCCGGCCGAGGGCGCCCCGCCGCAGCGGGGCGCCCTCGGCCGTGTCCGGGCCTTCCCGGCGGGGCGGGACGCCGGGGGATCCGGCGGGCGGCGCCCTGGTGGAGGCGGGGGTGGACGCGGGGCGGAACGGGTGACGGCGCGGGACCGGCCGACTCCGATGCGTGGTTTGGTCAAGTTTTCGCCGTCTGCTTGCATTACGTGCTCATTTCGGTCATCGTGATCACGTTCACCTGCGCGAAATGAGCACGAGGGGGATCGGGTGCGCCACCAGCAGCTCCTGGACGCCGTCACCGACGGCGTCCAGCGGGTCGAGGACCTCGCCCAGGCACTCGGCATCAGCCCGTCCACGGTCCGCCGCGGCCTGACGGAGCTGGAGCAGGCCGGGAAGGTGGTGCGCACCCACGGCGGCGCGGTACCGGCGATCGTCGGCACCGAGCTGTCCTGGACGCAGAAGAGCCTGCACAACGCGCAGGCCAAGCGGCAGATCGCGGCCTACGCCGCCGGGCTCGTGCGCGACGACGACGTCGTCCTGCTCGACTCCGGCAGCACCACCACGTTCATCGCCGAGCGCCTCGCCGCCCGGTCCGGGCCCACTGTGGTCACCACGGGGCTGGGACCGATGGCGGCCCTGCACGACGCCGAGGGCATCGAACTGATCGTCGTCGGCGGGCGCGTGCGGCGCCGCCGCGGCTCGATGGTCGGCGACTACGCACGCGGCGTGCTGGAGCGGATCACCGCCGACATCGCCTTCATCGGCGCCGACGGCGTCGTCCCCGGGCGCGGCGTCAACTGCCCCAGCCCGGAACTGGCGGCCGTCAAGGAGTTGCAGATGCGCAGCGCCCGCCGGACCGTCATCGTCGCCGACTCCTCCAAGATCGGCGTCGACGCCCACCCGCACTGGGCGGTCGTCCCGGGCCCCGTGGAGGTCGTCACCGACGACGGCCTGGACGGCGCGGCCGCCCGCGCCCTGCGCGGCCACCCCGGCTGCGTCCCCCACCTCGTTCCCGCCGCCGGCGTCCCCAACCCGCCGGCGTCGACGGACTGACCCCGAGAAAGGGGCACTTCACCCATGGAACTGCAGCTTCTGGCGGCGCTCCTCCTCGGCGTCGCCGCCGCCGTCGGCATCATCCTCCGGTCGCGGCTCGACGCCTTCATCGGCCTGCTCGCCGGCGCCCTGGTCACCGGCGTCGTCGCCGGCGTCCCGGTCACCGAGCTGGTGGAGCTCATCACCACCGGGTTCGGCAACACGCTCGCCGGGATCGGCATCGTCATCGCCCTCGGCGTCATGATCGGCAAGGTGCTGGAGGAGAGCGGGGGCGCCGACGCGCTCGCCAAGCTCTTCGTCCGGCTGATGGGCAAGGGCCGCGAGGACGTCGCGATGACCGCCACGGGCGCCGTCGTGTCCGTCCCGGTGTTCTGCGACTCCGGGTTCGTCATCCTGCACCCGCTGGCGCGCTCCCTGGCGCGGCGCTACGGCAAGCCCGTGGTCACGCTCAGCCTGGCGCTGGCCGGCGGCCTGTCGATCACCCACCACATGATCCCGCCCACGCCCGGCCCCCTGGCCGCCGCGCAGGCGTTCGGCGCCGACCTCGGCGCGGTCATCCTGGCCGGCACGCTGTTCTCCCTGCCGCTGCTCCCGGTGGTCGTCGCCTACGCCCGCTTCATCGGCCCGCGCCTGGAGCCGCTGCGCGAGGCGTCCCCGGTCGAGGAGCCCGTCGCCGCGGACGGCTCCGCCGCCGGCGCGTCCGGCACCGAGCCGGTGCGGCGCACCGCCGACGGCCGCGACATCGCCGAGGAGCCCGGCACCCCGCCCATCGGCGCCTTCCGGGCGAGCATCCCGCTGCTGCTGCCGCTGGTGCTCATCCTCGGCAACACCGCCGCCGGCGCGGCCGGGCTCGACAACGCCCTCGGCGAGTTCCTCACCTTCATCGGCAACCCGGCGATCGCCCTGCTCATCGGCCTGGCCGTCGCCGTCTACCTGCTGCCGCCGCGCGGCACGAGCCGCTCCACCGTCCTGGGCTGGCTGTCGGCCGCCGCCGCCTCCGCCGGGATGATCGTCTTCATCACCGGCGCGGGCGGCGCGTTCGGCGAGGTCCTGCGCGGCTCGGGGGTGGGCGACGCCCTCGCCGAGGCCGTCTCCTCCTGGCCGGTGCCGATGTTCCTGATGCCGTTCCTCATCGCCAGCTTCGTCCGCGTCGCGCAGGGCTCCGGAACGGTCGCCATCATCACCTCCGCCACCCTCAGCGCGCCCATCATGGACGCCGCCGGGGTCGACCCGGTCCTCGCCGTCCTGTCCGCGTGCTCCGGCTCCATCGTCTTCTCCTACGTGAGCGACTCCTACTTCTGGGTCGTCACCCGCTTCACCGGGCTCTCCGGCGGCGCGGCCATGAAGATGTGGAGCGGCATGACCACCCTGCTGTGGGCCGCCAGCCTCCCCCTGCTGGGTGTGGCCGCCCTGATCCTGGGATAGGAGGGACTCCGTGGCCCAGGTCCTCGTCGTCGCCGACGACCTCACCGGCGCCAACGCCACCGGCGCCCGCTTCGCCCGGTCCGGGATGCGGGTGGCCACGGTGACACCCGAACACGTCACCCGGGCCGCCGGGGACTACGACGTCGTCGTCGCCAACCTCGACAGCCGCCACCTGCCGCCGGCCCAGGCCGCCGACCTCGTCACCGACGTGATCGAGGCGGTCTGGCCGGTGGGGCTCGTGGTCAAGCGCACCGACACCACCCTGCGCGGCAACATCGGCGCCGAACTGGAGGCGGCGTGGCGCGCGGTCCGCGACCGCGTGCCCGCCACCACCCCGGTGCGGGCCCTGTTCGCCCCGGCGTTCCCCGCGTCGGGCCGGGTCACCGTCGACGGGGTGCAGCTCCTCGACGGCGTCCCGCTGGAGCGCAGCGAGCTGGCGTTCGACCCGCTCAGCCCCATGAGCACCAGCGTCGTCGCCGACATCGCCGCCCGCCAGACGAGCCTCGCCGTCCGGCACGTGCCGATCCGCCAGGTCACCCAGGGCGTCCTCGGAACCGCCCTGGCGGCGGGGGACGAACCCATCGTGCTCTGCGACGCCCTCACCGAGCAGCACCTCGCCGACATCGCCGAGGCGGCCGCCGAGGTCCACCGCCGCGACGGCACCGTGTGGGTGGCGGTCGACCCCGGACCGGCGGGCGCGCTGCTCGCGGACGCGCTGCGGCTGCGCGGCCGCGCGGCGGCGGCCGGCCCGCTGCTCGCGGTCGTCGGCAGCGCCACCGAGCTGACCCGCCGCCAGGTCGACGCGGTCGCCCGCACCGGCCCCGTCCGGTTCGTCGAGGTCGACGCGGCGCTGCTGGCCGGAGGCGACCCCGGCCACCGGGCCGCGCTCCTGCGCGACCTCGCCGGCCACCTCGCCACGGCCGTCTTCCCCGAGCTGGTCGTGGTCCGCACGGCCGGGTCGGCCCGCGACGTGGTCGACCTGCCGCCCGACGCCAAACGGCGGCTGCCCGCCGCCCTCGCCGCGCTCGTCACCGAGGCCGTCCACGGCGCCCCCACCGCGCCCAGCGGCCTCTACACCAGCGGCGGCGACGTCACCTCCGCCGTCCTCGACGCGCTCGGGGCGCACGCCTTCGAGGTGGGCGGTGAGGTCGTCCCGCTGGCCGTGCACGGCCAGCTCACCGGCGGACCGCTCGACGGCACCCCCGCCGTCACCAAGGGCGGCCTCGTCGGGGACGACACCACCCTCGTGGAGTGCCTGGGCAAGCTGCGGCGCGCCGTGCGGGCGCGCACGCGCACCGTCCCCGCCGAGGTCTCCGAACACGTCCTGCCCCTCGGCCTCCGGCCGCCCCGCTGAGAGGCCGCCCCCGCGCCGCCGCCGGGCGGCGCCCACCAATTGGGAGGAAACCCGACATGACCGAACGCCCGACCCTGGCCGTCACCGTCGGTGACCCGGTCGGAATCGGCCCCGAGATCACCGTGCGCACCCTCGCCAGGATCGGCGACGCGGCCCCCGCCCGCGGCGTCGTCGTCGCCGACCCCGCGGTGCTGCGGCGCGCCGCCGCCGTGTGCGGCCTCGACGTGGCCGTCCGCGCCGTCGACACCTGGGATCTGCCCGAGGAGGCCCCGGGCACCATCGACTGCTTCGACATCGGCGCCCTTGGCGACACCGAGCTGCCGTGGGGCACCGTCGACGCGCGCGCCGGCGCCGCCGCCGTCCGCGCCATCGAGGTCGCCACCCGCGCCGCCATGGACGGGCGGGTCGCCGGCATCGTCACCGGTCCGATCAACAAGGAGGCGATCTGGGCGGCGGGCAGCGAGCACCTCGGGCACACCGAGATGCTGGGCGCCCTCACCGGCGTCACCCGGCAGAACACCATGTTCGTCGTCCGCGGCAAGAAGATCTTCTTCGCCACCCGCCACGTCTCGCTGCGCAAGGCCCTCGACCAGGTGAGCGCCGACCAGCAGGTCGCCGCGATCGAGGAGGCGCTGACCGCGCTGCGCGTGTTCGGCCACGACAGCCCCCGCCTCGCCGTCGCCGCCATCAACCCGCACGGCGGCGAGAACGGGGCGTTCGGCGACGAGGAGATCAGCCACCTCGCCCCCGCGGTCGAGCGCGCCCGCGCCGGGGGCGCCGACGTCTCCGGCCCCGTGCCCGCCGACTCGGTGTTCCACCAGCTCCTCCAGGGCCGCTTCGACGGGGTACTTTCGCAGTACCACGACCAGGGCCACATCGCCGCGAAGACCTACGACTTCGACGGCACCATCTCGGTCACCGTCGGCCTGCCCATCCTGCGCACCTCGGTCGACCACGGCACCGCGTTCGACATCGCGGGCCAGGGCGTGGCCGACCCGGGCACCATGCGGTCCGCGTTCCTGCACGGGGCTGATTTCGCCCGGTTCGCCGACCGCATCCGCGCCGAGTACGGTGGCTGACACAGACGCCTTGATTCCGGGTAGCAGCCCCTAGGGGGGTGCGCGCACCACCGCGCACCGGTGTGCGGACGCCATCGCCGCGCCTCCGGTCCGCGCCTAGATTGAGGGCACGGGCCGGAGACGGCGGCGAAGCCGACCGTTCCACAGCCCAGCACGGCCGCCACGGGAACCGCCCGGGCGGCACCCGACCTGAGGGGGCCCGAATGGCCACAGTGATCGGCCCGAACGACACGGGGTACGCCTCCGGGGGAGCGGAGGCCGCCGCCTCCGCGATCCGCGAGCAGCGCGAGTCCGGCGGGAAGCGCGGCAGCGACTACTCGCAGCTGTCCCGGCGGATCGCCGACGCCGGGCTGATGGAGCGCCGGCCCGGCTACTACGTCGTCCGGTTCACCCTGCTCGGCCTGGCCCTGATCGGCGGGTGGACGGCGTTCGCCCTGATCGGCGACTCCTGGTGGCAGCTCGCCGTGGCCGTCTTCCTGGCCGCAGTGTTCGGCCAGGTCGGGCTCGCCGCCCACGACCTCGCCCACCGCCAGGTGTTCCGCACCCGCCGCCCCAGCGAGGCCGTCGGCCGTGTCCTCGGCAACCTCGGCATCGGCATGGGCTACGGCTGGTGGCAGGACAAGCACACCCGCCACCACGCCAACCCCAACCACGAGGACCTCGATCCCGACGTCGCCCCCGACCTGCTCGTCTGGTCGGAGGGCCAGGCCCGCGAGGCCAAGGGCGTCGCCCGCATCCTCGGCGGGTGGCAGGCGTGGCTGTTCTACCCGCTGCTCCTGCTGGAGGGCATGAACCTGCACGTGCAGAGCGTGCGGTCGCTGTTCCGCCGCTCGACCCGGCGCCCCGTGCTGGAGGGGGTGCTGCTCTTCGCGCACTTCGCGCTCTACCTCGGCGCCCTGTTCACCGTGCTCTCACCCGGCAAGGCGCTGGTCTTCCTCGCCGTCCACCAGGGACTGTTCGGGGTCTACCTCGGCACCATCTTCGCCCCCAACCACAAGGGCATGCCCACCGTCACCGGGGAGGACCGGCTCGACTTCCTCCGCAAGCAGGTCCTCACCTCGCGCAACGTGGTCGGCGGCCGGTTCACCGACGTCGCCTTGGGCGGGCTCAACTACCAGATCGAGCACCACCTGTTCCCGAGCATGCCGTCGCCCCACCTGGGCCGGGCGCGGACGATCGTACGCGCCTACTGCGCCGAGATCGGCGTGCCCTACCACGAGACGGGTTTCGTGCGCTCGCACGCCGAGGCCCTCACCTACATGCACCGGGTCGGCGCCCCGCTGCGCCGCCGCGCCGCCGCGTGACCCGGCCGGGCCGCCGCCCCGCGGCGGCCCGCCTCCACCCGCCGCACCTCGATCGTCCGGCCTGTTCCCAGGCCCTTCGGACCGGACCGGGCCGGCGGGAGCGGCACCGCGTTCGGGAGGCCGTACCGCCGCCCGGGTCCGTCCCCGGGTCCGGCGGCCCCGGGCCGCCCGCGGCCGCCGGTCAGCCGGTCCCGGCGGGGCGCCGGCCGCGGTGCAGCCGCACCCCCGTCCAGCTCGCGACCAGCAGGATCGCGCCCGCCAGCAGCAGCACCGCCGCCACCGTCACGGCGCCGTCGGTGAGGTCCCACACGGCCTCGGGCACCGCCACGGTGATCCCCAGGACGCCGAACACCAGCAGCACCCCGGCGGGCTCCCACCGGTAGGCGGCCAGGCAGGCCGCCGCGACGGCCAGGGTCAGCCCGTACCCCCAGGCGGTCTCGCCGCCCCAGAACGTGGGCATGTGCGCGCCCGCCAGGGCCAGGCCGGCGCCGAGCCCCAGCGCGAGGCGGCGGTGCGCCAGCACGCCCGACGCGCCGAGCGCCGCCCACCCCAGCCCGTTCGCGATCAGGGCCAGGCCGAGCGGCAGCCCCACCTCGGTCTCGGGGAGGGAACCGACCGCCTCGCCCACGACCGAGCCCACCAGCAGCCAGCCGAGCACCCACGACGCCACCAGGCCCACCGCCGACGGCAGCAGGGCGTACCCGGCCGCCGCCACCACCAGCCCGGCGGCGAACGCCCCGATCGGCGGATCGGCGTCGAACCCGACCCCCACGGCCAGCGCGGTCGCCGCGGCGGCCACCGCGCTCAGCGTCCCGGCGACGCGCCGCCGCACGTCCGGCACCCGGTGGGCCCGCCCCCGCAGGGCCCCGGGGCCGCCCGCCATCACCAGCGCGCCGCCGAGCGCGGCGACCGCGACGGCGGCCAGCAGCACCACCTGCATCGTCTCGGACAGCACGTCCCACGAGGTCGCCACCAGGGCGGCCGCCCCGGCGAGCACCAGGCCGCCGCCGACGTAGCCCACGATCTCCGCCCAGCGCGCCCCGGGGCGGTCGGGCCGGGCCGCGCGCAGCGCGTCGAGCACCGCCGCGGCCTGCTCCGGCGACACCACCCCGCGTTCGACCAGGCCGCGCAGCGCCGCCTCCTCCGGGGTGCCCGTCCGGGCGCCGTTCGATGCCACCGGTACCGCCTCCTCCGTCGTCTGGTGATCCGTCCACCCCATTGCACCGCGGACCGGCGGAGCGCGCCTGAGTACGGGTACTCAAAGCGGCCGGACGCAAGGGGGCGGAAGTAAAAAGGCCGGGGGTCGGGGCGGACCGCGGCCCGCCCCGACCCCCGGCCCCCGGCCGGTGGGGTCAGCCCCGGCCGGTGTCGAGGCCGGCCCGGCGCAGCGCGTCGGCCATGGCGCCGCCGGCGGGGGCGTCCGCGCGCCCGCCCCGGTCGCCGCGACCGCCCTGGCCGCCGCGCTCGCGGCCGCGTCCGCCGCCGCGCTCCCCGCCGCGCCGGCCGCGGTCGGCCCGTTCGCCGCGCGGGGCCCCGCCCTCGGCGGGCGCGCCCTCCGGCTCGTCGTCCAGGCGCATGCTGAGCGAGATCCGCTTGCGGCGGGTGTCGACGTCCATCACCTTGACCCGGACGATGTCGCCGGGCTTGACCACGTCGCGCGGGTCCTTGACGAAGGTCCGCGCCAGCGCCGACACGTGCACGAGCCCGTCCTGGTGGACGCCCACGTCCACGAACGCGCCGAACGCGGCCACGTTGGTGATGACCCCCTCCAGCACCATCCCCCGCTCCAGGTCGGCCAGCGTCTCCACGCCCTCCCGGAACGCGGCGGTGGTGAACGCGGGCCGCGGGTCGCGGCCGGGCTTCTCCAGCTCGCGCAGGATGTCGGTCACCGTGGGCAGGCCGAACACGTCGTCGACGAAGTCGCGGGGCCGCAGCGCGCGCAGCACCGAGCCGTTGCCGATCAGCGCGGGCAGGCCGGTGCCGGCCGTGTCCAGGATGCGGCGCACCACCGGGTAGGCCTCCGGGTGGACGCTGGAGGAGTCCAGCGGGTCGTCGCCGCCGGGGATGCGCAGGAACCCGGCGCACTGCTCGAACGCCTTCGGGCCGAGCCGGGGCACCTCCTTCAGCGCGGTGCGGGTGCGGAACGGGCCGTTGGCGTCGCGGTGCTCCACGATGTTCTGCGCCAGCCCCGGGCTGATGCCCGACACCCGGGTCAGCAGCGGCGCCGACGCGGTGTTCACGTCGACCCCGACCGCGTTCACGCAGTCCTCGACCACGGTGTCCAGGGACCGCGACAGCTTGGCCTCGGCGAGGTCGTGCTGGTACTGGCCCACCCCGATCGACTTGGGGTCGATCTTCACCAGCTCGGCCAGCGGGTCCTGGAGCCGGCGGGCGATCGACACCGCGCCGCGCAGGGACACGTCCAGGTCGGGCAGCTCCTGGGAGGCGTAGGCCGACGCCGAGTACACCGACGCGCCCGCCTCCGACACCATGACCTTGGTCAGCTTCAGCTCGGGGTGCAGCTTGACCAGCTCCCCGGCCAGCCGGTCGGTCTCGCGCGAGGCGGTGCCGTTGCCGATGGCGATGAGCTCCACGGCGTGCGCGCGGGCCAGCCGGCCCAGCACGGCCAGCGCGGCGTCCCACTTGCGCTGCGGGGCGTGCGGGTAGACGGTGTCGGTGGCCACCACCTTGCCGGTGCCGTCGACCACCGCCACCTTCACCCCGGTGCGCAGCCCCGGGTCGAGCCCGAGGGTGGGCCGGGCGCCGGCGGGCGCGGCCAGCAGCAGGTCGCGCAGGTTGGCGGCGAACACGCCGACGCCGTCGTCCTCGGCCCGCTGCCACATGCGCATCCGCAGGTCGATGTCGAGCCGCACCGACACCCGCGTGCGCCACGCCCAGCGGACGGTGTCGAGCAGCCACCGGTCGGCGGGGCGGCCCCGGTCGGCGATGCCGAAGTGGCCGGCGATCGTGCGCTCGTAGTCGCTCGGCCCGGTCACCTCGGCGGCGGGGCCCGAGGGCGGCTCCTCCGGCTCCAGGGTGAGGGTGAGGACCTCCTCCTTCTCGCCGCGGAACATCGCGAGCACCCGGTGGGAGGGCAGGTCGGTGAACGCCTCGGCGAAGTCGAAGTAGTCGGCGAACTTGGCGCCGTCCTCCTCGCGGCCCTCGCGCACCCGGGACACCAGGCGGCCGCGCGCCCACATGCGCTCGCGCAGCTCGCCGACCAGGTCGGCGTCCTCGGTGAACCGCTCCACGAGGATCGCGCGGGCGCCGTCGAGCGCGGCGGCGGTGTCGGCCACGCCCTTCTCCGGGTCGACGTGGGCGGCGGCCTCGGCCTGGGGGTCGCGGCCGGGGTCGGCCAGCAGCAGGTCGGCCAGCGGCTCCAGGCCGGCCTCGCGCGCGATCTGCGCCTTGGTGCGCCGCTTGGGCTTGAACGGCAGGTAGATGTCCTCCAGCCGCGCCTTGGAGTCGGCGGCGTTGATCCGCGCCTCCAGGGCGTCGTCCAGCCGGCCCTGCGAGCGGATGGACTCCAGCACCGCGGAGCGCCGCTCCTCCAGCTCGCGCAGGTAGCGCAGGCGCTCCTCCAGGGTGCGCAGCTGGGCGTCGTCCAGCCCGCCGGTCGCCTCTTTGCGGTACCGCGCGACGAAGGGGACGGTCGATCCCTCGTCCAGCAACCGCACGGCCGCGGTCACCTGCTGCTCCCGGACCCCGAGCTCGTCGGCGATCCGCTGGTCGATAGTCGTCACTGGGGCTGCTCCACCTTCTGGTTCCGGGTCACCGATGCATTGTCCTGACACCGGGCCCGGTTGTCACACCGCCCCGCGCGCCCCGCTCCCCCGCCCGGCGGCCGGGGCGGGGGAGCGGGCGGAGGGCGGGGGAGCGGGTCAGCCCTTCACGTAGCGGGACTCGCAGAAGCAGTAGAGGCCGTAGAGGATGACGCCCACCGCGACGGCGAAGAGCAGCGGGGGACCGGCGGGGGTCTCGGCGAAGAGGCGCAGCGTGCCGTCGAGGCCCTGCGCGCGGTCCGTGTCGTAGGTGAGCGCCGCCTGGCCGATGAACAGGCCCGCGGCCGACATCACCACGCAGAACGTCACGTTGCCCACCACACCCAGGACCCGCACGGTCCGGCGGGCGGCCCGCGACGCCCCGCTGAGGTCGAGGTCCCATTCGAACCGGCGGCTGATCCCGCGCCAGCCCTGCCCCAGGCCGACGCCGATCATGCCCAGGCCGACCGCGCCGACGATGAACCGGCCGGCGGGCAGCGCCATGAGCTGCGCCGTCAGCGTCTCGGACTGGGCGTCCTGCGACTGCGGCGCGCCGGTGCCCAGCAGGTAGTGGACGATCGTGCCGCACAGCACCGCGTAGACGACGGCGCGGCCGCCCGCGGCGGCGCGCCGGTGCGGCTCCTGGGCGCCGAAGCGCCCGCCCAGCACGGCCACCGTCGCCTGCCACACGGCCAGCCCGCCCATGCCGGCGGCCGCCGCCCACAGCACGATCGCGCCCCCGGTGTTCTGCGCGATGACCTGCAGGGCGCCGCTGTTGTCGGCCTGCTCGCCGCCGCCGGTGCCGGTGGCGATGCGCACGGCCAGGTAGCCGATGATCAGGAAGAGCAGGCCCTTGGCGGCGAGGCCGACGCGGGCCAGGCGGAGCAGCCACGGGTTGCGGGCGGCCCGGCGGCCGGCGGCGCCGGCCCGGCGGCCGAGGCCGCGGGCGCCGGCTCCGCCCTTCGGTGCGCTGCGCGTGTTCGTCATGGCGATGGGCTTCCCCCGACCACCCCGGTGAAACCGGTTTCACCCGCTACCTGGTCGGATGACCAGTAAGGGCAGGGTGTCCGAGATGTGAGTGATCTACGTTTTGTGATTGCATCCGGGTTCTTGGCGCGGACCTGGGACGACGCCGACCACCCATTGATCCCTCCCCTGGTGTCCTGTTAGGGAGGGTCGGGGGGCCGGTTCCGGTCCCCCGAACGGGCAACCGACGATGGGCGGGACGAACGTGATCCTTGACCAGACGGCGCTGCGGGACCTGGCCCAGATGAACGACGACATGGGCGTGGTCTCCGTCTACGCCACCGCCGACCCGCGCGACACCTCCGCCTCCCCGGCGTGGCGACTCCACGTGGGCAACGCCATCGCGGCGCTGCGCGAGTCGGCCACCGCCGACGGCGACCGTGCGCGCACCGCCGCAGTACTCGACCGGCTCGACACCCTGGCCCCCGAACTCGACGCGGTCCTCGACACCTCCCGGTCCGGCATGGGTCGGGCGCTGTTCGCCCGCGTGGGCGGCGAGGACGTCCGCACCCTGGCGGTGCAGATGCCGCTGGAGGACTGCGCGCGGTTGGAGGACCGCCCCTACCTGCGGCCGCTCGCGGCGGCCCTGACCACCGACGGCCCCGCCGGGGTCCTCGCCGTGTCGCGCGACGGGGTGCGCGTCATCGACCTGCGGTTCGGGCAGGCCCGGGAACTCGACCGGCTGCCCTTCGAACTCGACAACGACGACTGGCGCCCCACCCGCCGCGCCGCCACCGGGCAGGGCGGCACCCTGGCCCGGGCCTCCGGCGAGGACGACCGGTTCGAGCGCCGCGTCGAGGAGCACCTGCTGCGCTTCCTCTCCTCGGCCCGGCCCCGCCTGCGCGCGACGGCCGACGAGCACGGGTGGAGCGCCGTCGTCATCACCGGCGGGCCGCAGCTGCTCGACGTCGTCCGCCAAGGGCTGGACACCGGCTCCGCCAACCGCGAGATCGTCCTGCTGGACCGGGTCGTGGAGCGCATGTCGCTGTCCGACATCGCCGCACTGGCCGGCCCGGAGCTGCGGGCCGCCCGCGTCCGGCGGTGCGCCGAGGCGGCACGGGAGGCGCGCGACGCCGCGCTGTCCGGCGGCGCGGGCGCGGTCGGGGTGAGCGACACCCTCGGGGCGCTGCGCGAGGGGCGCGTCGACCACCTGTTCCTGGACGGCGCCGCCGACCTGCGCGGCGGCCGGGCCCCCGACGGCGCGTACTACGCTCAAGGGGAGACGGCGCCGGGGGTGCCGGCGGCGGCCATGGTGCCGGAGGCCGACCTCGGCGAACGCATGATCGCCATCGCCCTGACCAGCGGGGCCGACGCCACGGTGCTCCCGCCGGACTCCTCCGACGCGCTCGCCGAAGGCGACGGGGTGGTGGCGCGGCTGCGCTGGTGACGGACGCGGGGGGCCATTCGGTGCGGGACATGGGCGTGCGCGGGTTCCAACTCGTCCTGCTCCGCCGGATGGCCGACACCCGCCCCGACCTGGTCGACGACGCGCGGCGCGTCCTGGACGCCTCGCGCACCGAGATGCGCGAGGCCAACCGGCGCTGGCAGGCGTTCACCCGCGCCGCGCGGGCGCCCCGGGGGGTGCGCCGCTACGCGCTGCCCCTCGGGCCGCCCGCGCGGGTGCGCGACGTCGCCGTGGGCGACCTCGTCTGCCGGGCCCACCACTGGCCGCTGCCGCTCTGGCCGGAGTTGGTGTTCGAGGTGGTCACGGTGGCGGGCGGCGGGGTCGTCCAGGAGTGGCTGGTCCGGGACGACGGGGGCGCCCCGCCCCCGCTGCGCACCCTGGCCGACCTGGCACCGTGGTCCTGCGTCGTGGACGACGTCGTCCGCGCGTTCCCGGACGCGCGCCCGCTCGAAGGGGACGCGCCGTCGCGGTGGCGCCTCGCCTTCACGGCGCTCGCCGGGGACGGCGGCCGCCCCGTGCCGGCCGTCGCGGACTTCACCTGGGGCCTCCTCCAGCGGGTCACCGTCCCCACCGCCCCCTGAGCCGCCCGCCCGCGCGCGCGACCGGCCCCCCCCGGCGGCCCGCGGCGGGTGGGCGGTCGGCCCCCCGGCGGCCCGCGGCGGGTGGGCGGTCGGCCCTAGCGGCGGAAGCTCCGCTTGTAGTTGCGCCGCATGAGCACCGCGACGGTGACGAAGATGCTGGGGATGCCGATCGCCAGCAGGGCGATGACGAGAATTTCCAACCATCCGAATCCCATGCCGCCCCCCTACCCCTCCGACGTCAGAGCTCACGTCCGGACGCCGCCGCGATCACCGCCGCCACCTGCGACGACAGCGGGGGAGCGCCCGCCCGGTTGTCGATCGCGGTGTGCGGCGCGGCGGGCGGCTCGTCCGGACGCACCCGGGCCGCGAACGCGTCGAAGCCGGCGAGCTTCCCGGCGTCGCGCTCCCGGCCGCGCGCCGCCAGGCGCGACCGCAGCGTCGCCGGGTCGGTGCGCACCCACACCAGGCGCACCGGGTCGCCGCCGAGGGCCGACGTCCACGCCGCCCACGTGTCGCTGTCGCGGATCTGGCCGGTGAACGGGGCGTCGAGCAGAACGGGGCACCCGTTGGCGCGCACCCGCCGGGCGGCGGCGGTCAGCCCGGCGTACTCGTGCGCCTTCACGCGGACGTCGTACCAAGGGCCCTCGCGCTCGCCGTAGGGGCGGCCGTACGCGGTCAGCACCTCGGCGACGAACCCGCTGTACAGCGTGTCCTTGTCGAGCAGGGCGGGCACCGGGCGCAGCCGCGCCGCCAGCAGCGCGGCGACGGTCGACTTCCCCGCGCCGGGGGCGCCCGCGACGACCCAGACGGGACCGGGCACCGGCCCGGAGGGCGTGTCGGTCATCCACCCACCCTGCCACGCCCAGGCCGGTTCCGCCGGTGCCGACGCCCCACTCCAACCCGCCCGCCACGGCGCCGCCGCCGGACGTGCGCCGACCTCAGTCCGCCGTTGGAACGCCCGCCTCCAGCGCGGCGGCCCGCCGCTCCAGGTCCGCCGCCTCGGCGTCCCAGTCCGGGCCGTGCAGCCACAGGTTCCCGGCCGCCGCCCGGAGCAGCGCCGGGTCGTCCGGCCGCTGGAGGACGGCCAGCCGGTACGCCAGGTTCCGGACCCAGACCGGGAGCCGGCCGTCGACCTCGTTGGGGCACAGCTCGCGCAGCATCGCCAGGATCGCGTCCGCGTCGGCGAAGGTCAGCTCCTCGACGAAGTAGTGCTCGCGGTGCTCCGCCGCGCACTCCGGCGCGGCCCGGTACTCGTCCCCGAACAGGCAGCGGGCGTGCTCGGTCAACGTGGCGTGCATCCCGGCACCCTACGCCGCCCCGGACCCCCGCGCCGCGTGCCCACCGGGGTGCCCATCTCCGACGGACGGCCCCGGACACCGGCGGACGTCCGTGGACCGGCGGAGGGTCAGGACTCGCCGTTGAGCAGGTCAGGGGCGTAGTACTCGTCCAGCGGGACCGGGCCGCGGTAGCCCTGGCACATGCACTGGCGGTAGGTGCCGCCGCTCTGACCGGTCCAGCGGCCCGGGATGACGACCTGGGCCTGGCACATCTTGGAGTCCTTGTCGTGGAAGACCAGGTGGTGGCCGCACCCGCAGATGGGCTGCGGCGTGCGCGGTGCGGCGGGGATCGACGGCTGCTGGCGGTCGCGCCGGGCGGCCGCGCGGTCGGCGCGCCGCGGCATCGCCCGCCCGATCAGCACCCCGCCCAGCGCGATGGCCGCTCCGAGCACCAGACTCACCGGGTCCATGTTCCGCACCGTCCTCCCATGCCGATCGTTCTCATTGTGGCCCAACTCCGGCCCTCCGTGCGGTGCGGGACCGCGATTCCCGCGAATTCCCCGCGCGCCGGGGGCGCCGGCCGAGGGCGGCGGGTTATGCTGCCGGTCCGGCCCGTCGGCCCCACCCCCTCGGGAGCCCCGCATGCCGCGACCGCCCATCGACCCCGCCACCTGGAACCCGCCGCCCGCGCCGCCGCGCGCCCGGCGCCGGGCCAGCACTCCGCCGATGCCCCGCCCGCGCCTGCTGCCCGTCGACGCGGTCGGCCCCGAGGACGTCGCCGTCGAGGCCGACGGATCGGTGCTCACCGGCGTCGAGGGCGGCCTGGTGCTCCGGCTGCGCCCCGGCGCGCCGCGCCCGGACCTCGTCGTCGACACCGGGGGCCGCCCGCTCGGCATCGAGGTCGCCGCCGACGGCCGCATCGTCGTGTGCGACGCCGAACGCGGGCTGCTGCGCGTCGACCCCGACGGCACCGGACTGGAGGTCCTCGTCCCCGCCGACGGCGACCGGCTCGCCCTGTGCAACAACGCGGCGGTCGCCCCCGACGGCACCGTGTACTTCAGCGACTCCAGCCACCGGTTCCCGCTGCGGTACTGGATGGCCGACGTGCTGGAGCACCGCGCCTCCGGCCGGCTCCTGCGGCGCACCCCCGACGGCGCCGTCGACGTGCTGCTGGACGGCCTGTGCTTCGCCAACGGGGTGGCGCTCGCCGCCGACGGGACGTTCGTCGCGGTCGCCGAGACCAGCGCCTACCGGCTGCGCCGCGTCTGGCTGACCGGTCCCCGCGCCGGCCGCGACGACGTGCTCGTCGACAACCTGCCGGGCATGCCCGACAACCTCAGCACCGGCCGCGACGGCCGGGTGTGGATCGCCCTGCCGTCGCCCCGCAACGCCGCGCTCGACTGGGCGCTGCCCCGGGCGCCCGGGCTCCGCCGCGCGCTGTGGGCGCTGCCCCCGGCCCTGCACCCCACGCCCCCGCCCACGGCCTGGGTGATGGCGGTCGACCCCCTCGGCCGCACCGTCGCCGACCTGCAGCGCCGCGTCCCCGGCTTCCGGATGGCCACCGGCGTCCGCGAGACCGGGGACGGCCTCGTCCTCGGCACGCTCACGGGCGGCGCGGTCGCCCGCGTGGCGCTCCCCGGCGACGGGGCGGCGGCCGGGGCCTGACCCCTCCGGCGCGGCCGGCGCCGGGTACCCCGGTCCGGTAGCGGACGAAAATCGCTGTTCAGAGGACAGAGCGGCGTTCGCATAAGTACCGTGCTCTCCATGGCCCCGGTGATCACCCCGGCCGTCGGCGACACCTCCACGGGGCCGGAACCCGTCGCCATCGCGAGAGAGCACGTGTCAGTCCACCAGAGCGCCCTCCTGTCGGCCGCGCGCAGCCCGTCGCTGCGCCTGCGCCGCCTCGCAGCACACCTCCGCCGGGCCCGCACCGGGTGCGGGTACACCACCTCGCAGGTCGCCGCGGCCATGAGATGGAGCGTCGGCAAGGTCTCCAAGATGGAGACCACCGAGTCCAAACGCATCAAGCCCGCCGACCTCGACGGGCTCATGGACCTGTACGGCATCACCGACCCCGTCGAACGCGAGACCCTGCAGGGGCTCGCCCTCGACGCCCGCGAGCGCGGGTGGTGGGCCCGCTACAAGGACGTGTTCGGCAACGAGGCGCTGCCCGACTTCGAGGCCGAGGCGTGCGCGCTGCGCGCCTTCGAGTCGCAGGTGGTCCCCGGACTGCTGCAGACCCCCGCCTACGCCGAGGCCATCTTCCTCGGCGGCATGCGCCCCGACCCCGAGGCCGTGCGCCGCCGGGTCGAGGCGCGGATGGCGCGGCGCGCCATCCTCACCCGGTTCGACCCCGTGCACCTGCACGCGGTCGTCGACGAGGCCGTGCTGCACCGGGGGATCGGCGGCCCCGAGGTCATGGCCGGCCAGCTGCGCCACCTGCTGCACATGGCGCAGACCCCCAACGTGGACGTGCAGGTGCTGCCCTACGAGGTGGGCGCGCACGCGGCGCTGACGGCGCCGTTCATGATCCTGGAGTTCCCCAACCCGCTCGATCCCACGATCGTGTGCGTCGAGACCCTCAACGACGCCCTCTACCTGGAGCTGCCGTGCGACGTGGGCACCTACGTCGCCACGTTCGCCGACATCCGTGAAGTGGCGTACGGGACGGCCCGGTCGCTCGACGTGATCGCCGACGCCCTGGGGGCGGTGAAGGCCGCGAGATGAGATCCGAGCCGGAGTTCCGGAAGAGCAGCCACAGCGGTCAGGGAGTGAACTGCGTGGAGGTGGCCCACATCGGGCCCCGGAACCCCGGCGAGACGGGGGCGGACGGCCCCGAGGAACCGCCCGATACCGGGCCCAGAGCGCTCGTCCGCGACTCCACCCACCCCGATCTGACCCGCCTCGCGTTCCCCGCCGCGGAGTGGCGGGCCTTCCTCGTCGCCCTGGTGCTGCGGCGCGCCCCCGCGGTCCGCGTCCCCGCGCGGCGCCCCGCCGCCCACCGCGCCGCCGCGCGCGGCACGACCGGTCCGGGGCGCGCCCGGTCGGCGGGCGCCGCAACGTCGGCGCAAAGGTCCGGCCGGAAACCCGTCAAGACCGCCGGCGGCCGCGCACCGCCGGACGGCCCGCGGGCCCAGGATGGGTCACAGGTGTGCGCGCCCGGTGGGCCGCGCCCCGACCGGCCGTCCAGTTGAGGAGTCGCCGTGCCGAACGCCTTCGCCGAACTCCTTCCGTTCGCCTTCGGGCTCGTCCTCGCCCCGCTGCCCGTCGCGGCGGTCGTCCTGCTGCTCCGGTCGTCCGGGGGGACGGCCGCCGCGGCCGCGTTCACCGGGGCGTGGTTCGGGACCGCGGCGGCGGTCGCGTTCGTGGTCGCCCTCATCACGTCGCTGGGCGCCGACCCCGACCGCGCCGGTGTGCTGCCGGGGTGGGTGGGCCTGCTGCACCTGGTCATCGGGGTGGTGATGGTCGCACTCGCCGGGCAGGCGGCGCACCGGCACCTGCGGCGCGGCGCCGCCACGGCGGACGCCCCGCCGGCCTGGCTGTCCGACATCGGCGGGTACGACCCCGCCCGCGCGGCGGGGCTGGCGGCGGCGCTGGCGGCGCTCAACCCCAAGAACCTCGCGATGCTCGTGGGGGCGGGCGCGGCCGTGGGCGCGTTCGGACTGGGCGCGGGCGGCGCCCTGGTGTCGGCGCTGGTGTTCGCGCTCCTCGGGACGGCGACCGTGGCGGCCCCGCTGGTCGCGGCCCTGGCGGCGGGGGAGTGCGGCGGAGGCGGGCTCGACCGGGTGCGGGGGTGGCTGGTCGAGCACAACGACGTGGTGACCACGACCGTGCTGTTCGTGTTCGGCGGCGTGTTCCTGGCCCGGGGCCTGCGCGGCGTGCTCTGACCGGCGGCCGGGCCGCCGGCCGGGCGGCCGATCCGGTGGCCCGCCAGGGCGGCGTTCCGTCCGTTTTCGCCAAAGCTTGGGTGAAGTGCGTGGATTTGCGGGTGTGGACTCGTGCATCGTGAAGCCGTGACCGAGCCTCGCTCACGGGGAGCCCGCTCCCCGACGCCATCCGAGAGGAACGCGCAATGAGAACCACGAAGGCGAACGGTTGGGGAGTCTTCGGCGCGACACTGCTCTTCGTCGTCGGCGCCATCAACGTCGTCCAGGGCATCGTCGCGATGTTCACGCCCGAGTACTACTTCGTCGCCGATGGCGACATGCTGGTGACCGGCTTCACCCTGTGGGGCATCGTCCTGGCCGTGTGGGGTGTGGTGCTGCTCGCCGCGGGCGCCGCGCTGCTGTCGGGGAAGACGTGGGCCCGCGCGCTCGCGGTCGTCCTCGCGGCGGTGAACGCCGTCGCCCAACTGGCGTTCCTGGTGTCGAACCCCCTGTGGTCGCTCATCGCGATCGCCATCGACGTGCTCGTCATCTACGGCATGACCGCCGGCTGGCCCGACCACCTCGCCCGTGGCGACGACGCCTACGGCGCCGGGCGGGCCGACGCCCGGGGCGTGCCCGCCGACACCGGGCGGCGCGGCACCGCGCCGGCGGCCGGCGCAGCGGGGGAGGAGGCGGTCGGCCCGGCCGGGCGGGCCTCCGCCGCGCACGCGCCCGAGGGCACCGGGCGCGGCCGCCACGAGCATCCGACGGGCTGACGCGCCACGCGCGCCGCGCCGGGCCGCCGTCAGGCGGCCCGGCGCGGACGCGTCCGGCTCAGCCCGCGGCGCCCTGGTCCGCGGTGCCCGTGGCCGCGGCGCGCAGCCGCTTCAGCGTGGCGACGTCGGCCGCGTGCTCGGCGACCGGACCGGGGGTCTCGCAGGTCAGCGGCACGCCCGCGCTGACGGGGTGCCGGAACAGTTCGGCGAACGGTTCGGCGCCGATCTCCCCCGCCCCGATGTTGGCGTGCCGGTCCTTGTTGCTCCCGCACGCCGACGCGGAGTCGTTGGCGTGCACCAGCCCCAGCCGGTCGGCGCCCACGACCTCGCCGAACCGGTCGAGGACGGCCGCCATCAGCTCCGGGGTGGAGATGTCGTGGCCGGCCGCGAACAGGTGGGCGGTGTCGAGGCACACGCGGGCGCGCGGGTGCCAGTCGAGCGCGGCGAGGTAGCCGGCGAGGTCGTCGACCGTGGCGCACAGCACCTGCCCCTGCCCGGCCATCGGCTCCAGCAGCACCGGCGGGACGTCCTCGCCCAGGCGCTCCAGCATCGGCAGCAGCCGGTCGCGCATCCGCGCCAGGCCCTCGGTGCGGGTGCCGCGCACGGCCGACCCGGTGTGCACGACCACGCCGCGCGCGCCGATCTCGGCGCCGCGGCGCAGCGCGTTCTCCAGCGACGCGGTGGACTTGGCGGCGATGGCGTCGTCCGGCGCCCCGAGGTTGATGAGGTAGGGGGCGTGCACGAACACCGGGAGGTCGGCGCGGGCGCGCAGCAGGGCGTCCTCGGCCGGAACGCCCGGGGTGGTGGCCCAGCCGCGCGGGTTGGACACGAAGACCTGCACGGTCTCGGCCTCGATCTGCGCGGCGTAGGGCAGGCCGCGGGTCGCCAGGCCGCCGGCGACGGGAACGTGCGCCCCGATGGGCGTGAAGGGAAGTCCGGTCATGATCGCCCCCAGCCTAGCGCCACCCCGCGCCCGCAGGCGCAGGTCACGGCGGGCGCGGGGTGGCGCGGACGCCCCCGGTCGCGGCGCGTCCGCCGAGGGCCGCGCCGCCGATGCCAGGATGGGGCCATGACGACGAGCCGATTCGCGCCGCGCTGGACGGACGTGTTGCGGGGGGCCGCCGCGGGCGCGGCCGCCACCGCCGGAGTGGGCCTGGTGGTGCTGGGCGCCGCCTGGGTGGTCGGGCGCCAGACCGCCGACGAGGTCGTGGGGGCCAACATCGGCCTCGGCCTGGCGGCGCTGGGCGTCCGCCTGGTGGCCACCCCGCTGGCGGGGTGGTGGGCGCTGCGCCGGTGGGGCGTCCCGGCCGCCGGCGGGGCCGCCGCGATCGGCACCGCGGTGTACCTGGCGGCGGCGGTGGCGGGGCCGTTCGACGCGGCCCCGCCCGCGGCCGTGGCGGGCTGGCTGCTGGGCGGCGCCCTGGCCGGCGCGGTCGGGGTCTACCTGGCGGGGGCGCTGGCGCGCGGGCGCGCCGCGGCGTCGGCCTGACGGCCGGCCCTGCCTGGCCCGGCGCGGCCGCGGCGGCGGGGCACCGCCGGGCCGCCGGGCTCAGTCCTCGTCGGCGCCGTCGTCGCGGGTCATGGCGTCGACGCACACCGCCACGCAGATGACCAGGGCGGGGTCGCCGCCCGCGTCGGTGCGGTAGGTGTTGACGTCGACCGCGTAGGTGTCGCGCAGCCGGAACCACTTGCGCGAGATGTGCGCGACGGGCCCGCCCGCGTCGTTGACGCTGTACTCCTTGTCGAGGAAGTCGCCGGTGATCTCCCACTCGTGGCCGCCGGGGAACTCCACCACCAGCTTGTCCTTGATGGGGTTGAAGACGCGCTTGCGCACGGTGGCGACCGGTTCGCCGTCGCGGTCGATGCGCATGGCCTCGCGCACGCTGAGCACCGCCTTGCGGATGCGCAGCAGCTCGTTGCCCTCGGGGTCCTTCAGTTCGAAGGTGGTACGCAGGCGCAGCGCCTTGCCGTCGACCAGGAACACCCGGTCGCCCGCCTCGTTCTCGACCCAGAAGTCGTCTCCGATGTCGAAGACGCGTTCGCGCACCAGGAACTTCACGGCCCGCCGTCCTTCCTCTCGTCGGCCCCGGGGCGGGGCGCGTGCACGACGACGGTATTGGACGCCCGCCGCCCGAGGCCACCCCGCCGGGCGGGTCAGGAGGGGCCGACGGCGTGCTGGAGGCCCGGTTCGTCGGCGCCGCCGCCCAGCGCCCGCAGCAGCGCCAGCACCGACCGGTTGAGCGGGACCGGCACGCCGTGGCGCTCGCCGGCCCGCACCACCGCGCCGGTGATCAGGTCGTACTCGACGGGGCGCCCGGCCTGCCGGTCGGCCAGCATGGACGTGCCGCTGTGCGGGTGCAGGGCGTCGAAGAAGTCGAGGGTCTGCACCGCGTCGGAGGGGTCGAGCCGGGCGCCCTCGGCGCGGCCGACGGCCACGGCCTCGTCGAGCAGGCCGTGCGCCAGCTCGCGCATGTCGGGGCTGCGCAGCACGTCGACGCGGCGCAGGGTCAGCGCTGTGAGCGGGTTGGCGGCGACGTTCATCAGCAGCTTGCGCCAGGCGGCCGTGGTGAAGTCGGTCTCGCGGACCACCTCCATGCGCGAGCCGGCGAGCAGCCGGGCGAGGCCGGTGCCCGCCTCGCCCGCCGGTACGACGAGCCGCCGCCCCCACCGGTGCCGGACGTGGTCGCGGGAGACGCGCTCGGCGGAGACGTACACCAGGGCGGGCAGCAGCTCGCCCGCCGCCAGCAGCGGGGCGATGCGCTCGTGGTGGTCGACCCCGTTCTGCAGGGCGACCACGCGGGTGCGCGGCCCGGCGAGGTGCCGGATCCAGGGCAGGGCGTGCCGGGTGTCCTGGGCCTTGGTGGCGAGCAGCAGCCAGTCGACGGGGCCCTCGACGGAGTCGGGGCGGACGGCGGCGGGCAGCATCGGGCGGTGCCGGAGCCCCTCGTACTCGACCACCAGGTCGCCGACGGGGCGCCGGACGCACAGGGTGACGGAGTGCCCGGCCGTGCGGACCGCGGCGGCGACCACGGCCCCCACGGCGCCGGCGCCGACCACCGCCACCCGCTGCGGCGTCTCCAGCGGGGCGGGCCGGGCGGTGGTCGCGGGTGCGGTCGTGGGCAGCGTCATGGCGGGTCCTCCAGCGGGGAGACGGGGGCGGGCGGTTCGCGCCGGCCGGGGTGCGCGGGCGGCGGGTCGCGCCGGCCACCGACCAGGTTCGACGCCGGGTGTTGCGTCGGTGTCAACTGCGGTGAAATGTCCCGTTACGTCGGATATGGAGGTGGGGGGTGCGCGCCGCGCCCGGCGGCCGCCCGCGACCCGCTACCCTGCGGTCCGTGACCACCACTGTTTCCCCGCCGACCCTGAACGACGTCGTCGCGGCCTTCGAGGCCCTCTACGACCCCGCCTGGGCCGCGTCCTGGGACGCGGTCGGCCTCGTGTGCGGCGACCCCGGCCAGCCCGTCCGCCGCGTCCTCTTCGCGGTCGACCCGGTCGCCGAGGTCGTCGACGAGGCCGAGGAATGGGGCGCCGACCTGGTGGTCACCCACCACCCGCTGCTGCTGCGCGGCGTCACGAGCGTCGCCGCCACCACCCCCAAGGGCCGGATCGTGCACCGCCTCATCACGGCCGGCACCGCCCTCTACACCGCGCACACCAACGCCGACACCGCCGACCCCGGCGTCTCCGACGCCCTCGCCGCCGCCGTCGGCCTCACCGGCGACCTCGCCCCGCTCGACCCCGACCCCGCCGACCCCGCCGGGCGGCGCGGCATCGGCCGCGTCGGCACCCTCCCCGCCCCCATGGCCCTGCGCGACTTCGCCGCGCAGGCCGCCGCGGGCCTGCCCGCCACCCCCGCGGGCATCCGAGTGGCCGGCGACCCCGACCGCACCGTCCACCGCGTCGCCGTCTCCGGCGGCGCGGGGGACTCCCTGCTCGGCGCCGCCCGCGCCGCGGGGGTCGACGTCTTCCTCACCTCCGACCTGCGCCACCACCCGGCGTCGGAGTTCGCCGAACAGGGCGGCGCCGCCCTCATCGACGTCCCGCACTGGGCCGGCGAGTGGCCCTGGCTGGCCGACGGCGCCGACCGCCTCACCCGCGCGCTGGCCGGGGGACGGGCTAACGTGGAGACCCGCGTCTCCACGGCCGTCACCGACGCCTGGACCCAGCGCTTCTAGCCGCCGCACCACCGCCGCCACCGCCGCTTGAGAAGGAGTCCCGAACCCCCGTGAAAGCCGCACCCGCCCAGCAGATCCGGCTGCTCGACCTCCAGGAGATCGACAGCGGACTCTCCCGGCTCGCGCACCGCGTCCGCACGCTGCCCGAGCTGGCCGAGCTGTCCCGCCTCGACGCCCGGCTCACCGAGCTGCGGGACGCCCTCGCCGCCAATGCCACCGAGCTGTCCGACCTCGACCGCGAGCAGCGCAAGGCCGAGTCCGACGTCGACCAGGTGCGCGCCCGCACCGAGCGCGACACCCGCCGCCTCGACGCCGGCCAGGTGTCCTCGCCCAAGGAGCTGGAAGGTCTCCAGTCGGAGATCGCGTCGCTGCGGCGCCGCCAGTCCGAGCTGGAGGAGATCGTGCTGGAGGTCATGGAGCGCCGCGAGGCCGCCGAGGCGCGCGGCACCGCCCTGCGCGCCGACCTCGCCGCCGCCGAGAGCGAGCGCGAGGCCGCCGAGGACCGCCGCTCCTCCGCCGTCCTGGAGATCGAGGCGGACCGCGCCTCCGCCGCCGACCGGCGCACGCGGGTGGCCGCCGAGGTCCCCGATGACCTCCTCGCCCTCTACACCAAGCTCCGCGACCAGTACGACGGGGTCGGCGCCGCCGCGCTGCGCTACGGCCGCTGCGAGGGCTGCAAGCTCGCGCTGAGCACCTCCGAACTCGGCCAGATCCGCCAGGCGCCCGCCGACGAGGTGCTCCGCTGCGAGGACTGCCGGCGCATCCTCGTCCGCACCGACGAGTCCGGCCTGTGACCGCCGCCCCGCGGTCCGCCGGGGGCCGCCGGTGAGCCGCCGCCTGCTCATCGAGGCCGACGGCGGTTCCCGAGGCAACCCGGGGCCCGCGGGCTTCGGCGCGGTCGTCCGCGACGCCGACGGAGCGGTCCTCGCCGAGGCCGCCGAGGCCATCGGCACGGCCACCAACAACGTCGCCGAGTACCGGGGCCTCATCGCCGGGCTCGCCGCCGCCGTCCGCCTCGCCCCCGGCGCCGACGCCGAGGTGCGCATGGACTCCAAGCTCGTCGTCGAGCAGATGTCGGGCCGGTGGCGCGTCAAGCACCCCGCCATGCGGCCGCTCGCCGACGAGGCCCGCGCCCTCGCCGCCGACCTCGGCACCGTCACCTACACCTGGGTGCCGCGCGCCCGCAACGCCCACGCCGACCGGCTGGCCAACGAGGCCATGGACGCCGCCGCCGAGGGCCGCCCGGTCCGCCTCGGCGCCGCCGGGGAACCCCCGGCCGCACCGCCGGCCGGGGCCCCGCCCGCACCCGACGCCCCGCGCCACGCGAGCGCGGCCACCGGCCCGGCCGGCCCCGCGCCGGGCTGGGGCGCACCCGACACCACCCCCACCCGGCTGCTGCTCCTGCGGCACGGCGAGACCCCGCTGTCGGTCGAGCGCCGCTTCGCCGGTACGGGCGACATCCCGCTCACCGCCACCGGCCGCGCCCAGGCGCGCGCCGCCGCCCGGCGGCTGGCCGGCGAGCGGATCGACGCCGTCGTGTCCTCCCCGCTGCGGCGCGCCCGCGACACCGCCGCCCCGATCGCGGAGGCGCTCGGCCTCGCCGTCGAGTACGACGACGACCTGCGCGAGACCGACTTCGGCGCGTGGGAGGGGCTCACCTTCGCCGAGGTGCGCGACCGCTGGCCCGACGACCTCGACCGGTGGCTGGCCGACCCCGCCGCCGCGCCCGGCGGCGGCGAGGCCTTCGCCGCGGTCGCCGAACGGGCGGCCCGCGCGCGGGCCGCGCTCCTGGCGCGCCACCCCGCGCGGACGGTCCTCGTGGTATCCCACGTCACCCCCATCAAGATCCTGCTCCAGCAGGCCCTGCTCGCCCCGCCCGAGGCGCTGTACCGGATGCACCTCGACACCGCGTGCCTGTCGCGCGTCGACTGCTTCGCCGACGGCCCGATGCTGGTGCGCGCGGTCAACGACACCGCCCACCTGGACGAGCGGTCCGCGGCGGCGCGCGGGCACCGCGCACCGGCCTAGAATGGGGGCGGGAGAGTCGGCCAGGCGGCCGCGGCGCCGCTCGGCGGCGTCGAGGAAAGTCCGGACTCCACAGGGCAGGGTGGTCGGTAACACCGACCCGGGGCGACCCGCGGGACAGTGCCACAGAAAACAGACCGCCACCGTCCGCGGTGGTAAGGGTGAAACGGTGGTGTAAGAGACCACCAGCGGCCGGAGTGATCCGGTCGGCTCGGTAAACCCCACCCGGAGCAAGGTCGAAAAGGGGGGCTCCGGCCCCCCGCGCGAACCGCCCGAGGGCGGCCCGCCCGAGGTTCGCGGGTAGACCGCACCGAGGTCACCGGCAACGGTGGCCCCAGATGGATGGCCGCCCGGTTCCCACGGGAACCGACAGAATCCGGCTTACCGGCCGACTCTCCCCTCACCCCCTGCCACGGCGCGGGCGCCGTCGCGGTGCGTGCCCCGGTGCCGGCCCCCCTGCGGTGCCCGGGGATGCGGGATGCGGGACGCGGGTGGGCGCGGGGTGGGGCGCGGCGGAAGCGCGGAAACAGCGCTAAATTGGGACGGTCAGTCGCCCCCGGCCGTGCCGCGCGGGGGCGAACCGCGGGCCCGCGCGCCCGCGCCGCCGGACGTCCGGGAAACGGTGCCCATGGAATTCTCCGGGATGTGGGTGGTGCTGTTCGCCCTGCCCGTCGTCGCGATCGTCGTGATCATCGGGTTCGCCCGATACCAGGCGTCCGAGGTGCAGCAGGACGAGCGGGACGACCGCCCCCCGGCCGACGACTGAGCCGCGGGGCCGGCGGCGCCCGGTCGGGCACCGCCGGCCCCGCGACCCGGGGCGGATCGGCGGTCAGGCCGGCGACAGGTCGCCGGGGCGGTCCTCCTCGTCGGCGGCGGTCCGCGGTCGGCGCTGCGCCGGGACCTCCGGCTCGACCGGCGCGAACTCGCCGGTGGTGGCGTCGAGCACGTGCACCTGGGCGGTCTCCAGGTCGAAGTACATGCCGGTGAGTTCCAGGCGGCCCTCGGCTACCCGGCGGCGCACCGCCGGGTA
>NZ_BCRK01000040.1 GCF_001552555.1 Nocardiopsis trehalosi NBRC 14201 | reverse complement strand
CCCCGGCCCCCTACCTGACCGCGGCGCAGACCGCCGAGCTGTACCGGTCGTCCAAGGCGATCCTGCGCGAGGCGGGCTACGTGGGCGCCGGCACCTGCGAGTTCCTGATCGGCACCGACGGCACGATCTCGTTCCTGGAGGTCAACACCCGGCTGCAGGTCGAGCACCCGGTCACCGAGGAGGTGACCGGCATCGACCTGGTGCGCGAGATGTTCCGCATCGCCGACGGCGAGGAGCTGGGCTACGGCGACCCGGAGGTGCGGGGCCACTCCTTCGAGTTCCGGATCAACGGCGAGGACCCGGGCCGCGGGTTCCTCCCGGCGCCGGGGACGGTCGCCGTGTGGCGGCCGCCGGCCGGTCCGGGGGTGCGGGTGGACTCGGGGGTGGAGGCGGGCACCGTCATCGGCCCGGCGTGGGACTCGCTGCTGGCCAAGCTGGTCGTCACCGGGCGCGACCGCCGCCAGGCGCTGGAGCGGGCGGCGCGGGCGCTGGCCGAGTTCGAGGTGGACGGGATGGCGACGGCGCTGCCGTTCCACCGCGCGGTGGTCACCGACCCGGAGTTCGCGCCGGAGGTCGACGGCGGCGCGGGGCCGTTCTCGGTGCACACGCGCTGGATCGAGACCGGGTTCAGCGGGGACATCGCCCCCTACGCGGGACCGGCGGCCGACCCCGCAGCGGCGCCGGAGGAGCGGGCGAGCGCCGTGGTCGAGGTCGCGGGGCGGCGCATCGAGGTGACGTTCCCGGCGGGCCTGGGCGGTCTGGCGCCGGCCCCGGCGGCGGGCGCCGCCGCGCGGCCCCGGGGGCGGCGGACGGCGCGGCCGGGCGGCGGGGGCGCCGCCTCGGGCGCGTCGCTGACCTCCCCCATGCAGGGCACGGTGGTGGCGGCCGCGGTGGCCGACGGCGACCGGGTGGCGGAGGGCGACCTGGTGGTCGTCCTGGAGGCGATGAAGATGGAGCAGCAGATCCGCGCGCACCGCGCGGGGACGGTGCGCCGGCTGGCGGCCGAGGCCGGGGCCACGCTCGCCCCGGGGGCCGTGATCTGCGACATCGAGGACTGACGCGCGGACCCGGCCGGGGCGGGCGCCGCCGCGCGGCGGCGCCCGCCCGGTCCGCCGAGGGGCGCCCCGGGCCGGGGCGCCCCTCCGCCGTCAGTGGCAGGCGAGGACGCGGACCTGGCCGCCGGAGCCGCCGGTGTACTTGGGGGCACCCACCACCACGGTGGCCCCGGCGGCGGGGACGGCGTGCAGGTTGTTCAGGCACTCCACCAGGTACAGCCCGGCCGGGAGCAGGATCTGGTGGGCGTCGGGCGATTCGGCGACGGCCGCGTCCAGCCCGGTGGTGTCGACGCCGGCGCCGACGATCGACCGCTCCTCCACCAGGAACGCGGCGGCCTCGCCGGAGAAGCCGGGCCAGTGGAACAGGCCGTCCTCGCCCTCGTTGATGAAGGCGCCGGGGACGTCGACCCGGGCGCTCCACCCGGAGTCCATGGCCACGAACGCGCCCTCGGGGATGCGGCCGTGGCGCCGCTCGTAGGCGCGGATGTCGCGCACGGTGAGCGTGGTGTCGGGGTCCTCCGCGGCGCGCTCGGCGATGCGGACGACGCACAGCGGGGCGACGAGGTTCTCCACCGGCATCTGCTCGATGGTGGCGCCGCCCTCGACGTAGTGGGCGGGCGCGTCGATGTGGGTGCCGACGTGCTCGCCGAGGGTGACGTTGCGGGAGAAGAAGCCGTCCGCGTCGACGGAATGGGTGTCCTCGAACAGCGGGCGGTCCATGGTCGGGTGGAAGTAGGGGAAGTCGGGACCGAGGGTGTGGGTGAGGTCGGCGACCGTGCCGGCGAGCAGGCCGCGGGTCTCGGCGTGCGCGGCCACCCCGGCGGGCAGCAGCGACAGCGCCGCAGCGGCGCCGGCCGCGCCCGAGTAGCGGAAGAGGTGGCGGCGCGACATCCGGCGCCGGCCGGGGTCGCCGGCGACCTGGAGGGTGCCGTGCGGCCCGGTGCGGCGGACGTGCGGGTGTCCGGCACCGAGCGGTGGCGGCGGTGACGCTCCGTAGTCGATCTGGCGCATGGTCTCGGGACCGCACATGGGGACCGCCTTCCCGGGGGCGCGCGGCCGCACGGCGGCCGCGTAAGAATTCTTATGCATCTTCGAACGCCGACTACTGTACGAGATCGAATCATCACGTGTCCACCCTCCGCGACCGCACGGACACGCGGACGGCCCCGCCCCCTCGGGAGGGGGCGGGGCCGTCGCGGCCGGACCGGCGGTGCCCGGCGGGGGCGCCGGCGCGGCTCAGCAGAGGGCGAACACGCGGCAGGGGCCGCCGAAGCCGCCGCGGTGCTTGGGGGCGCCCACGACCACGGTCGCGCCGCGGTCGGGGCACTTGTCGACGTTGTTCATGCACTCGATGCCGTAGCCGCCGGAGGGGAGCAGGATCTGGTGGGTCTCGGGGCCCTCGCTGGCGCCGGCGTCGAGGCTGGTGCTGTCGACGCCGAGGCCGACGATCGACCGCTTCTCCACCAGGAACGCGGTGGCGTCGCCGCTGAACGCGGGCCAGTGGAACTGGCCGTCGGCGTCCTCGTTGAGGTAGGCGCCGGGGACGTCGACCTTCTTGGCCCAGCCGGAGTCCATGGCCACGAACGCGCCCTTGGGGATGCGCCCGTAGCGGCGCTCGTGGCGGCGGATGTCGTCGACGGTGACGAGGGTGTCGGCGTCCTCGGCGGCGCGGTCGGCGATCCGGATGACCCGCAGCGGCGCGACGAGCTGGTCCGGCTCGATCTCGTCGATGAACGGGCCGCCGCCGTTCTGGAAGTGCGACGGCGCGTCGATGTGGGTGCCGGTGTGCTCGTCGAGGGTCATGATGATGGTGTTGAAGCCCATCTCCTCGTAGCGGTGGTTCTGCTCGTACTTCGGCGGGTCGGTGACCGTGTAGACGACCGGGAAGTCCGGGCTGAGGGTGTGGGTCATGTCGATGACGTCCCCGCCGAGCAGCCCCCGGCTGTCGGCGTAGGCGGCGGCGCCGGCCGGCAGCACCGAGAGCACGGCCGCGGCGCCCGAGGCGCCGCCGAGCTTGAACAGGTTGCGGCGGGAGAACAGGCCGGCGGTCGCCGACGGCCGGGTCTCGACGTCACCGGAGATCTGGACGGTGCCCTCCTCCCCCGCCCGGCGCACGTAGGGGTTGGCGTCACCGAGGGGCTTGGCGCCCTCCTCGCCGAAGTCGATCTGTCGCATCACATCAGGACCACACATGCCGGGCACCCTTCGGAGACGAAGCATTCCACTACAGCCACACATATGGGAACTTCATGCCTTATGTGCGTTGATGATAGTAAGGCATCTGATATCTAGCTGTCGAGACGTTCGGGCGGCGACGCCGCAGGCCACGGCGGACACACGGCCCCGCCGTCGGCACGCACAGCGACCCGGAGATGACGCAGAGCCCTATTCCGCGCCGAATTCGACGGAGCGCGACGCGCGCGTCACCGAACGTCCGGGAAATGGCGCGGCGCGGAATTCCGCACCGGGAACCCCCCGTGCGAAAAAGGCACGCCGCGCACCCGAACCGGCACGGAGGGAGACGCCCGGCGCCCCCGGGCGGCGCCGCCGGCGTCCCGCCCCGGGCCCGCACCCCGGCCGCGCCGGAGCGGGGCTCAGGGCAGCAGGCCCCAGCGGCGGGCGGCGGTCACGGCCTCCAGGCGCGTGTGCGCGCCCAGGCGGCGCATGGCCGAGCGCAGGTAGCCCTTGACGGTCTCGGGGCGCACGCCCAGGTGGGCGGCGACGTCGGCGTTGGTGTGGCCGAGGGCGACGCAGGCGAGGACGTCGAGTTCCCGGGGCGGCAGGGAGGGCGCGCCGGAGCGGGCCTCCTGCGGCCCGGCGGCCCAGGCCATGCGCGCGCACACCCGCAGCAGCCGCTCCTGGAGGTCGCCGTCGGCCGCCCCTGCGATGGCACGCAGTTCGGCGTTGAGCGCGCGGATCTCCTCCCAGCGGGCCGCCGCCGCGGCGGGGCCGGCGCCGCCCCCCGCCGCGCGGGCGCGCTCCAGCGCGGCCAGGCGGTCCTGCGCCTCGTCGCGGACCACGATGTGCTGCTCGACGGTGCGGGCCGCCGCGGCGGCCGCGGCGACGGCGCGGTCCCCCAGGGCCACCGACGCGCGCAGCGCGCCCAGCAGCACGCCGCGGGTGCGGCCGCGCACCACCACGGGGACGGCCACCATGGCGCGCAGCCCCTCGGCGGCGACCTCGGCGTCGTAGTGGTGGCTGATCGCGGTGGCGCTGACGTAGTCGCGCACCCACGCGGGGCGCTGCACGGCGAGGCTGCGGCCGCCCAGCCCGCGCCCCGGGGCGACGCGCAGGTCGCGGATGGCGTCGGTGCGGACGCCCGCGAGTTCGGTGTAGCGCACCGCGCCGTCCGCGCCCACCGCCCCGCCGAAGACGACGGGCAGCCCGCCGTGCCGCCGCAGCAGCGGCAGCCCGGCTCGGATGTCGGCGAGGTCGCCCTCGGCGGCGGACGGGGGCATGCGGTCCTCCGGCGGCTCGGGACGGGGTCCCCTCCGGGGGCCGAGGGGACGATGAGACGCCCGTCACATCGACACGATCGTACTGCGCCCCGCGGCCCACCGGGCCCGAACGCCGGTGCCGCCCGGTCCGCCCGCCCCCCCGTTCGGGGGTGATGGGGCGCCCGCCGGGTCGGGACGATCGGGAGGGCCCCCTGCGGCGGCACGGGGCCGGACCGCGACGGGAGCCCCCATGCCTTCCCCCACGTTTCCCCCCACGACCACCTCCTACGCGAGCGGCGCGTCCGAGCGGCCGCTGCTCGGCGACACCATCGGCGCGAACCTGGCCCGCACCGCGGCGCGCTTCCCCGACCGCGAGGCGCTGGTCGACGTGCCCTCCGGGCGGCGGTGGACCTACGCCGGGTTCGCCGCCGCGGTCGACGCCGCCGCCCGCGGCCTGCTCGCGCTGGGCGTCGAGCGGGGTGAGCGCGTGGGGATCTGGGCGCCCAACCGGCCCGAGTGGGTGCTGGTGCAGTACGCGACGGCCGCGATCGGCGCGATCCTGGTCAACGTCAACCCCGCCTACCGCCGCCACGAGCTGGAGTACGTGCTGGCCCAGGCGGGGGTGCGCACCCTGGTGTCGGCGCGGGGGCACCGGGGCGCCGACTACCGCGCGATGGTCGAGGCCACCCGGGGGTCGCTGCCGGGGCTGCGCGACGTGGTCTACCTGGACGACCCGTCGTGGGCGGCGCTGCTGGCGGGCGGCGCCGGGGTGCCCGCGGCGCGCCTCGCGGAGCGGGCGGCCGGGCTGTCCTGCGACGACCCGGTGAACATCCAGTACACGTCGGGCACGACCGGGTTCCCCAAGGGGGCCACACTGTCCCACCACAGCATCCTGAACAACGGGTACTCCGTGGGCGAGCTGCTCGGCTACACCGAGCACGACCGGGTCTGCCTGCCGGTGCCCTTCTACCACTGCTTCGGCATGGTCATGGGCAACCTGGCCGCCACCAGCCACGGCGCGTGCGTGGTCATCCCCGCGCCGTCCTTCGACCCGGCGGCCACCCTGCGCGCGGTGGCCGCCGAGCGGGTGACGTCGCTGTACGGGGTGCCGACCATGTTCATCGCCGAACTGGGCCTGCCCGACTTCGCCTCCTACGACCTGTCGACGCTGCGCACCGGGATCATGGCCGGGTCGCCGTGCCCGGTGGAGGTGATGAAGCGGGTCGTCGGCGAGATGCACATGGCCGAGGTGGCCATCTGCTACGGCATGACCGAGACCTCGCCGGTGTCGGTGCAGACCCGCGTCGACGACGACCTGGAGCGGCGCACCGCCACCGTCGGCCGGGTGCTGCCGCACGTGGAGGTGAAGGTGGTCGACCCGGTCACCGGCGTGACGCTGCCGCGCGGCGAGGCGGGCGAGCTGTGCACGCGGGGCTACTCGGTGATGCTCGGCTACTGGGACCAGCCGGACAAGACCGCCGAGGTGATCGACGCGGCCCGGTGGATGCACACCGGCGACCTGGCGGTGATGCGCGAGGACGGCTACACCGCGATCGTCGGCCGCATCAAGGACATGATCATCCGCGGCGGCGAGAACATCTACCCGCGCGAGATCGAGGAGTTCCTGCACACCCACCCCAAGGTGGCCGACGTGCAGGTCGTGGGCGTGCCCGACGACCGCTACGGCGAGGAGGTGCTGGCCTGCGTCATCCCGCGCGACCCGGCCGACGCGCCGACGCGCGAGGAGATCGCCGAGTTCTGCCGCGACCGGCTCGCCCACTACAAGGTGCCCCGCTACGTGCGGGCGGTCGACGCGTTCCCGATGACGGTCAGCGGAAAGGTGCGCAAGGTCGAGATGCGCACCTGGGCCGCCCGCGAACTCGGCCTGGAACCCCCGTCGGCGTGACCCCGCGGTCCGCCGGCGGCGGCCGGGGCGGCGGGGAGCCGCCCCGGGCCGGCCGGGGCGCGGGGATCAGACCCGGTCGAGGAAGCCGCCGTCGACCACCAGGTTGGCGCCGGTGGTGAACGAGGACGCCGGGCTCGCCAGGAACGCGACGGCGCGGGCCACCTCCTCGGGGCGGCCCAGCCGGCCCGCCGGGATGCGCGACCGGATGGACGCGTAGAAGTCGGGCTGCTCGGCGCGGCGGCGCTCCCAGCCGCCCCCGGGGAACTCGATCGGCCCCGGCGACACCGTGTTGACCCGGATGCCCTTGGCCGGCAGCGTGCGGGCGAGCGCGGCCGCGTGGTGGTTCAGCGCCGCCTTGACCGCCCCGTACGCCTTGGGCCCCGACGGCGCGGAGGTGTGCAGCGCCGACGTGGTCGAGACCAGTACGATCGCGCCGCCGCGCTCGGACGCCGCCAGGTGCGGCTCGGCGTACTCGCAGACGCGCACGAACGGCAGCACGTCGGTGGCCAGCCCCCGCTCCCACATGTCGGGGCCGGCGGCGCTGCCCGCCGAGACGTTGGACACCACGGCGTCGATGCCGCCCAGCTCGGCCGCCGCGCGGTCGACGAAGGCCCGCAGCGCGTCGGCGTCGGCGACGTCCAGCGCCTCGGCGACCACCCGCCGCCCGGTGCCGCGCAGCTCCCCGGCGGCGCGCTCCAGCGGCTCGGCGGAGCGGGCGCAGACCGCCAGGTCGGCCCCCTCCGCCGCGAACACCCCGGCGATGGCCCGGCCGATCCCCCGGCTGGCCCCGGTGACCACGACCCTGGCCCCGTTGAGTCCCAGATCCATGCGCTGCTCCCCTCGGCTCGTCGGTCCGGTGCGCGACGCGGCCGCGGGCGCCCTCCGGAGGCTTCCGGAGGGCGCCCGCGGCCGGTACGACGCAGGGCAGGAGTCTACGCCCCGGTGGAGTGGAACCCTCCGTCGACGTGCACGACCTCGCCCGTGGTGGCGGGGAACCAGTCGGACAGCAGCGCGACGACGGCGCGCGCGGCGGGCTCGGGGTCGCCGGTGTCCCAGCCGAGCGGCGCCCGCTGCGGCCACGAGCCGGCCAGCTCGTCGAAGCCGGGGATGCTGCGGGCGGCCATGGTGCGCAGCGGGCCGGCCGAGACCAGGTTCACCCGGATGCCCTGCCCGCCCAGGTAGCGGGCGAGGTAGCGGGCGGTGGAGGTGAGCGCGGACTTGGCGACGCCCATCCAGTCGTAGACCGGGTAGGAGACGCTGTTGTCGAAGTCCATCGCGACGACCGAGCCGCCGTCCTTCATCAGCGGCAGCACCGCCATGGTCAGCGCCTTCAGCGAGAAGGTGGAGGTGTGCATCGCGGTGGCGACGTCGGCCCACTCGGTGTCGAGGAAGTTGCCGCCCAGGGCCTCCTGGGGGGTGAAGCCGATGGAGTGCACCACACCGTCGATGCCGTCGACGTGCTCGCGGACGCGGTCGGCGAGGCTCGCCAGGTGGTCGGCGTCGGTGACGTCCAGTTCGAGCACCGGCGGGGCGTCGGGCAGCCGGCGGGCGATGCGCTCGACGAGGGAGAGCCGGCCGTACCCGGTGAGCACCACCGTCGCGCCCTGCTCCTGGCAGAGGCGGGCGACGTGGAAGGCGATCGAGCTGTCGGTGATCACCCCGGTCACCAGGATGCGCTTGCCGTCGAGAATTCCCATGGAGTCCTTCATTCCTGTTCTGCTCTGTCACCGCCGGCGCGGGCGCGCCGGTCGGCGGGCCGGGGCCGCGTCGTCAGTGCCCCATGCCGAGGCCGCCGTCGACCGGGATGACGGCGCCGGTGATGTACCCGGCGTTCTCGCCGGTGAGGAAGCGCACCGCGGCGGCGATCTCCCCGGTGCTGCCGAAGCGGCCCAGCGGCACGTTCTTCTTGATCTCGGCGGCCCGCTCCTCGGGCAGCGCCGCGGTCATGTCGGTCTCGATGAACCCAGGGGCGACGATGTTGACCGTGATCCCGCGCGACCCCAGTTCGCGGGCGAGGGACCGGCCGAAGCCCACCAGGCCCGCCTTGGACGCCGCGTAGTTGACCTGTCCGCCGGAGCCCATCAGGCCGACCACCGAGGAGATGAGGACGATCCGGCCGCCGCGGCGGCGGCGCAGCATGCCGCGCACCGCGCGCTTGACGACGCGGAAGGTCCCGGTGAGGTTGGTGTCGAGGACGGAGGTGAAGTCGTCCTCGCTCATGAGCAGCATGAGCTGGTCCTTGGTGATGCCGGCGTTGGCCACCAGCACCTCGACCGGGCCCTGCTCCTCCTCGACCCGCGTGAACGCCGCGTCGACCTGGGCGGTGTCGGTGATGTCGCAGTGGACCCCGAGGAGCCCCTCCGGCGGCTCGCCGGACCGGTAGGTGACGGCGACGTCGTCGCCGCCGGCGGCGAGTTCGCGGGCGATGGCCAGACCGATCCCCCGGCTTCCGCCGGTGACCAGTGCCGAGCGGGCCATATCCAGGACACCTCCGAATTGCGCTGTGCGTGCACGATGACGAGCATGGACACCGTGGATGGAATGCACGCCAGCGTATCGACCTACCGGCCGGTACCGGAATCCGGGGCGAACGCCCCCGCACCGGGCACCGCCGCGTGCGGGGCGCGGAGGGGGCGCGTCCCGGCCGGTGGGGCGGGGGACCGCGCGCGGCACCGGCCGGCCGCCCGCCGGACGGCATCCGAGGCAGGAGGAGGAGCACAGTGACCACCGTCGGCACCGCCTCAGCGGTCGACTTCGCCGCCTACGGCGACTACGGCAGATCCATGACCGCCCCCAAGGGGCCCGCCTTCGAGCGGCCGCCGTACCCGTTCCGGGGCCGGATCGGGTCGGCGGAGTTCCCGGCCGAACCGGGCCGGTACCACCTGTACGCCTCCTACGCCTGCCCGTGGGCGCAGCGCAGCCTGATCGTGCGCCGGCTCAAGGGGCTGGAGGACGCGGTCTCGGTCGGCGTCGTCGACCCGGTCCGCGACGGCCGGGGGTGGGCGTTCCGGGAGGGACCGGGCCACGGGCCCGACACCGTGAACGGCTTCGCGCTGCTGCGCGAGGCCTACGAGGCCACCGAGCCCGGCTACGACGGGCACGTGTCGGTGCCGGTGCTGTGGGACACCCGGACCCGGCGCATCGTCAGCAACCACTTCCCCGACATCACGCTCGACCTCAACGCGGAGTTCGAACCGTGGGCGCGCGAGCGGATCGACCTCTACCCCGAGGAGCTGCGCGCCGAGATCGACGCGCTGAACGACGAGGTCTACACCCGGGTGAACAACGGCGTGTACCGGTGCGGGTTCGCGCCCACGCAGGAGGCGTACGACGAGGCCGTCACCGACCTGTTCGCGGCACTCGACGGCCTGGAGGAGCGGCTGGCCCGGCACCGCTACCTGTGCGGCGACCGCGTCACCGAGGCCGACGTCCGGCTGTGGGTGACCCTCGCCCGGTTCGACCCGGTCTACGGCACCCACTTCAAGGCGAACCTGCGCCGGCTCACCGACTACGAGAACCTGTGGGGCTACACCCGCGACCTCTACACGCTGCCGGCGTTCCGCGACACCACCGACTTCGACCACATCCGCCGCCACTACTACACGACGCACCCGGACCTGAACCCGCGGCGGATCGTCCCGGCGGGCCCGCTGCTCGACTTCACCGCGCCGCACGGCCGCGCCGCCCTGGGCGGGCGCGCGGCGCCCGCCCCGGAGGCGCGGGCGGTCAGCGCGCCGCCAGCCGGCTGAGCCCGCCCTCGATCAGCCGGGGCACCGCGGCGCCGATCCGGTCGAAGTCGGCCCCCACGGTCTGGCCCTGGGCGAACCGGTAGTGGATGCCCTCCAGGATCACGGCGAGCTTGAAGAACGCGAAGCCGACGTACCAGTCGAGGGCGGCGACGTCGCGGCCGGACCGGTCGGCGTAGCGGGCGGTGATCTCGGCGGCGGACGGGTAGCCGGCGGCGCGGGGCGCGTCGCTGACCCCCGTCCCCACCGGCATCTCCGGGCTGCCGTAGGCGAGCAGCAGGGCGACGTCGGTGAGCGGGTCTCCGAGCGTGGACATCTCCCAGTCGAGGACGGCGGCGATCCGGTCGCCGCCGTCCACCAGCATGTTGTCGAGCCGGTAGTCGCCGTGGACGACGGTCGGCGCCGGCGACTCCGGCAGCCCGGCGGCCAGGCCCGCGTGCAGCTCGTCGATGCCGGGCAGGTCGCGGCTGCGGGAGGCCGCGAGCTGCTTGCCCCACCGGCGGACCTGGCGTTCCAGGAAGCCGTCGGGGCGGCCGAAGTCGGCGAGGCCGACGGCGGCGGGGTCGACGGCGTGCAGGTCGACCAGGGTGTCGACCATCGACAGGACGAGCGCGCGGGTGCGGTCGGCGCCCAGCGCGTCGAGCTGGCGGGCCCGCCGGTAGGGGGTGCCCTCGACGAACTCCATGAGGTAGAACGGGGCGCCGATCACCTCGGGGTCGGTGCACAGCAGCAGCGCGGCCGGGACGGGCACGGCGGTGTCGGCGAGGGCGGTGATGACGCGGTGCTCGCGCGCCATGTCGTGCGCGGTGGGCAGCACGTGGCCGAGCGGGGGGCGGCGCACCACCCAGGTGCCGCTCCCGTCGGTCACCCGGTAGGTGAGGTTGGAGCGCCCGCCCGCGATCACCTCCCCGCGCAGGTCGCCGCCGAGCAGGCCGGGGAGTTCGGCGTCGACGTGCTCCCGCAGCCGCCGCAGGTCCACGCCCGGAGGATCGATCTCGCCCATTCGGTCTCCCGCCGCCCTTCGGCCGTCGTCGCGCGCCGGGGGCCGCGGTCCGGCCGCGGTCCGGCTTCGTGTCCGGAGCAGGATAACGCGCCCTCTTCTCCGACATACCATCCGGTCGGTCTTTTTCCCGTCCGGCGCGGCAGGCGGGGAGCGGGGGCACGGGGCGGGCACCACCGCCGCAGAGCGGGCACCACCGCCACCGGCCGGGGGGTGTCCCAAGCGCGCCCCGCCCCGCGCGGCGGCGCCCTCCCTCGCCGATGGCCCGCGTCTGGACGCGCGCGTCCCGTTGCGGCATGATGCGGGCACGGCGCTCGACGCGCCCGGTGTGCCGGGAAGTCTGGTCGGCGGTCCGCACCGCCATGACCGGAAGGCCCGCCCGTGACCACCGCCCCGCACCCCGCCCGCCGCCGGACCGCCGTCTACCGCGACGCCGCGGGGGAACGGCTCATCCGCTCCTGGTGCCGCGCCCGCCTGGCGGCGCACCCCGCCCCGCGCGAGCGCACGCTCGCCACCTCCCTGGGGCCCACCCCGGTCTTCACCGCGGACGGCGGCCCGGGCACCCCGGTCCTGCTGCTGGCGGGCACGAATTTCAACAGCGCCACCGACCTGCCGGTCGCCCGCGCCCTGGCCCGCGACCGCGCCGTACACCTGGTCGATCTGCCCGGCCAGCCGGGCCTGGCCCCGCCGCACCGGCCCGGCGGCGACCGCCTCGCCGCCTACGGAACCTGGCTGGCGGACATCCTCGCCCACCTCGCCGACCGCCCGGTCCTCGTGCTCGGCCACTCGCTGGGGGCGGCGGTGGCACTGTCGTGCGCCCCGTCCGACCGGGTGGCCGGACTGGCCCTGGTCGGCCCGGCGGGGCTGGCGCCCGCCGCGATCGGCCCCGCCCTGCTGCGGGCGACGCTGCCGTGGCTCCTCGCCCCCTCCCCCGCCACCAGCGCGCGGCTGCTCGACCACATGAGCGGCCCCGCACCCGCTCATGGGCGGGAACGGGACCGACAGGACGCCTGGCTGACGCTGGTGGCCCGCCACTGCCGCACCAGCCTCGCCCCGCGCCCCTTGCCCGACCGCGTCGTGCGCCGGTGGCGCACGACCCCCGTCCGGGTGGCCGCGGGCGCCCACGACTGCTTCTTCCCGCCGGCCCGCCTGGCCGCGCCCGCCCGCCGGCTGCTCGGCACCGGGGTGCACGGCATTCCCGGAGCCGGCCACCTCGCCCCGCATGAACGGCCCGACGACATCCGCGCCCTCCTGCGCGAGCTGGACCCGGCCCCCGGCGCCTGAGAAGGGCCCGCCGCAGCCGACCGGAATGGAGTGCCACGCACGCGCACGCGCCGGCTCCGCACCGTGTCCACGCGCGACTCCGGATGGAAATCCGCCGGGAAAGGAGTCCCCTTTCCCCCTCGGTGACCTGGCCCGCCCGGCCCACGCCGCAGCGTCACCCCCGGCGTTCGGCCCCGGGGGCGGGGCACATTGGGACCGCGGGACATTCATCCGGGAAAAGGGGGAACCCCATTCCTCGAATGCATTGGAGTCCCTATAGTGGAAACCGGCACCCGAAATACCAAGAACGGAGTATGCCAATGGCTCAGAAGACGCAGATACTACTCGTCGACGATCTGGACGGCGGCCAAGCGGAGGAGAGCGTCACTTTCGCGCTCGACGGACAAACTTATGAAATCGACTTGAGCAGCCAGAACGCCAAGATGCTGCGGGAGGCGCTCGCCCCGTTCGTCGACCACGCCCGCCGGGCCCGGCCCACCGGGCGCGCCGCCCGCCAGGGCCGCGCGCCGGCCGGCGGCGGGCGGATCGACCGCGACAAGGCCGCGCGCATCCGCACCTGGGCGCGGTCGGCCGGCAAGCCGGTCAGCGACCGCGGCCGCATCCCGGCGGCCATCGTCGCCGACTACGAGAGCCGCCACTAGCGGCCCCGGCGGCGGTCGGACGGGGGGCGCAGGCCGCGTTCGGACGGGGGGCGGATGCCGAAGAAGGGGGTCTTGATCGGGGGCGCGGTCCCCGTGGCGGCCACGAACCCCTCGGGGGTGAAGCCGGGCCGACCCGCCTTCCGGGCCGCGGGCCGCGCCCCCTGCAGGGCGGCCCGCACCCCGTGGCCGTCCCGCGCCAGCTCCCCCTGGTGGACGCGGGCCTCGACGAGCCGCAGGTCGTTGACGACGAGGTGGTGGCGGCCGTCCGTCCGGACGTTGTCCCGGACCGCGGTGAGCAGCTCGCGCGCCTCCTCCCACCGGCCCGCGGCGCGCATGGCCTTGCTGGCGTCCCACCGCATGGTCCACACCAGCCGGGCGGCCGCGTCCGCCTCCACCCGCAGGGAGGGCACCCGCTCGGCCCAGTCCGCCAGCCGCGACGCGGCCTCCTCCTGGCGGTCGCCCGCGGCGGTCAGCAGTTCCACCGCCCCGGCGGGGTCGCCCGCCAGCCGGCGCTCCAGGCCCGCCTTGTACAGCGCTTCGGGCAGCAGCCGGTTGGTCCGCAGCGCCTGCGCGCGCACGGGGCCGGTGTGCTCGGCCGGCAGGCGCTCGCCGAGGCGCGCGAGGAGCGGGCCGACGGCGGCCGCGATCTCGTCCCGGTGGGCCGCGACGTCCGTTTCCGCCAGTGACCGCAGCCGGGCCAGCTCGTCCTTCGGCGCGGGCTCGTTCGGGGGCTGCGACACGGGGTGCTCCAGGGGGTGCGGTGGGCCGTCCGGTGCCGGGCGGCCCACCGGGCCGCCCGGCACCGGGCGCGGACGGGAATGATCCTGGACGAATCCGGGCGGCCGATCAAGCGGGCGGTACCCGCCTCCCCGCCGGTCCCCGTTCGACGCGGTTCGGGGGGGCGGCGTCGGCCGCGCCCGGGCGCCCACCGCCCCCCGGGCCCGGGAGGCCGCGTCGGCGGTCGGGCCCGGCCCCGGTCAGGCGGGGGCGCCGGTCGCGCTCCAGGCGTTCCACAGGTCGGCGTAGCGGCCGCCCCGGGCGACCAGGTCGGCGTGCGTGCCGGACTCGACCACGCGGCCCGCGTCGAGGACGACGATGCGGTCGGCCTCGACCGCCTGCGGCAGCCGGTGCGCCACGACCAGGGCGGTGCGGCCCCGGGTCGCGGCCACCGCCGCCCGCTCCAGCACCCGGGCGCCCGCGCTGCCCGCCTCGGCGCCCGCCTCGTCCAGCACGACCACGGCCGGGTCGGCCAGGACCACGCGGGCCAGGGCCAGGTGCTGCGCCTGGAAGGCGGTCAGCCGGAGCCCGCCCTCGCCGACGACGGTGTCCAGTCCCTCGGGCAGGGCCGCCGCCCAGGACAGGGCGTCCACCGCCGCCAGGGCGGCGCGGACCCGGTCCTCGCCGGCGTCCGGCACGGCGAGCCGGACGTTGTCGGCGAGCGTCCCCGCGAACACGTGGGTGTCCTGGCTGACCAGGGCCAGGTGCCGGCGGAGCGCGTCGGGGTGCAGCCGGTCCAGGGGGGCGCCGCCGAGCCGGACCGCGCCCTCGGCCGGGGTCAGCAGGCCCGCGACGACCGAGGCGAGCGTGGTCTTGCCCGCCCCGCTGCCGCCCACCAGGGCCACCCGCTCCCCCGGCGCGACGCGCAGGGTGACGTCGCGCAGCACGGGCGGCCCGCCGTCGTAGCGGTGGCCGACCCCGAGCACCTCGACCCCGCCGTCGGCGGGGACCATCGCGTCGGCGGGCGGTTCCGGCAGCGGCATCGCGGCCACCCCGGCCATGCGCGCGAGGCTGGTCCCGGCCGACTGCACGTCGTTGAACGTCACCATGATGGCGCCGAGCGGCCCGAACAGCCGGTGGAAGTACAGCGCGGCGGCGGTGGTCTGCCCCACGGTGGCGGCGTCGCCGCCGACCAGCGCGAACCCCACGGCGAGGATCGCGGAGAGGCCGACGCACTCGGCCATGTTCATGCTCCCGCCGAAGCGGGTGAACAGGCGGAACACCCGGACGGTGGCGTCGCGGGCCACCGCGGAGCGCTCGTCCACCAGAGCCCGGCGGTGCGCGTGCAGCCGGTAGGCGTGCACGGTCTCGGCGCCGTGCAGCGACCCGACGAGCGCCTGGGCGCGCTCGCCCATGGCGGCGCGCTCGTCAACGTAGAGCGGGGCCGAGCGCGGCAGGTACCAGCGCAGGGCGAACGCGTAGACGGGCAGCGCGCACATCCCGGCCAGGCCCAGCCGCCAGTCCAAGGCGATGAGGCCGCCCATCGTCAGGACCACCGTGAGCAGGGCCGACAGCAGGAACGGCACCTTCTCGCGGATGGTGTCGCCCACCACCGCGACGTCGTCGCCGACGCGGGAGAGCAGGTCCCCGGCGCTGAGCCGGGCGAGCACCGGCGCGGGCAGCAGCAGCGCGCGCCGCACGACGCGTTCGCGGAGCCGGGCGAGCACGGTCTCGCCGGTCCGGGCGAGCAGGGTGAACGCGACCGCGGTCAGCACCCCGCCGGCCACCGCCGCGGCGGCGATGGCGCCCGTCAGGGTCAGCGCGTGCGCGGTCGTCGTGCCCTCGTCCACCGCGTCGACCAGCAGGCCGAGGACCCAGGGCGCGATCAGCGCGCACGCGTTGGCGGCGGCGGACACGGCCAGGGCCGCGGCGGCGGGGCCGCGCACGCCGCGCAGTTCGGCGCGGACGAGCGCCAGCGTGGCGCGCGCCGAGGCGATCGGCAGCACCCGGTGGGCGCTGGGGGCGGCCGTCGGTCCGGCGGTCATCGCAGCACCGTCCTGCGGTAGTCGGGGTCGGCGGCGGCCAGGTCGGCGTGGGTGCCCTCGCGGGCGACGGCGCCGCCGGAGAGCACCACCACACGGTCGGCGCGGGCGAGCAGGGCGGGGCTGCTGGTGACGACGAGGGTCGCCAGGCCGGCCCCGGCGTCCGGGCCGTGCCGGGCGTCGCGCAGCCCCTGGGCGACGGTCTCCTCGGTGACGGCGTCGACCGCCGTGGTGGGCTCGTCCAGGACGAGGACCGGCGGGCGGGCGGCGACGGCCCGCGCCAGGGCCAGGCGCTGCCGCTGCCCGCCGGACAGGGTGGTCCCGCGGTCGGTGATGCGGTGGTCGAGGCCGTCGGGGTGGGCGCGGACGACCTCGTCGCCGGCCGTGGCGCGCAGCGCCGCCCACAGCCCGGCCTCGTCGTCCCCGCCGCCCGCCGCCCCGGCGGGGACGCCCGCGCGCACGTTGTCGCGCAGGGTGCCCTCGAACAGGTCGGGCTCGTGCGGTTCGACCAGGACGGTGCGGCGGGCGTCGTCGAGGCGGATGTCGCCGAGCGGGACGCCGTCGACGAGGACGTCGCCGTCGACCTCGCCCGGCGGCGTCCGCCCGGACAGCAGGGCGACCAGGGCGCGGGTCTCGGCCGGGTCGTGGCCGACGACGCCGACGAACTCGCCCGGCCGCACCGACAGGGTCAGGCCGCGCAGCGGGCCGTGGTGGACGCCGCGCAGGTCGACGCGGGCCTCCCCGGCGACGGCCCGGTCGCCCGGGGCGAGCCGGTAGGGGGCGTCGAGCATCGCGGCCAGGCGCCCGGCCGACGCCCGCGCCACCGCGATGCCCTGGCCGCACAGGCCGAGTTCGCGCACCGGCTCGGTGATGAACTGGGCGAGGCCGACGACGGTGATGAGCTCGCCGATGGTGATGCGCCCGTTGATCGCGGCCCACCCGGCGAACGCGGCGGCGCCCGCCAGCAGCAGCCCGCCGCCCGCGGTGGTGGCGCCGAAGTAGGCGCCGCTGGGGGCGGCGGCGTGCAGGGCGGCGCGCAGCGCGGCGCCGCTGGACCGCTGGTAGCCGTCCGCCGCGGCGGTCTCGGCGCCGACGCCGCGCAGCACCGGCAGGCCGCGCACCAGGTCGGCGGCGAGCGCGGTGGTGGCGGCGGTGGCCGCCTGCTGGGAGGCCGCCCGCCGGGTCAGCAGCGGGCCGAGCACCTGGACGGCGCCCACCAGCACGGGCACGCCAACGAGCACGCCGAGGCCGAGCGCGGAGTCGATGCGCAGCAGCGCGACCGCCGACACGGCCAGGCCGACGACCCCGGACACGAACGAGGGGCCGAAGTGCAGCAGCCGGGCCAGCCGGTCGGCGTCGGAGGTGGCGATGCTCAGCTGCTCCCCGGCGCGCATCCCGCTGTCCTGGCGGCGGGGGTCGAGCATGCGCTCGGCGGCCTCGACGCGCAGCAGGTGGGCCTCGCCCTGGATCGCGGCGACCAGGGAGCGCGCGCCGAAGCGCCACGACATGGTGAGGACGGTGAACAGCAGCACCAGGCCGGCCAGCGACACCGCCAGCGCCCGGACGTCGCCGGTGGCGACGGCCCGGTCGATGACGAGGCCGATGGCGACCGGGACCAGCGCCTCGGCGGTCTGGTGCAGGGAGGCCCCGGTGACGCCGATGGCCAGCCGCCCCCGGTTGCGCAGCAGGGCGCGGCGCAGCAGCCGCCCGCCGCCGGACGGCGCGGTGCCGGCCGGCGCGGTGTCGGCCGCGCTCATCGGGGGTCCGCTCGGCGCCGGGAGGGGCGGTGGGCCCGCGTCCGCGCGGCGGTGCCGGCGGGGGGCCGCGCCGGGCCTGGGGGGGCGGCGGGACGGACTCACGGGCGGCCTTCCGGTCGTGGGGGGCGGGGGCGCCGCAGGAGGCGGCCGGGCGGGACGGACCACCGCACCAGGGCCGACGACGAGCGGCAAAGGAGAGCCTAACCTAAAGGCGACGCGCGTCTCGACGTGCGCCACCTCTCCCCGCACCGCGGGAATACCGGTCCGCGCCGCGCGGCCCGCACCGGGCGCCGGGCGGCGGGTCACACGACGAAGCCGAGCTCCTTGTCCACGACGTTGCGCAGGGGGCGCCCGGCCCGGAACCGCTCCAGGTTGTCGGTGAAGACGCCGAGCAGCGCGTCGCGCCAGCCCGCGACGTCGCCCGCCATGTGCGGGGAGACCACCACGTTCGGCAGCCCCCACAGCGGGTGCTCCTCGGGCAGCGGCTCCCGGTGGAACACGTCGAGCGCCGCTCCGGCCACGCGGCCGTCCCGCAGCGCCCGGGTCAGCGCCGCCTCGTCCACCACCGGCCCCCGGGCGACGTTGACGAGGTAGGCGTCGGGCGCCATCGCGGCGATCGCGTCCGCGCCGACGAGGCCCCGCGTCGCGGCGGTGAGCGGGGCGGTGACGACCACGAACCGGTAGCCGCCGATGACGGCGGCGAGGTCGGCCGGACCGTACACGGCGCCGAACACGCCGTCGCCCGGCCGGGCCGCCCGGCCGACGGCGTCGACCGCCACCCCGACCGCGCCGAGGGTCCGGCCGACCGCCCGCCCGATGGCGCCCGGTCCGACCACCAGCGCCCGCGACCCGCGCAGCAGGGAGGTGGGCCGGTGCTCCCAGTGGCGGCGGCGCTGCCGGTCGAGGGTGCCGGGCAGGTCCTTGGCGAACGCCAGCGCCAGGCCCAGCACGTACTCGGCGATCGCGTCGTCCAGCACGCCGCGCACGTTGGTGACGGTGACGCCGCTGCGCACCACCTCGGGGGTGAGGACGCGGTCGACCCCGGCGCTGCTGACGTGCATCCACCGCAGCGCGTCCGCGTGCGGCCACGCGCGGGCCACCCCGCCCGAGGTGAACGACCAGACGAGCAGCGCGTCGGCGCCCTCGACCGCCGCCGGCAGCTCCGCGGCGGTCGCGTAGCGGACCTCGGTGTCGGTGAGGTGGGACAGGTCGGGGCGGTGGCCGTCGGCGGAGACGGCGAGGATCAGCCGCGCCATGCCCGGCCGTCCGGAGCGTGCGGGCGGCCGCCGCCCCGGGGGCGGGCGCGGTCGTTCGTCGGCATCATGGGGTCCTCGTCGGGTGCGGCGCGCGGTCGGCGGCCCGGTCGGCGGCGGCTCCCGCCGCCGGACCGGCACCCGGGGATGCTACGCGACCGGCCGCGACGGGCCGGGCGGGGGGGTCCGGGGAAACCGCCGGGGGGGCGGGGCGGCCGGGCACCTGAACGGCGCGGGGCGCCGGCGGCGGTCAGTCGGTCCGCAGGGCCGTGAGGAGGAGGTCGGCGTAGTGGTCGCCGATCTGCCGCGGCGACAGCGCGCCCTCGGGGTGGTACCAGGTGCTCAGGTGGTGCACCGACCCGAAGTAGAAGTCGACCACGATGTCGGCGGGCACCCGGTCGGTGAACACGCCCTCGTCCTGGCCGCGGGTGACCAGCGACCGGAACAGCTCGTGGTAGCGGCGCCGCCCGGCGCGGACCTCGCGCTGCTTGGCGGCGCTCAGCTGGTGCAGCGACCGGAACGAGATGCTGGCGTCGTCCAGGTTGGCGATGGTGGTGACGACGACGTCGGACGCCGCCCGCCGCACCCGCTCGACCACGGTGCCCGGCCCGGCAGCGATCTCCTCCAGCCGGGTGGTCTGCAACCGCAGCACCCGCGCGTAGATCTCGGCGAGGAGGTCGTCCTTGGAGTCGAAGTAGTGGTACATCGCGCCCTTGGTGACCCCGGCGGCGTCCACGATCTCCTGCACCGAGGTGCGGTCGAACCCCTTCTCGGCGAACAGCCGGGTGGCGACCGCCAGCAGGCGGCGCGGCACGGACGCCTCGGCGAGGGGTCCGGCGGATCCGGCGGCGGCGGGCCCGGGCGCCTGCGCCCCGTCGCCCCCGCGGGTTCGGACGGCCACGGCTGGGCCTTTCTGTGACGGGGTGTCCCTCGGACATGGTCGTCGGCCCGGACGGGCCGTGCTCACACAATAGACCTCGTCGGTGGGCCCTCCGGAGTGACACCGGTCACCCGGCCCGCCCCGCGCCGGGCGGCGGCCGGCCGGCGCGGAGCGGGCCGGCGGCCGGGGGCGGTCAGGTCCAGCCGGCGTCGTGCGCCAGGATGGCCGCCTGCACCCGGTTGGACAGCCCGAGCTTGGCCAGGATGCGGCTGACATGCGCCTTGACCGTCGCCTCGCGCATGCCGAGCTCGCGGCCCGCCTCGGCGTTGGACAGCCCCTGGGCGACGGCCACCAGCACCTGGCGCTCGCGGGCGCTCAGCACCTCCAGGCGGCGCGCCGCGTCGCCCGTCCCGCCGGGCGCGGGGGCGGCGAACCGCTCCAGCATCCGCTTGGTGACGCTGGGCGCGAGCATGGCGTTGCCCTCGTCGATGGTGCGCACCGCGGAGATGAGGTCGCGCGGCGGCGTGTCCTTCAGCAGGAAGCCGACCGCGCCCGCGCGGAGCGCCCGGTGCACGTACTCGTCCAGGTCGAAGGTGGTGAGCAGGACGACCTTGGGCGGGCGGGGCAGCGCGGCGAGGTCGGCGGCGGCGGTGAGGCCGTCGACGCCGGGCATGCGGATGTCGAGCAGGACCACGTCGGGGTCGAGGTCGCGGACGAGCGGCACGGCGTCGGCGCCGTCGGAGCCCTCGCCGACGACCTCGATGTCGTCGGCGGAGTCCAGGATCATGCGCAGCCCCGAGCGCACCAGCTGCTCGTCGTCCACCAGAACCGTGCGGATCACCCGGCCGCTCCCCCGTCGCGCTCGTCCGCCTGTGCCACGGGCACGATAGCGCGGACCCGCCACCCGCCGTCCGGGGCGGGCCCGGCGGTGAGGACCCCGTCGACCAGGGTGAGCCGCTCGCGGAGCCCGGCCAGGCCGTACCCGCTGCCCGGCGGCGGGTCGTGCGGGGGGTCGTGGCTCTCGGTGGGCGCGTTGGCGACGGTGATGCCCAGTTCGCGGTCGCCGTAGTCGATGCGGACCGCGACGGGGGCGCCCGGGGCGTGCTTGCCCGCGTTGGTCAGCGCCTCCTGGACGACGCGGTAGGCGGTGCGTTCGAGCTGGGCGGGCAGCGGGCGCGGGGTGCCGCCGGTGCGCCACTCGACGGGCGTGCCCAGGCCGCGCCACTCGCCGATCAGCCGGGCGAGGTCGGAGAGCACCGGCTGGGGGGCGGTGGGCGCCTCGCCGCCGGGGGCGTCGCGCAGCACGCCGAGGATCTCGCGGAGTTCGGCCAGGGCCTCGCGCCCGGTGGTGCGGATCACCCCGGCGGTCTCGACGGTGCGCGGTTCGGCGGCCGACACCTCCAGCCCGCCGGCGTGCAGCACCATGAGGCTGACCCGGTGCGCCACCACGTCGTGCATCTCGCGGGCGATCCGGGTGCGCTCGGCGGTGATGGCGTGCTCGGCCTTGAGGTGCTGCTCGCGCTCCAGGCGCTCGGCCCGTTCGCGCAGGTTGGCGATGAGCTGGCGCCGGGTGCCCGTCCACAGCCCGGCCAGCAGCGGCAGGACGATCATCATCGCGATGACGGGGAACAGCGACGTGGTGCCGCCGTAGACCAGCACCGTGCCGGCCAGCAGCGCGCCGGTCCACCAGGCGAGCCGGCGCCGGTCGTCGTGCCAGGCCGCGTAGGTGTAGACGGCGATGGTGCCGGGGATCAGGTTGCCGAACGCGAAGAGCAGCGCGACGCTCACGGCGAGGAGCAGCTGCGGCCGGGAGCGCCGCAGCAGGATGGCGATCGACACCGCGCCCGCGCCGCCCACCACGACCGCGAACTGCACCGCCGACCACAGCATGAACCCGGCGCCCGGGGCGGGCTCCGGCAGCACCAGGTCCACGACGCTGTCCGGCCCGCTCACCTGGAACCCCGCGGTGATGGGGAAGTAGAAGCAGGCGAGGAACCAGTCGGCGAACCGCGCCCGGCGGTCCCACCACCACCGCGCGGTCCGCAGCGGCCACGCGCCGGGTGCGCCGCCCGGACGCCGCTCCTCGTCCTCCATGGGCCGGAGTCTAAGCGCCCCGGGGCGGCGTCGGCGCAGGCCGCGGCGGTGCGGGCGGCGGCCGCGACGATCGTCGGTGCGCGCGTGTCCCTGCCGGTGGCGGGGGTGCCCGCCGCCGCCACCGGGGGGTCGGCGGCCGCCCCGGGCCTGCCGGGTACCGACGAAAGTCGGGGGTGGATCCGGTCCGATCGGCCGGTCCGGGGCCCCGCCCCCGCCTTTCGGCCGGGACGGGAATCGGCTGCGCGGTCGATGCGGCGCCGACCTGCGCGGACCTAGCGTGGTGACCCGTCGGACCGCCCCGCACGGGACGGGCCGCGCCACCATCCCCGTCCGCACCCCCTTCCGAGCACGTCAGGAGATCCCCGCGTGAGCCAGACCGCCGCGTCGCCCGCGCCGCACACCACCCAGGCACCGCCCGCCGTGACCGCCGAGGACCTGACCAAGGTCTACGGCTCCGGCGGGTCGGAGGTGCGCGCCCTCGACGGGGTGAGCGTCGCGTTCGCCCGCGGCGCGTTCACCGCCATCATGGGCCCCTCCGGCTCCGGCAAGTCCACCCTGATGCACTGCCTGGCCGGGCTGGACACCGCGACGTCGGGCAGCGTCCACCTGGGCCGCACCGACATCACCCGGCTGCGCGACCGCCAGCTCACGCTGCTGCGCCGCGACCGCATCGGGTTCGTGTTCCAGTCGTTCAACCTGCTGCCGATGCTCACCGCCGAGCAGAACATCCTGCTGCCCGCGCAGATCGCCCGTCGCCGCGTCGACCGGGAGCGGTTCGACCGCATCGTGGACGTGGTGGGGCTGCGCCCCCGGCTGTCCCACCTGCCGTCGAAGCTGTCGGGCGGCCAGCAGCAGCGGGTCGCCGTCGCGCGCGCCCTGCTGCACGCGCCGGAGGTCGTCTACGCCGACGAGCCCACCGGCAACCTCGACTCCCGGTCGGGCGCCGAGGTGCTGGCGTTCCTCCGCGACTCGGCGCGCGACCTGCGGCAGACCGTCGTCATGGTCACCCACGACCCGGTGGCGGCCTCCTACGCCGACCGCGTCGTGTTCCTGCGCGACGGGCGGCTGGTCGACGACATCGCCGACCCCACCGCCGAGTCCGTCCTCGACCGCCTGGTGAAGCTGGAGTCCTGACCGATGCTGCGAACCACCCTGGCCGGGCTGCGCCTGCACAAGGGCCGGCTGGTCACCACCGCGCTCGCCATCGCGCTGGGCGTCATGTTCGTCTCCGGCACCCTGGTGTTCACCGACACCCTGCGGGCCGGGTTCTCCGCCCAGGTCATGGGCTCCGCCGACCGGCTCGACGCGGTCGTCCTGCCCGAGGACGGCGCCGAGGAGGGCCTGGCACCGGACACGCTCGACCGCGTCCGCGACCTGCCGGAGGTCGCCGCCGCCGGGGGCGTCATCCGGGGCGACTCCCCGCTGCTGGACGCCGAGGGCCGCGCCGTCGGCCAGGTGCCCACGGCCGGGCTGTCCGCCGACGAGGTCACCCGGTTCACCGCCGCCGAGGGCGCCCTCCCCGAGGCCGCCGACGAGGTCGCGCTGGCCACCACGGTCGCCGAGACCGCCGGGTTCGGCGTCGGCGACACCGTGACCGTGCTCGACAGCGAGGGCGCCGAACGCGAGTTCACCGTCAGCGGCCTGGTCGACTTCGGCGTGGACCAGGAGATCGCCTTCCGCGGCGCCGTGGTCTACACCCCGGAGACGGCGGCCGAGGTCACCGGCTCCGACCGCTACTCCGAGATCGGCGTCGTGGGCGCCGAGGGCGTGCCCGCCGAACGCGTGGCCGAGGCGGTCGGCGCGGCCGTCGACGGCGGCCGGGCGATGACCGGAGCCGAGTTCGGCGCCGAGCGCGCCGAGCAGGCCGGCGCCCAGGCCGACGTGCTGGCGACGGCGCTGCTGCTGTTCGCGCTGATCTCGGTGTTCGTCGCGGCCATCGTCATCTACAACACGTTCGCGATCCTGGTCGCGCAGCGGCAGCGCGAGATGGCGCTGCTGCGGTGCGTGGGCGCCCTGCGCGGCCAGGTCTTCCGGGGGGTGCTGCTGGAGGCGGCCGTCATCGGCCTGATGGCGTCGGCCGCCGGCGTCCTGGCCGGCATCGGGGCGGGCTACGCCGCCGCCGAGTTCGGCGGGGAGGCGCTGGGCTCCGGGTCCGCCGACCTGTCCCTGGTCGTCACGCCCACGGCCGTGGCCGTCGGGCTCGCGGTTGGGACCGGCATGGCCGTCCTGGCCGCCCTGCTGCCGGCCCGGCGCGCCACCCGGGTCCCCCCGCTGGCCGCGCTGCGCACCAGCGCCGTCGCCGCCGGGATGGAGAAGGGGACGGGCTGGATCCGCGCCGCCGCGGGCGCGGTGCTGCTGGCGGCGTCCGCCGCGATCACCGCCTTCGCCGTCCGGGGCTCCGTCGGCGAGATGGCCCTGGCGGTCGTCTCGGTGGCGGCCATGCTCGCCTTCCTCGGCGTGGTCGTGATCGGCCCGCTCCTGGTGCGCGGCGCCGTGGCCGTCCTGGGCACCGTCCTGCGCCGGACGGGCGTGGCGGGCATGCTCGCCACCGACAACGCGCGGCGCAGCCCCAAGCGGGCGGCCACCGCCATGATCGCGCTGACCGTCGGCGCGACCCTCATCTCCGGGTACTCGGTGGTCAGCGCGACCACCGAGGCCACCATGACCGACATGCTGGAGCGCCAGTTCCCCGTCGACTACGGCCTGATGGCGCAGTTCGGCGAGGACGAGCGCGGCGTGCCCGAGGAGGTCGCCGCGGCGCTGCGGGAGGACCCCGCGATCGCCACCGTCATGGCCGAGCGGCGGGACACCGCCCGCGTGGCCGGCGCCGACGGGCCGGTGCCGGTCGTGGCCTACCCCGGCGCCGAGGTCGGGGTCGACATCACCTCCGACGTCGCGGCGGGCGACCTCGCCGACATCGGGCCGGGCCGCATCGCCGTCACCGAGGGGTACGCCCAGGGCCGGGGGGTCGGCGACACCCTGGAGCTGGAGACCGCCGAAGGCGCGCGCGGCTACGAGATCGCGGCCGTCGTGGTGGACATGCAGCAGCTCATGGGGGTCACCATGGACCCGGCGGACTTCGCCGACGCCTACCCCGACGTGCGCGAGTCGTCCGCCGTCTACGTCCGCGGCGCGGACGACGCGTCCCCGGCGCAGCTGCGCGACGCCGTCTACGACGCGGTCGCCGGGCACCCGACCGTCCAGGTGCAGTCGATGGCGGAGATGCGCGACCAGTTCGACCAGATCCTCGACACCGCCTTCCTGACCATCGCGGCGATGCTGGGGCTGGCCATCCTCATCGCGGTGTTCGGCATCGCCAACACCATGGCGCTGTCGGTGCTGGAGCGCACCCGGGAGTCGGCGCTGCTGCGCGCCCTCGGGCTGACCGGCGGCCAGCTCCGCCGGATGCTCGCCCTGGAGGCGGTCCTGCTCTGCCTGACCGGCGCCCTGGTCGGCATCGGCCTCGGGGTGGTGTTCGGCTGGGCGGCCACCGAGGCGGCGCTGCCGTCGGCCATCTTCACCCTCCCGGCCGCGCGGATCGCCGCGTTCATCGCGGCCGCCGTCCTGGCCGGGCTGCTGGCGTCGGCCCTGCCCGCGCGGCGGGCGGCGCGCACCTCCATCAGCGGGACGCTCGCGAGCGAGTAGCCCGGCGACACACCGCGCGCGGCGCGGGCGGCACCCGGGGTGCCGCCCGCGCCGTAACGTATCCCCGGGAGGTGGGCGCATGGGCAAGGCGGCGGGCCCCGTCGCGGGCGAGATCGCGTGGGGCACCCCGGCGGCCCGGTGGGCGCTGGCGGCGACCGTCCTGGCGTCGGGCATGGCGTTCCTCGACTCCACGGTGGTCAACGTGGCGCTGCCGGAGATCGGCGCGGAGCTGGGCACCGGGCTGGCCGGGCTGCAGTGGATCGCCAACGGCTACATGGTGACCCTGTCGGCGCTCATCCTGCTCAGCGGGGCGCTGGGCGACCGGTTCGGGCGGGTGCGGGTGTTCCGCATCGGCGTGGCGTGGTTCGCCCTGGCGTCGGTGCTGTGCACCGTCGCCCCGACCGTGCACTGGCTGGTGGCGGGGCGGGTCCTGCAGGGCATCGGCGGCGCGCTGCTCACCCCGGGCAGCCTGGCGATCCTGCAGGCGGGGTTCCGGCGCGGCGACCGGGCGCGCGCCATCGGCGCGTGGTCGGGGCTGACCGGGGTGGCGTCGGCGATCGGGCCGTTCGTCGGCGGGTGGCTGGTCGACTCCGGGTCGTGGCGGCTGATCTTCCTCATCAACGTGCCGTTCGCGGTGGCGGTGCTGCTGATCGCGCGGCGCCACCTGCCGGAGTCGCGCGACCCGGCCGCGCCCGACCGGATGGACTACGCGGGCGCGCTCCTGGGCATGGTCGGCCTGGCCGGGGTGACGTTCGCGCTGATCGAGTCGGGCGCCGCCGGGGTGCCCGGGTGGCGGGTGGCGGCGAGCGCGGTGGTGGGCGCGGCGGCGCTGGCGGCGTTCGTCGCGGTGGAGTGGAAGGGGCGGCGGCCGATGCTGCCGCTCGACGTGTTCCGCTCGGTCCGCTTCACCGTGACCAACGTGGTGACCGTGCTGCTGTACGGGGCGCTGGGCCCGCTGCTGTTCCTGCTGGTCATCTACCTTCAGGAGGTCCTGGACTACTCGGCGGTGGCGGCGGGCGCGGCCTCGCTGCCCATCACCGTGCTGATGCTGGCGCTGTCCGGGCAGGCGGGCCGGCTGGGCGAGCGGCTGGGGCCGCGCCCCCAGCTGACCGTGGGGCCGCTGCTGGTCGCGGGCGGGCTGCTGCTGCTCGCCCGGGTCGGGCCCGGCGACACCTACCTGACGGGCGTCCTGCCGGGGGTGCTGCTGGTCGGGCTGGGGCTGTCGACCGCGGTCGCCCCGCTCACGGCCACGGTGCTCGCGTCGGCGGCGGAGCGCCACGCCGGGATCGCGTCGGGGGTGAACAACACGCTGGCCCGCACCGCCCAGCTCATCGGTGTGGCGGCGGTTCCGGTGGTCGCCGGGGTCAGCGGGCCGGCGGGGATCGCGGGCGGGTTCGGCCCGGCCATGCTCGTCCTGGCCGGCCTGACCTGCGCGGCGGGCCTGGCGGCCCTGGTGCTGCTCCGGCCCCGCCGCACGCCCCCGCCCCCGGCGCCCGAGGGCATGTTCTGCGGCGTCGACGCCCCGCCCCTGCACTCCTGCCCCAACTCCACCGCCGCCCGCCCCCCGGCGGCGGGCACCTGACCGTCCGGGCGGCCCGCCCGGGGGCCGATCGGCCGCCGCGGACGTGCGAACCGTTCTACAGTTGACCCATGGGACACGGGGCGGGGGCCGGGGAGACGCCGGCGATCGTCTTCGCGGGCGGCGGGCCGAGCGCGGCGGTCGCCGCGGTCGCCCTGCTGCGCGCCACCACCTGGCTGCGGCTGCGCTACCGCCTCGTGCTGGTCGACGCGCACGGCCGGCACGCCCGGGGCACCGGTTACGCGCCGGGCGACCACCGGCCGCTGGACGCCCCGGTCAAGGGCATGTCGGTGCTGCCCGACCAGCCGTGCCACCTCATGGACTGGGCGCGCACCGGGGGGCTGGCGTGCGGGCCCGAGACCCTGCTGCCGCGCCGGGTCTACGGCGACTACCTCGCGCAGACCCTCGCCGCCACGGTCGGGTGGGCGGCCCCGCACGCGGGGCTGGAGGCCCGCACGGGGCGCGTCGTGCGCGCCGAGCAGCGGGACGGGGCGTCGGTCGCGGTCCACCTCGCCGACGGCGCGGTGGTCGAGGCCGCGGCGCTGATCGTGGCCACCGGCGACCCGCGCACGGCGCCGCCGCCGGAGATCCCGGGCATCGCCGATCCGGGGGCGGCGGCCGGCCTCGCCACCTGCCGGCGGGGGGCGCTGCTCACGCCGGAGGGCGGGGTGTCGCGGCGGCTGTTCGCGGTCGGCCCGGTGCGGCGCGGCCACGCGGCCGCCACCATCCCCGACATCCGCGCCCAGACCGAGCGCCTGGCCGAGCGCATCGCCGACACCGTCCTGCGCGACCGCCCGGTCACCGCCTGACCGTCCCCGCCCCTGCGGGGCCGGTGCCCGCGCGGGGTCAGGGGCGGCGGGCGGCGCGCTCGTCGCGGCGGAGCCGGAACGGGCGCAGGGCCGACTCCACCTGGACGGCGAGGTCCATCTTGCTGGCGCCCTCCTGCCGGTCCTCGAAGTGGATGGGGATCTCCACCATCTTCTGGCCGCGCCGGTAGGCGCGGAAGTGCATCTCGACCTGGAAGCTGTACCCGCTGCTGCGGATGTCGGCGAGGTCGATCGCGAGCAGCGCCTCGCGCCGCCACAGCTTGAACCCGGCCGTCACGTCGCGGATGGGCATGGCGAGGATCGTCTTCACGTAGGCGTTGGCCCACCCGCTGAGCAGCCGGCGGCGCACCCCCCACTGCTCCGACAGGCTGCCCCCGGGCACGTAGCGGCTGCCGATGACCACCCCGGCGCCGGTGGAGAGCATGGTGCCGAGCAGGTGCGGCAGGTAGCCGGGCGGGTGGCTGAGGTCGGCGTCCATCTGGGCGACGAAGTCGGCGCCGTCGTCCAGGGCGCGGGTCATCCCCGCGACGTAGGCGCGGCCCAGCCCGTCCTTCGCCGTGCGGTGCACGACGGTGACGCGGCCGTCGGTGCCGCTGTCGGCGGCGAGCTTGTCGGCGATGTCGCCGGTGCCGTCCGGGGAGTTGTCGTCCACGACGACCAGCCGGAGTTCGGGGAGGTCGAGGGCGAGCACCCGCTCGACCAGGACGGGGAGGTTGTCGGCCTCGTTGTAGGTGGGGACGACGACGCTCACCTTGGACCGCGACCAGGGGTCGGGCAGGGTCACCGGGGTCGGCATGGGACGGCGGCCTCCACTGGGGCGATCACTAACATTCCGGACGATCCACGTAGGGTACTGCCCGCGCCGCGACCGCAGCCAGTCACCGCCGCCCGGGTGCGGCCGCCCGCGCGGTCACTCGCCGCGGTCGACCTCCAGGACGGCCACGTGCACCAGCGTGCCCATGTCCTCCAGGGTCATCAGGACCTCGGGGTCGGCGTGGTTGTCCGTGATCAGGTGCGCGATGTGCTCCGGCGGCACGGTCTGCACCATGGTGTCGGCGCCGACCTTGGTGTGGTCGGCGAGCACGATGACCTCCTCGGCGCACGCCACCAGGGCCCGGTCGACGCTGGCCACCGCCGGGTTGGGGGTGCTCAGCCCGCGCTCGGCGGTGACGCCGTTGCCCGAGACGAACGCCTGGCGCACGCGCAGCCCCGCCAGCGCCTGCTCGGCCGCGGTGCCGATGAGCGCCCGGATGGAGCCGCGGAGGGTGCCGCCGGTGACGACGACCTCGACCCCCGGGGCGCCGGCGAGCACCTCGGCCACCGGCAGGGAGTTGGTGACGACGGTGAGGTTCTGCCGCCCGCTGAGCTCGCGGGCGAGCGCCTCGGTGGTGCTGCCGGGGCCGAGCACGATGGCGTCGCCGTCGGCGACGAGCCGGGCGGCGGCCGCGGCGATGGCGAGCTTCTCGGGCCCGGCCTGGCCGGTCTTCTGCGCGTAGCTCTGCTCGTGGCCGAGGCGCCCGGGCAGCGCGGCCCCGCCGCGCCGGCGGTCGAGGAGGCCCTCGGCCTCCAGGGCGCGGACGTCACGGCGCACGGTGACCTCGGACGCCCGGACCCGCGTGGCGATGTCGCGCAGCGCCATGGCGCCGTTGGCACGCACCAGTTCCAGGATGCGCTCGCGGCGTTCGGCCGCGAACGCGGGTCTGGTGTCGTCTGTCATGCGGGCTCCATATCGGACGCGGGCCGTGCGCTCCGATGATAGAGCGGTCGGGGACGACGGCGGTCAGCCGAAGTGCACGCCGTGGGCGTGGAAGGCGGCGTCGATGGCGTCGTCGTCGGCCGGTTCGTCGGCGGGGGCCGTCCCGGTGGCGAGGGCGGCGAGGAACAGCGCCACCAGCACACCGCACATGATCACGGCGGCGATTCCGAACATCATCATGACCGACATGGGGCCTCCCTGATGAGCGGGGGTCGACCTGCGCCCCGGCGGGATCACCGTCGTCCCGTCGGAGGGGTCCCTTGACGAATGCCCCGTGGCGCGGCGGATTATGCCTGCCGGTGACGGTGTGTTGCGGCGATCGCGGCCGGTGGGGGCGGCGCGGCCGCCCGGGTCGCGGGGGCGGCCCGGACGCACCGGCGCCGCCTGCCCGGCCGGGCCCGCCGGAACGGGCGCGGTCGGGCTCCTCCGCCGCCGAACCCGCGGGAGGGGAACGGCTCCGAAGGCGCGTCGCGCCGGCGGCGGAGGCGGGCGGTCAGACGAGGTGGACGGTGACCCCCGCCGCGCGGATCGCGGCCACGGTGGCGTCCGGGGCGTCGGTGTCGGTGACGAGGACGTCGACGGCGGTGATCGGGGCGACGTGGCCCATGGTGACGACGCCCAGCTTGGTGGAGTCGGCCGCGACCACGGTCCGCCCGGCCGAGCGCATGGCGGCGCGCTTGACCGCGACCTCGGCGAGGTCGTGCGCGGTGGCCCCGTCGCCGACCGACAGGCCGCACACGCCGAGCACGGTGACGTCGAACCGGACGGCGCCCAGGGCGGCCTCCGTCAGCGGGCCGTGCAGGTCGAGTTCGCCGTGGCGCACCTCTCCCCCGGCCATGAGCACGGTGGTCTCGCGGGCGGCGCTGAGGACCTGGGCCGCGCGCAGGGCGAGCGGCATGACGGTGAGGGGGCGGCCGGCGAGCGCGCGGGCGGCTTCGAGGACGGTCGTCCCGCCGTCGAGCGCGACGGCGTTGCCGTCGCCCACGAGGTCGCCGACGGCGGCGCCGATGCGCCGCTTGGCCTCGGCGGCCTGCCGCTCGCGGACGGCGTAGGGCGGTTCCTGGCCCCGGGGGACGAGGGCGACGGCACCGCCGCGCACCCGGCGCAGGACGCCGTGGGCGGCGAGCTGGTCGAGGTCGCGGCGGATGGTCATCTCGGAGTGCCCGGTGTGCTCGGCCAGCTCCACGACGCCGACCCGCCCCGTCTCGCGCAGGCGGGCGACGATGAGGTCGGTGCGTTCGGCGCTGTCCATCCCGGTCCCCACGCTCGCGGTCTCCGCTACGGGTCCATGTATACATCGGCGGACGCCCCCGCCCCGCCCGCGTCCGGCCCGCGCCCCCTCCGCCCGCGCGGTGTGGCGGCGTCCGGGCGCGGGGGACAGAATGTGACGGTGACTCCCGAGAACGCCGTGACTCCCGTTGAATGCGACGTGTGGTGGGCCGGTCCGGACCTGGCGGACCCCGGGCTGCTGGAGCTGCTCGACGCGCACGAACGCGCCCGGCACGCCCGGTTCCGCGCGGCGGCCGACCGCGACCGGTACGTGGTGGCGCACGCCCTGGTGCGGCTGGTGGTGGGCGCGGCGGCGGGGGTGCCGCCCGCCGGGGTCGAGTTCGCGCTGCGCTGCCGGGGGTGCGAGCGCGGGACGGACCCGCGCCCGGAGCCGCACGGCAAGCCCTACCCGGTGGGCGCGGCGGCGGGGGTGCAGGTGTCGCTGAGCCACTCGGGCGACCGGGTGGTGGTGGCGCTGGCGCGCGGCGTGGAGGTCGGGGTGGACGTCGAGACCGTGGCGGGCGCCCGCGACATCGAGGGGCTGGCGGGCTTCGCGCTGACCGCCGCCGAGCGCGCGGACCTGGAGGCGCTGCCCGTCGCGGACCGGACCGGCGCGTTCTTCGGCTACTGGGCGCGCAAGGAGGCCCTGCTCAAGGCGACCGGCGACGGCCTGTCCGGCGGCCTGGGCAACGTCGCGGTCAACGCCCCGGACGCCCCCGCCCGGGTGACGGCGTGGAACCTGCCGGACGCCCCGCCGCACGTCCGCCTCACCGACCTGGACGCGGGTCCGGGCTACCGCGCGGCCCTGGCCGCGCTCACCGACGCCCCGCTGTCGGTGACCGCCCGCGACGCTGCCGCCCTCCTGGCGCGGTGACCCGCCGCCTCCCCTGATCCCGGCGCCGCCGTCCCCTCCTCCCCGCGTCCGCCCCCGGCGCAGGCGCCCCCTCCCGCTCCGCCGGGCGGTGCCGCGTGCAGGCGGCGGAGAGGCGGGACGCCCTGTGTGGTTTTCGCCTGAGGTGCGAAACCTGCCCTTCGCGTCACGATTGTGGGCTTTCGAGGCAGTCAGGAGTCGCTTGACCGGTAAGGTCGCGCGCTTGAAGGATGTGGGGCGTGCGCATCGGTCCGCCTGGCCCCGTGTCCGTCCCCGTCCGCCGACACCCCGCCACCGGGTGAGTACGGCCTCGTCGCGGCCCGCGGCCCCCGCCCCCGGACCCGATGACCGCGCGCCGGTCGTCGAGGTGCGGCACGGGCGCACCGTGGCCGACCCCTTCCGCTGGCTGGAGGAGCCCGACTCCCCCGCCACCCGCCGCTGGCTGGACGACCGCGCCCGGGACTTCGCCCGCGCCGCCGCGGCGTGGCCGCTGCGCGAGGCGCTCGCCCGCGACATCCGCCGCCTGGTCGCCGTCGACCTGTGGTCGCCCCCGGTGCGCCGGGGCCGGCGGGCCTTCGCGACGCGCCGCCGCGCGGGCGACGACCACCCGGCCCTCGTCGTCGACGCCGGGGGCGGCGCCGACGGGCCGCGGGTGGTGTTCGACCCCGTGGTGCTCGACCCGAGCGGGCGGACCACGCTCGACGCCTGGGAGCCCGACCCGGCCGGGCGGTGGGTGGCGGTGCAGACCTCCACCGGCGGCACGGAACGGGGCGCGCTGCGGGTGCTGTCGGCCGATACCGGGCTGCCGGTGGAGGAGCCGATCCCCGGCGTCCGCTACTCGCACGTCGCCTGGCTGCCCGGCGGCGCGGGCGCCTTCTACTACGTGCGCCGCGACGACGGCGACGGCCGGCGCGGCGTCTGGCTGCACCGGGTCGCGCGCGGCGGCCCCCGGACACCCGACGTCCTGGTGCGCCCCTGCTCCGGGCCGCGCACGGTCCCGGGGGTGCGGCTGCTGCGCGACCGGTGGCTGGTGGTGACCGAGAGCCACGGCACCGGCCACCGCACGGACCTGTGGATCGCCGACCTCGCCGCCGGGCGCCCCGACGCCCCGCCGTGGCGCACGGTGCACGCCGGGGTGGAGGCCGAGTCCGAGCCCGACGTCGGCCCCGACGGCGTCCTCTACCTGCGCACCACCCTGGGCGCCCCGCGCCGCCGCGTGTGCGCCGCCGACCCGGCCGACCCGGCGCCCGCCCGCTGGCGCGAGGTGGTGCCCGAGGACCCCGGCGCCACCCTGGACGGCTTCGCTGCGGGCGGCACGGCCGCCGCCCCCGAACTGCTCACCACCCGCACCCGGCTCGGTATCAGCGACCTCACCGTGCACGACGCCCGCGACGGGCGGCCGCTGCGCCGCCCCCGCCTGCCCGGCGAGGGGATGGTGTCCCGCCTGGAGGCCGCCCCCGATGGAACGGCGCGCTTCTGCTACGCCGACGTCGCCACCCAGCAGGTGGTGCTGGAGCTGCCGGCGGGCGGCGCCGAGCCGCGCCCGTGGCCCGAGGGGGCGGCGCCGCCGCCCCCGCCCCGCGTCCACCGCACCGTGCTGACCTGCGCGTCCGCCGACGGCACCCGCGTCCCCGTCACCCTGTTCGCGGCCGAGGGCGCCCCGCCCGGTCCGGGGCCGACGATCCTGCACGCCTACGGCGGGTTCGGCCGCCCGCGCCGGTTCGGGTTCAGCGCGACCGTGCTGGCGTGGCTGCTGGCCGGCGGCCGCTACGCGGTGGCGCACGTCCGGGGCGGCGGCGACGCCGGCCGCGCGTGGCACCTGGCCGGCGCGGGGCGGCGGAAGGCGCGCGCGGTGGAGGACCTGGTCGCCGCCGCCGAGGAGCTGGCCGCGCGGGGCGTGTGCACCCCGGCGCGGCTCTGCCTGTCGGGCGGTTCGGCGGGCGGGCTGCTGGTGCTGGCGGCGGCCGTGCTGCGCCCCGAGGTGTGCGGGGCGGTCGTCGCGTCGGCGCCGCTGGCCGACATGGCCCGGTTCGAGCGCCTGGGCCTGGGCGCCATGTGGACGCGCGAGTTCGGCACGGCCGACGACCCGGACGACTTCGCCGCGCTGATGGCGTACTCGCCCTACCACCGCGCGCTGGAGGGGGCGGGCCGCCGGTACCCGGCGGTGCTGCTCACCGGGTTCCACGGCGACACCCGCACCGACGCGGCGCACCCGCGCAAGATGTGCGCCGCCCTGGCGGCGGTGGGCGCACCGGTCCTGCTGCGCTACGAGCACGGCGTGGGGCACGGCCCGCGCGCCGTCACCAGCGCCATCGCACTCGCGGCCGACGCGCACGCGTTCGCGGCCGCGCGGACGGGGCTGCCGCCGGGCTGACGCGCGGGGGCCGCCCACGCTCGGGCACGAAGGGAGGTGGATTGCATGGACCCCATGGAGGTCGAGGTCGAGGACCTCGCCGAGGTCACCTCGCGGGACGTCACCGCGGGCAATGACAGTGACGGCACCGATTCCAGCTCCGACTTCATCTGATCCGTCGAGCACCGCGGAGCGGGCCGCCGGAGGGCAGCCACACCCCTCCGGCGGCCCCCGGCCGCCGTGGAGGCTGCTTGTGACCGACCGCCTTTTCACCGAGACGCTGCGCGCGGCGCTGGGCGAGGACCTGGAGGCCCGGCTGTCGTCGGACGTGCTCTTCGCCGACCTGGGCGCCGCGGCGGTGCGCCCCCTCCTGACCTTCGACGACCTCGACGACATCCTCGCCACCCGGGCGCTGGAACCGCCCCGGCTGCGGCTGCACGACAAGGGCCGGGCGGTCCCGGTCGACCGCTACACCGACCCGGCGGAGGCGTCGGGGGTGGCCCGGCGGGTGGTGCGCCCGGAGGCGCTGTACCGGGAGCTGCGCCAGGGCGCGAGCCTGGTGCTCGACGGGCTCGACCGGCTGCACCCGCCGGTGCGGGCCGCCACCGACGACCTGATGCGGCTGGTGCGCGAGCGCGCCCAGGTCAACCTCTACGTGATCTGGGGTGACTCGCACGGGTTCGACACCCACTGGGATGACCACGACACGTTCGTGGTGCAGGTCGAGGGCACCAAGGCGTGGCGGGTCCACGGGCCGGGCAGCCGCCCGTTCCCGATGAAGATCGACACCGACCACTCCCACACCCCGCCCGAGGGCACGGTGTGGGAGGGGGTGCTGCGGCCGGGCCAGGTGCTGCACGTGCCGCGCGGGTGGTGGCACACCGTCACCGGCACCGGCGGGGTGAGCATGCACCTGACGTTCGGGTTCACCCCGGCGACGGGGGTCGACTGGGCGCGGTCGCTGCTGGACCGCCTGCACGAGGTGGAGTTCCTCCGCCGCGACCTGCCGCGCTCCGCGTCGCCCGAGGAGCGCCGCAAGCACCACCACGAACTCGTGCGGCACCTGGTCGACGCCGCCGAGCGGCACGGCATCGACGACCTGCTGGCCGAGCGCGACGCCCGGTTCCCGCGCCGGCAGTCGTTCGCGCTGCCGTGGGCGGTGGACGACGCCGCGGAGCCCGGCCCGGACACCCGGGTGGAGTTCGTGCCGATCCTGGACCCGGTGCTGGAGGCCGACGGCGACCGGGTGCGGCTGACCGTGTCGGGGCGGCGCTACGGGTTCCCGGCGCAGGCCGCGCCGGTGCTCACCGAACTGGCCCGGCGGCGCCGGACCACGGTGGCCGGGCTGGCCGAGGGGGCCGGTGTGCCGCTCGGCGAGGCGGTGCGGGTGCTGCGGGCGCTGGTCCGCCACCACCTCGTACTGCTGCGCTGATCCGCCGGCGGGGCTCCGCGCGCCCCGCCGGCCGCGCTCCCCGCCGCACGCCCGGCCCGATGCGGCGGCTCAGCCGGCGGGCGCGGCGCCGCGCGCCCGCACGTGGCCCTCGATGCCGTCGAGGAGGCGGCGCAGCCCGAACACGATGTCGGCGTCCGCCTCGGGGTCGGGGTCGGGCCGGGGGTCGGCGGCGGGGGGCGGGTCGAAGACCCCGTCCGCGACGATGCGGGCGATGCTGGGGTAGGCGTCGGCGGTGGCCACCCGGCGCAGCGCGTCGCCGTAGGCGCGTTCGGCCCGCTCGACGCCGTCGCCGTGGGCGGCGGCGATGTCGCCGTGGATGCGGGCGAGTTCGCGGACCGCCCCGTTGAGGAACGAGATCACCGCCAGCGCCTCGTCGGAGGCGAGTCCGGCGCGGAGCAGCGGGGCGAGCAGGGCGTCCATCCAGCTGAGCCCGCAGGGGCCGATCGGCGGTCCGGACAGGCGCAGGTGCAGGCTCCACGGGTGGCGGCGCAGGACGTCGGCCATGGCGAGGACGACGGCCTCCAGTTCGCCGCGCCAGCCGCCGGGTGCCCCGGTGCAGTCGGGCGCCGGGCCGGACGCGGCGTCGGCCATGAGTTCGAGGAGCTGCTCCTTGCCGGGGACGTGCCGGTAGAGCGACATGGTGGTGTAGCCCAGCTCCTTGGCGACGCGCTGCATGGAGACGGCGTCGATGCCCTCGGCGTCGGCGACGTCCACGGCGGCGCGGACCACCTGGTCGCGGCTGAGCCTGGGGCGGGGGCCGCGCGCGGGGCGCTCGCCGCCGCCCCAGAACAGGTCCAGTCTGCGGTCGGCCACCGGAGCGTCGTCGCGCTCGGTCGTCATCGTCCCCCCTGTGCTGCCTCGCGGTTGACACCCATCCTAGAACTGTGTATCTCTTACACAAATAAGTGTATGAGATACACAGAAAGGAGGCGGACATGTCCCAGACGCCGGCGGTCCGCGCCGTCCAGGTGCGCCGCGCCTACGGCCCCGTACGCGCCCTGGACGGGCTCGACCTCACCGTCGCCCCGGGCGCGGTGCACGCGCTCCTCGGCCCCAACGGCGCGGGCAAGACCACCGCGGTCGAGGTCCTCACCACGCTGCGCGCGTTCGACGCGGGCCGCGCCGAGGTGGCCGGGTTCGACGTCCGGCGCGCGCCCGACGAGGTTCGCGCCCGCATCGGCCTCACCGGCCAGTACGCGTCGGTCGACGACCTCCTCACCGGCCGGGAGAACCTGGTCGTGTTCGGGCGGCTGCACGGCCTGGACCGCGCCGGGGCGCGGCGGCGCGCCGCCGGCCTGCTGGAGCGGTTCCGCCTCACCGACGCCGCCGACCGCCCCGCCGGGCGCTACTCCGGCGGCATGCGCCGCCGCCTCGACCTCGCCGCCGGCCTGGTGCACGCGCCCCGGGTGCTGTTCCTGGACGAACCCACCACCGGGCTCGACCCCCGCAGCCGGACCGAGGTGTGGGCGGCGGTGCGGGAGCTGGCCGGCGGCGGCACGACCGTCGTGCTCACCACCCAGTACCTGGAGGAGGCCGACCGGCTGGCCGACCGCATCTCGGTGCTGGACGCCGGCCGGGTCATCGCCGAGGGCAGCGCCGACGAGCTCAAGTCGCGCGTCGGCGGCGACCGGATCGACGTGGTCTTGGGCGGCCCGGCCGACACCGACCGCGCCGCCGCCCTGCTGGCCGGGATCACGGCCGGGGCCGCGGCCGGCGCCCCGCGCGTCGCGGCCGCCGAGCGGCGGGTGAGCGTCCCCGCGGCCGACCGGATGGCGGCGCTGACCGCAGTGGTCCGCGCCCTGGACGACGCCGGGCTGCGCCCCGTGGACGTCGCCGTCCGCCGGCCCACCCTCGACGATGTCTTCCTGGACCTGACCGGGCGCGGCACCGCCGCCACCATCGCGACCACCGCCACCGCGGGCGCCGCATGACGGCGGCGCCCCGCCCCGCACCCGCGTCCGCACCCACGAAGGGACCCGGCATGACCCCCACCCCCGCGGCCGCGACCCCCCGGGCGGAGGCCGCCCCGCCGCCCGTGCGGTACCCGCCCCGCACCACCGCGGAGCGGGTGGCGCGGGCGGCCGCCGACACCGCCGTCGTCACCGGCCGCAACCTCGTCCGGATGCGCCGCGCCCCGGCGGACAGCGTCATCGCGCTGGTCGTGCCCGTGATGATGGTGCTGCTGTTCGGCTACGTGTTCGGCGGCGTCATGGCGGTGCCGGGCGGCGGCGACGTCCGCGAGTTCCTGCTCCCGGGCATCGCGGTCATGACGATGATGAACGGGGTCGCCACCACGGCCACCGGGACCGCCCTCGACGCCGACCGGGCCGTGATGGGCCGGTTCCGGTCGCTGCCCATGGCGCCGTCGGCGCTGCTGGCGGGGCGGGCCGCCGCCGACACCGTGCGCGCGGTCGGCGAGGTCGCGGTGCTGGGCGCGTGCGGGCTGCTCGTCGGCTGGACGTGGCACCGCGGGCCGGGCGACGCCCTGCTGGCGGTCGGCCTGCTGCTGCTGTTCCGGTTCGCCCTGATCTGGCTCGGCATCCTGCTGGGCCTGGTGGTGCCCTCCCCCGACGCGGCGGGGGTGGTCGTGTGGCCGCTCGTGTTCCCGCTGAGCGTGCTGTCGACCACCTACGTGCCGCCCGCCCTGATGCCCGGCCCGCTCGGCGTGGTCGCGTCGTGGAACCCGGTGTCGTCGGTGGTCGAGGCGCTGCGCACGCTGTTCGGCAACCCCACCGTGCCCGCCGACTCCTGGATCGCGGAGAACGCGGTGGCGATGGCGGTCGCCTGGCCGCTGCTGCTGATCGCGCTCTGCGCCCCGCTGGCGGTACGGCGCTTCCGCCGCACCGCCCGCTGACCGCCCGCCGGGCCGCGCGCGGCCCGGCGGCGCCCCGCCCCCCTTCCCC
>NZ_BCRK01000039.1 GCF_001552555.1 Nocardiopsis trehalosi NBRC 14201 | reverse complement strand
GGGGGGGGGGGGGGGGGTCAGGGGGCCTGCTGATGGCGGGCGCCGAGGCCGCACCCGCGCAGGTAGTCGCGGGTGCGCACGGCGATGGGCAGCGGGACGTCGGGGTCGCACGGGTAGAGGTCCTGCTCGACGATGACGAACAGGCGGGCGCCGACGGCCTTGAGTGCGTCGACCACGGCGGCGGGGGCGGGCTCCCCGGCGGGCGGCTCGACGCACACCCCCAGCCGGACGGCCTCGCCGAAGGACAGGCCCTCGGCGGCCACCCGGCGCAGGACGGCGGGGTCCATCTGCTTGATGTGCACGTAGCCGACGCGGTCGGTGTAGCGGTGGATGAGGTCGACCGCGTCGCCGCCCCCGTAGGCGACGTGGCCGGTGTCGAGGCAGAGCGACACCAGGGCGGGGTCGGTGCCGTCGAGGAGGCGCTCGATCTCGGGCTGGGTCTGCACGTGGGTGTCGGCGTGGGAGTGCAGGCAGAGCCGGACCCCGTACTCGCCGAGGAGGACGCGGCCCAGCTCGTCGGCGCCGCGCAGCAGCGTGCGCCACCCGTCGGCGTCGAGATCGGGGGGTTCGAGGAAGGCGCCGGTGCGCTCGTCGCGGTACAGCGGGGGGATGAACACGAGGTGGTGGGCGCCGACGGCGGCCGTCAGCTCGGCGACCCGGCGGGCGGTGGCCAGGGTGGTGTCCCAGGCGTCGGCGCGGTGCAGCGCCCCGAAGACGGTGCCGCCGGAGACCCGCAGGCCGCGCCGGCCGACCTCGTCGGCGAGCCGGTCGGGGTCGGTGGGCAGGTAGCCGTAGGGACCGAGTTCCAGCCAGCCGTACCCGGCGGCGGCGAGTTCGTCCAGGAACCGGTCCCACGGGGTCTGGCGGTCGTCGTCGGCGAACCACACCCCCCAGGAGTCGGGGGCGGAGCCGAGGACCAGGGTGTCGTCGGTCATGGCGTCGTCCTTCGCTGGTGGGCGGGCGGCGGTCCGGGGTGGCGGGTCGGCGGCGGGTCACAGGTGGTGGCGGCGGCCCCGGCGGGCGGTGGTGTAGGCGGCGGCGGCCGCGCGGGTGGCGGGGTCGGCGGCGGTCTCGGCCACCGGGACGTCCCACCAGGCCGACGACGGCGGGCCGGGGGCGCGCGGGTCGGCGGTGACGTGCACGACGGTGGTGGTGTCGGCGGCGCGGGCGGCGGCGACCGCGTCGCGGAACTCGGCCACCGTGCGGGCGCGGAGCACGCGGGCGCCCAGGCTGGCGGCGTTGGCGGCGAGGTCGACGGGCAGCGGGTCGCCGTCGAGCAGTCCGGTGGCGGGGTCGCGGTAGCGGTACTCGGTGCCGAGGCGGCCGGCGCCCACCGACGCCGACAGCGAGCCGATGGAGGCGAACCCGCCGTTGTCGACCACCACCACGACCACCTTGAGCCGCTCCGCGACCATGGTCGCGATCTCCTGGGCCATCATCAGGTAGGAGCCGTCGCCGACGAGGACCACGACCTCGCGGTCGGGGGCGGCCATGCGCACCCCGATGCCCGCGGCGACCTCGTAGCCCATGCACGAGTACGCGTACTCGACGTGGTACGCCTTGGGGTCGCGCGCCCGCCACAGTTTCTGCAGGTCGCCGGGCATGGACCCGGCGGCGTTGACGATGACGTCGCGGTCGTCCAGCACGTCGTTGAGGGCGCCGAGGAGCGCGGTCTGGGCCGGCGGCGGGCCGTGGTCGGCGGCGCGGCAGGCGTCGGCGTCGCGCAGCCAGGCCGCGGTCAGCTCGCGGGCCCGCCGGGTGTGGGCGGGGTCGGCCCGCCAGCCGCCGAGTTCGGCGCGCAGCGCGGCCAGCCCGGCGCGGGCGTCGGCCACGAGCTGCACCCCGGCGTGCTTGGCGGCGTCGAACCGGGCGGTGTTGAGGTTGACGAACGCCACCCCGGGGTGGGCGAACAGGGTGCGGCTGGCGGTGGTGAAGTCGCTGTAGCGGGTGCCCACCCCCAGGACGGCGTCGGCCTCGCGGGCCAGCGCGTTGGCGCTCGCGGCGCCGGTGGCCCCGATGCCGCCGACGGCGCACGGGTGGTCCCACGGCAGCACGCCCTTGCCGGCGTGGGTGTCGGCGACGGGGACGCCGGTGGCGTCGGCGAACGCGCGCAGTTCGGCGGCGGCCCCCGCGTACACCGCGCCGCCGCCCGCCACCAGCAGGGGGCGGCGGGAGGCGCGGAGCACGTCGGCGGCGCGGGCGACGGCGGCCGGGTCGGGGTGGGCCCGGTCGACGTGCCACACCCGGCGGCGCAGGAACGCGGCGGGCCAGTCGTACGCCTCGGCCTGGACGTCCTGCGGCAGGCAGAGGGTGACCGCCCCGGTGTCGGCGGGGTCGGTGAGGACCCGCATCGCGGCGAGGGCGGCGGGCACGAGCTGCTCGGGGCGGGTGACCCGGTCGAAGAAGCGCGACACCGGGCGCAGGGTGTCGTTGACCGTGGCGTCGCCCGCGCGCGGGTCCTCCAGCTGCTGGAGGGCGGGGTCGGGGGCGCGGGAGGCGAACATGTCGCCCGGCAGCAGCAGCACCGGCAGCCGGTTGGTGGTGGCCAGGGCGGCGCCGGTGACCATGTTGGTGGAGCCGGGCCCGGTGGAGGCGGTGCAGGCGAAGGTCTGCAACCGGTCGCGGGCCTTGGCGAACGCGGCCGCGGTGTGCACCATGGCCTGCTCATTGCGGGCCAGGTGGTAGGGCAGGTCGGCGTCGCCGGTGGTGGCGGCCTGCCAGAGGGCCTGGCCGAGCCCGGCCGCGTTGCCGTGCCCGAAGATGCCCCACACGGCGGGCACGAGGCGCTGCTCGGTGCCGTCGCGCTCGGTGTACTGGGCGGCGAGGAACCGCACCAGCGCCTGGGCGGTGGTGAGCCGGACGGTCCCGGCGGGGGCGCTCACCGGACCGCCCCGGTGGCGCCGGCGGGGCCGGTCAGCGGCAGGCGGGGGTCGGGGGGCTCGCCGGCCCAGGTGGCGCGGACCCACGCGTGGGCGGGGTCGTCGCGGATGCGCCAGGCGCGCTCGGGGCCGGGGCCGGCCATGACGTTGAGGTAGTAGAGGTCGTAGCCGGGGGCGGCCATCGACGGGCCGTGCCAGCCGTGCGGGATGAGGACGGTGTCGCCGCCGCGCACCTCGGCGGTGAGGTCGACCGGGCGGTCGGCGGTGCCGTAGACGCGCTGGTAGGCGACGCCGGGCCCGCCGCCGGGGGCGGGCGCCACCTCGAAGTAGTAGATCTCCTCCAGGGCGCACTCGCCGTCGCCCGCCTCGTCGTGCTTGTGCGGCGGGTAGGACGACCAGTTCCCGCCGGGGGTCAGCACCTCGCAGGCGATGAGCCGGTCGGCGGGGAACGCCTCGGGGGTGCAGAAGTTGGTGACCTGGCGGGTGCACCGGCCCGCGCCGCGCACCTCCACCGGCACCTCCTCGGCCGGGCCGTAGCGGGGGGCCAGCCGCCGCTCGCAGCGCGCCGACGGCAGCGCGAACCGGCCGCCCCCGGCGCTGGTGATCCGGGCGCGGGCGTCGCGCGGCAGGTAGGCGAAGTCGGTGACCCGGGTGAACACCCCGGCGCGGCCCTCCAGCACGAAGTCCGCGCCGTCGCAGGCCACCGCGCAGGCGCCGGACAGCGGCAGGACCAGGGTCTCGGCGTCGCCGGTGGCGATCTCGGCGGCGCCGCCGGGCGGCAGGTCCAGCACCCGCAGCCCGGAGTAGGCCCACCCGGCGGACTCGGGGGTGACGACGGTGGAGAACGGCCCGGCGGCGGTGGTGCCCGCGGGCAGGTGGAGGTTCGGCGGTCCGGTCACAGCAGCCCCACAGCGGTGTCGACGGCGGCCGCGACGTCGTCGTCGGCCGGATACAGCAGGGACCGGCCCACGGCCAGCCCGGTGACGTTCGGCAGGCGCAGCGCCTCGGCCCACAGGGCGAGGGCGGCGTCGGGGTCGGCGGCGGTGTCGCCGCCCAGCAGCAGCATCGGCAGGGTCGTGGCGGCCGCCACCCGGTCCATCCCGGCGACCGCCGGCACCTTCAGCCAGGTGTAGGCGGAGGTGCCGCCGAGCCCGGAGGCGACGGCGACCGACGTCGCGACGGCCTCGGCCGACAGGTCGGTGCGCACCGCGCCGTCGACGCGGCGGGTGACGAACGGTTCGACCAGGGCGACGGCGCGGGCGGCGTTCAGCTCGCGCACCGCGCGGGCGCACGCCTCCAGGGTGGGGGCGGTGCGGTCGTCGGCGTAGTCCAGGCGCAGCAGCATCTTCCCGCCGTCGAAGCCCATGCGGGTGACGGCGGCCGCGTCGTAGCCGGTGAACCGGTCGTCGATCTCCCACGCGGCGCCGGTGAGGCCGCCCCGGTTCATCGACCCGAACACCGTCTTGCCGTCGAGCGCGCCCAGCAGCAGCAGGTCCTCCAGGACGTCGGCGGTGCCGAGCACCCCGGTGACGCCGGGGCGGGCCAGGGCGGTGCACACGCGGTCGAGCAGGTCGGCGCGGTCGGCCATGGCCATGGGGCGGCCGCCGGCGCGCAGGGCGCCGCGCGCCGGGTGGTCGGCGGCGATCACCACGGCCCGCCCGGAGGGTCCCACCGGCGCGGCCGGGCGCACCCGGCGGGCGGCGGCCTCGGCGATCGCGCCGGGGTGGTGCAGGCGGATGGCGGTCAGTTCGCGCACGCGGTCAGCCGACACGGCCCGCCCCGTTCAGCGCGGCCTCGACCTCGGCGGCGGTGGGCATGGCGTCGGCGCACGCCAGGCGGCCGGCGACCAGCGCCCCGGCGGCGTTGGCGAACCGCAGGGTGCGCGCGGTGTCCCAGCCCGCCAGCAGGCCCCGGCAGAGGGCGCCGCCGAACGCGTCGCCGGCGCCGAGCCCGTTGACGACCTCCACGGGGACGGGGGGAACGGCGACCGGCCGCCCGGAGCCGTCGACCGCGAGCACGCCGTCGGGGCCCCGCTTGACCACGGCCAGGTCGAGGCCGAGCGCCCGGCCGGCCGCTGCGGCGGCCTCGGGGTCGCCGGTGCCGACGGCGGTCGCCCATTCGTCGCGGTTGCCCACGGCGACGGTGGCGTAGGGCAGCGCCTCGCGGACGCGGCGGCGGGCCTCGTCGCGGGACTTCCAGAACATCGGGCGGTAGTCCAGGTCGAGCACGGTGATGCCGGGGCCGCCCGCGCGCGCCGCCAGCGCGGCGAGGGTCGCCGCCCGGCTCGGCTCCTGGCACAGGCCGGTGCCGGTGGCCCAGAACACGCGGGCGGCGCGCACCGCGTCGAGGTCCAGTTCGTCGGCGCCGACCTGGAGGTCGGGGGCGGTGGGGAGGCGGCCGTGGAAGTACAGGGGGAAGTCGTCGGGCGGGAACAGCTCGCAGAACGTCACCGGGGTGGGCAGGCCGGGGACCGCGGTGACGAACCGGTCGTCGACGCCGAACCCGCGCAGCGCCCGGTGGACGAACCGGCCGAACGGGTCGTCGCCGGTGCGGGTGACCACGGCGGCGCGCAGCCCGTAGCGCGCGGCGGCGACGGCGACGTTGGTGGGGCTGCCGCCGAGGAACTTGCCGAAGGAGTCGACCCGGTCGAGGCCGACCCCGCTCTGCCGCGGGTAGACGTCGACCCCCACGCGGCCCATGGTCAGCACGTCGAACGGGGGGTCGGGGGGCGGTCCTCCGGGGGGCCGGGGGGCGGTGGCGGTCACACGAACCTCCGTCGGTGGGGCGGAACGACGGTCGGACGGGAGCAGGGGCCGGAGCGGATCGGAGACGGCGGCGGTGAACGGGCGGAGGCGGAGCGGACGGGGCGGAACCGGAGCGGTCGGGAGGCCGGAGGAGAACGAGGGCCGGGTCGGGGGGCCGGTGGGCGGACTGGGCGGGACGGGGCGGATCGGGGGCCGGAGATCAGAGGACGGGAACGGAAGGGGCCTGCGGCGGGACGCGGTGCCGGCGCCCGCTGCACACGGGGTCAACCCGGGGGGCGCACCTCGGCCACGCGGACCGGGCGGGCCTCGCGCATCGAGCGGTCGGCCGCGTCGGCGGCGAGCACCGCCTCCAGGGCGTCGGCCACGGTGCACGCGCCCTCGGTGTGCGGGTCGTCGTCGGCGCCCGCGACCACCCGCAGGAACGCGTCGATCTCGGCGGCGTAGGCGGAGGCGAACCGGGGCCAGAACCCGGGCCACGGGTCGCCGGCGGGGAAGCCGGTGCCCGGTTCGGCGGAGGTGAGCGGGGCCCGGTCGGCCAGGCCGACCGCGAACGTGCCCCGGGTGCCGGCCAGCTCCATGCGCACGTCGTAGCCGGCGCCGTTGTAGCGCGAGCCCTGGAGGGTGACCAGGGTGCCGTCGTCCAGCCGGAGGACGGCGGCGGTGGTGTCGACGTCGCCGACGGCCGCGAAGTGCGGCGCGCCCCGGTTGGCGCCGAACGCCGTGACCTCGGTGATCTCGCGGCCGGTGACCCAGCGCAGGGCGTCGAAGTCGTGGACGTGGCAGTCGCGGAAGATCCCGCCGGAGGTGGCGACGTACTCGGGCGGCGGCGGTGCCGCGTCGCCGGTGACGGCGTGCACGCGGTGCAGGACGCCGACCTCGCCGTCGCGCAGCGCCCGGCGGGCCCGCCGGTACCCCGGGTCGAACCGGCGCATGAACCCGATGTGCACGGGGACGGCCGCCCGCTCGACGTCGCGCAGGACCGCCGCGGTCTCGGCGACGGACTGCGCCACGGGCTTCTCGCAGAACACCGGGACGCCCGCGCGCACCCCCGCCCGGATGAGTGCGGGGTGGGCGGCCGTGGCGGCGGCGATCACCAGGCCGTCGACCGCGCCGGGCGCCAGCAGGGCGTCGGGGGTGGGCACGGCGCGGGCGCCGATGGCGGCGGCGGTCGCGCGGGCACGCGCGGGATCGGCGTCGGCGAGGAGGAGTTCGGTGACCTCGGGGCGGGCCGCGATGGCGGCGGCGTGGGAGGCGCCGATCCTGCCGGTGCCGACGAGACCGATCCGCATGGGCGTCCTCCGCGTGGCGTGGCTGCTGTGGCGTGGGTCACCTGCCTGCTGACGTTTGTACGTCGGCGCCGAACGCCGTGTCAATACTTTGTCCTTACATGCGTACGTCCGCATCTGCGCACATCGCTCGTACAATGAGGGCCCCACTCCAGGGAGGACGTCCCGTGACCACCCCGCCGCTGCCGCCGCTCGCGGTCGACCGGACGAGCCCGGTCCCGCTGTACTTCCAGGTCGCGCAGGAGCTGGAGCGGCACATCAGCGACGGCGCGCTGCCCGCGGGCACCCGGCTGGAGAACGAGGTCCTGCTCGCCGACCGGCTGGGGCTGTCGCGGCCCACTGTGCGCCGGGCCATCGCCTACCTGGTCGACCGGGGGCTGCTGGTGCGCCGGCGCGGGGTCGGCACGCAGGTCGTGACGCCCCGGGTGCGGCGGCCGGTGGAGCTGTCGAGCCTCTACGACGACCTGGAGCACACGGGGCGGCGGCCGCGCACCGAGGTGCTGGGGTTCCGGGTCGAGCCCGCGTCCGACACGGTCGCCGCGGACCTGGAGATCGCCCCGGGCGACGAGGTCTACCTGCTGGAGCGCCTGCGCTACGCGGGCGACGAGCCGCTGGCGCTGATGCGCAACACCCTGCCCCGCTCACTGGTCGACCTGTCGGCGGCGGCGCTCACCGAGCACGGCCTGTACCGGCTGCTGCGCGCGTCGGGGGTGGTCCTCAAGGTCGCGTCGCAGAGCATCGGCGCCCGCGCCGCGACCGCCGCCGAGTCCCGCGCCCTCGGCGACCCGCGCGGCGCCCCGCTGCTCACCATGGACCGCACGGTCTACGACGACACCGGCCGCGTCGTCGAGTCCGCCACCCACGTCTACCGCGCCTCCCACTACACCTTCGAACTCACCCTCACCACCTGACGCCCCGGCGGACCCATCACCATGGCCGGGCCCCATTGGCCACTTCCGGCCTGCGGTGATGACAGAGCGCATCCGGGTCGATACGTTCGGGCCGCCATCGTCGGACGAGTGGACGGGAGGGGCCCATGGGGCGCCACGGGGACCAGGACAAGGGCGAGGACCAGGGCAAGGGCACGCCCTCGGAGTGGGACGGCCAGTCCGGCGCCGGCCACGGCGGCGGGGGCGAGAAGACCGGGCCCGACGCACCGGACGGCACGTGACCCCACCCCGCCCGGAGAGCGGCCCGGCCCGGTTGGCCGGGCTGCTCCGTGCGCGCGGGGTGCTCGGCGCGGACTGGGCGGCCGCGTTCGCGGCGGTCGACCGCGGCCGATTCGTCCCGGACGTCATCTGGACGCCCGACGCCGACGACCCGGCGTGGCTGCGGCCGGTCGGGCGCGGCGACCCCTACTGGGCGGAGGCCGTCTACTCCGACGTGGCGGTGGCGACCCAGGTGGACGACGGCGCACCGAAGGGCGCGGACGGGCGCGGGCGGTACGTGACGAGTTCCGCCTCCCAGCCGTCCCTCGTCCTGGGCATGCTGCGCGCGCTCGACCCGCGCGAGGGCACGCGGGTCCTCGAAGTGGGGACCGGTACCGGCTACAACGCGGCGCTGCTGGCCGCGCGCCTGGGCGCGGAGAACGTGGTATCGGTCGAGGTCGACCCGGGGCTCGCCCGCCACGCGCGGCGCCGGCTGGCCGACGCGGGCCTGCCCGTTCCGGTGCTCACCGGCGACGGCGCCCAGGGGGCGGCCGCCCACGCCCCGTTCGACCGCGTGATCGCCACGGCCGCCGCGGGGGCGGTCCCCTACGCGTGGGTGCGGCAGACCCGGCCGGGCGGGGTGGTGCTGCTGCCCTGGGGCACGCCGTACGCCAGCACCGGCCTGCTCCGCCTGGAGGTGGGGGTGGACGGGACCGCCCAGGGCCCCGTCCTCTCCCGCGCGGGGTTCATGTGGCTGCGGAGCCAGCGCGGACCCACCGGCGGATGGCGCTCCTACGTCGACACCTCCGCCCCGGTGCGGCGTTCGGTGACCGGCGTCGACCCGCGCGACCTGCTGCGGATGGACTCCCCCGCCCGGTTCGCCGTGGGCGTCCTCGTCCCCGGCCTGGCGCAGGTCGACTTCCACGCCGCCGACGGTTCGGGCGAGTTCACCCTGTGGCTCTACGACGGCAGCGGCGCGTGGGCGTCGGTCGACCACGTCCCCGGCGCCGAGGGGGCGGCGGTCGAGCAGCACGGCGACCGCCGCCTGTTCGACGAGGTCGAGGCCGCCTACGCCTGGTGGCTGCGGAACCGCCGCCCGGACCGGGAGCGGTTCGGCGTCACCATCACCCCCACCGGCCGCCACACCTGGCTCGACACCCCCGACCACCCGGTGCCCTGACCACGCAGCCTCTCCCTCTGGCCCGATCTCCGACCAGGGCTACGGGGTGCGGTCAGCGGGGGCGGGGGGTGGGGAGGCGGGGTTGGCGGCGGCCGGTGCGGCCTCGGGGGAGGGCGTCGCGGGCGAGGTCGGCGGCGCCGATCATGCCCGCCTCGTTGCCGAGCCGGGCGGCGGCGATGCGCGCCTCCGGGCGGTAGCCGCGGCCGGTGAGGTTGCGGCGGAACGCCGTCCGCGCCGGACCGAGGAGCAGGTCGCCGCACTCCGACACCCCGCCGCCGATGATGAACAGCTCGGGGTCGAACGCGGCCGCGAGGTTGGCCAGGCCCACCCCCAGCCAGGTGCCGGCGTCCTCCAGCAGTTCCACGCAGGCGCGGTCGCCGCCGGCCGCCAGCCCGCTGACGAGCGGGCCGGTGATCAGCGCCGGGTCGCCGCCGACCGCCTGGAGGAGGGTGCGGGCCACCGGCGAGTCGGCCGCCGCGAGTTCGCGCGCGTCGCGGGTGACGGCGTTGCCGCTGGCGTACTGCTCCCAGCACCCCCGGTTGCCGCACTCGCAGCGGTGCCCGCCCGGGACGATCGTCATGTGCCCGAACTCCCCGGCGATGCCGTACCGGCCCCGGTGCAGGCGGCCGTCGAGGACGATCGCCCCGCCGATGCCCGTGCCGAGGTTGACGACGACCACGTTGGCCGAGCCGCGCCCCGCTCCCACGCACACCTCGGCCCACGCCGACGCGTTGGCGTCGTTCTCGACCACGACCGGCAGCCCGAGGCGGGCCTTGAGCGCGTCGCGGAGCGGTTCGCGCCGCCACGCCAGGTGGGGGGCGAACAGCACGCTCGCCCGGTGCTCGTCGACGAACCCGGCGGCCGCGACGCCGACCGCCGTGACCGGGTACTCGGCGCGCAGGGCGGTGACGAGGCCGACGATGGTGTCCTCGACCACCGTGGGGCTCTTGCTCCGGTCGGGGGTCTCGGTGCGCCGCCGGGCGAGCACGCGGCCGGCCGGGGTGACCACGCCCGCCGCGACCTTGGTGCCCCCGATGTCGATGCCGATGGTGAGCCCGCGCGGGTGCCGTCCTGTGCTGTGCCATGCCATAGCCCGCCCACTCTATGCGAGGGTCCACCGCCCACCCGGGGCGCCCCGAGCGGGCGCGGGTGGCGGACGCCCCGTACCTGGTCGCGCGGCCGGGGTGGGGAGGGCGCGGCGAGCGCGGGGGCGGGGCGTGGTGGTCGCCGGTCGCTGGCGATCAGTCGTCCCGGGGCGCTATCGGCCGGTCTCCGAGGGGGCGGCGGACCCGATGCGCGCGGGCTACAACGAAACGGACCAGCCGGTGGGGGGTGGCGGCGGTGCCGGGGTCGGCTCAGCGGGCCGCGCGCGGCAGGGCGGGGGCCGGTGCCGGGGTGGGGGTGGGGGCGTCGAGGTCGTGGCGGCCGGCGATGGCCTCCTGGAAGCGGATCTTGGCCCGGATGAGGGGGCGGCGGACCCGCTGGTCGCGGAGGGCGGCCTGGTGGAGCTTGGCCGACCCCTCGGCGTAGCGCCAGCGCGCCCACGGCGACCCCGGCACGGCCAGCCGGAAGGCGGCCACCACGGAGATCGCGGGGACGAACACCCCGGCGAGCCCGGTCCAGATCTTGCCTTTCAGCACGCTGACCACGGCCCCCGCGAGGTTGACCAGGGCCAGGGCGAGCAGCACCGTCCAGGCGAGCGGCCCGGCCGGCCCTTCCAGCAGCCCCCAGCCGACGGGCCGGAACCCGGTGAGCAGCAGCCCGGTGAGGGCGATCGCCACGAACACGGCGTCGACGGAGGTGCGCCCCTGCTCGGTCCAGTAGACGTCGCGCAGGTGCAGGATGAGCGCGAACTCGTCCAGGACGAGCGCCGCGCCGAGCCCGAACAGCGCGGCGGCCACCGCGATCGGGGTGCCCGCGCGGTCGCTGATGAGGAGCGCGGAGACGCCGCCCAGCAGCATGAACGCGACCCCGAACACCACGTGGTGGATGTGCAGGCCGCCGGGGCGGACGTTGCCGGGCCACCAGCGGACCCGGGCGCGGATCAGCCGGACGCTGAGCCGGATGAAGAGGAACCCGGCGACGAACGCCACGAAGAAGCTGAACAGCGGGAGGCGGTCCGCGTCCACCACATAGCTGCCGAACCACTGGCCCATGGGCGTCTCCCCGTTCCGCGCGCCGTCGTGCGGGAGCGCGCCGCACGGTCGCGCGCGTCGCCGCGGGCTCGATTATGCCCCCGCTGCGACTCCGACGCGGCCCGGCGGCGGTGGGTTCGGGTCCCGCGCCCGATGTCCCGATCCGGCCGCGCGGCCGGATCGGCCGCGCCTTACGCGCGGCGGCGGGGCGCCCCGCACAGCGGTGGGCGACCGCCCCCGGTGAGGGGCGGCCGCCCGTGGCGGTTCGGCGGTCAGCGGCCGCGCCGGGCGCGCAGGGCGGCGATCTGCCAGGCGGCGAAGGCGCCGACGGTGATCGCCTGGAGGACCACCCAGGTGCGGCCGATGCCGGTGAGGGGCAGGACCGGGAGGACGGCGACGGCCAGGCTCGCGGCGGTCCAGGAGAGGTTGGCGACGATGACGGCCACCACCCCGCCCGTCGGCGCGACGGGGCGCAGCGCGAGGGCGCCGACGGCGATCCCGTAGGCGGCGAGGAACGCCCCCACTCCGAGCAGGACGCCGGTGGAGGCGCCGAGCAGGCCGCCGAGGACACCGCTCAGAGCCAGGTAGGCGAGCCCGTTGCCGCCGGTGACGAGGGCGTCGACGGTGAGCGCCGCCCGGGTGTTGGCGAGCAGTCCCGCGATGCCGCCGGGGGTGGTGGTGCGGGCGTCCAGGGTGGCGGTGGAGTTCGTCATTTCGGCCTCTTCCTCATGTCTGCGTCCGATGGGGCAACTCTGGCAAGGAGTGGCATCCCGCGTCGATGACGTGTGAGGTAATGCGAGGCGCGACCTCGGAAGTCGCGGAATGGAAAAGCGCGCGGCCACCCCGCCCGAGCAGGGCGGGGATTGGGCACGGCGGCGCCGACCGGGGGCGCGAAAAGGGTGGACGCAGCGACGACTTCGACGGCCGGGGCGGCCGGACGGTGGTGGGACACGCGTCGCCGGGGCGGGGCCGACGGCGGGACGGCCGCCGACGCCCGCGGGGCGGCACGGCGGCCGGGCGGCGACGCGGCGGACGCCGACGGGCACCGCAGCGGGGGACGGCGTCCCGCGCGGTGGGCCCCCCGGGCCGGGTGGGCCGGGCCGGGGGGGGCGGGGGAAGCGGTCAGAGGTGGGCCGAGTCGACCAGGGGGGACGGGTCGGCGGGGGGCTGCTCCTCGTAGGGGAAGCGGGTGGCACCGAGAGCGGGCTCCAGGTCGAACAGCCACGCGGCCTTCTCGTCGTACTTGGCGAAGAAGGGGATTCCGACGAGTTCGGGGTCGCGCGCCTGGATGAAGCTGAGGACGAACACCTTCTCGCCCGCGATCTCGGTGACGCCGTTGACGCACACCTTGCCGGGGGTGGCCGACATGGACGGCCCGCGCACCGTGCGGGCGAGCCCGGAGACCCGGCTGTAGGCGTCGCGGAACACCTCGTAGGCGCGGGCGAGCGGGACCGCGAAGTAGTCCTGCGGCCCGGTGTCGCGCTCGACGAACATGTAGTACGGCACCATGCCGTGCCGGACGTGGGTGCGCCACATGCTCTCCCACGTGGCGGGGTCGTCGTTGATCGTGCGGATCAGCGGGGCCTGGGTGCGGATGACCGCGCCGGTGCCCTGGATGCGGCGCACGGCCCGCTGCACGAGCTCGGGCGCCATCTCGTTCGGGTGGGAGAAGTGGGCCATGAACGCGAGGTTCTTGCCCGAGTCGACGACCCGCTCGAACAGGCGCAGGGTGTCGTCGGCGTCGGGGTCGGAGGTGAAGCGCTGCGGCCAGTAGGCCAGCGACTTGGTCCCGATGCGGATGGACTCCAGCGTGTCGACCTCGAGGAGGGGCTCGATGTAGCGGGAGATGACCCCCTCGCCCATGATCATCGGGTCCCCGCCGGTCAGCAGGACGCTGGTCACCTCGGGGTGGGCGCGCAGGTAGCGGACGAGGTGCTCGATGTCGTCGGAGGCGAACTTGAGGTCGGGTTCGCCGACGAACTGGGCCCAGCGGAAGCAGTAGGTGCAGTAGGCGTGGCAGGTCTGACCCTGTTTGGGGAAGAACAGGACCGTCTCGGCGTACTTGTGCTGCATGCCCTCGAGCGGGTCGTCGGCGCCGATCCGGGGGACGTTGAGGTCCATCTGGCCCGCCGGGTGCGGGTTGAGCCGCGCCCGCACCTCGTTGGCGGCGGCGTTCAGTTCCTTGCGGGGCGCGTCGGCGCGCAGCAGGTCGGCGATCCGCGCGACGTCCGCGCGCGGCAGCATGTCGGCCTGGGGGAAGACGAGCCGGTAGATCGGGTCGTCCGGGGCCGCGTCCCAGTCGATCAGCTCGTCGATGACGTACCCGTTGACCCGGAACGGCAGCACGGTGGCCACCGCGCGGACCGCGAGCCGCTCGTCGGCGCCGAGCCCGGCCCGGGCCGTCAGCTCGTCCAGGTGCTTGGTGGTGTAGGCACGGAACCGGCGTCCGGCGCTGGTGGGCAGGGACGGGGACGGGGACGGTGCCGCGTCGTGCGTCAAGCTCACGCGTCTCCTCTCGGGAGGTTCACGGGCCGCCCGGCGGGGGGAGCAGGGCAGCCCTGATCGGGCGGCGCGGCGCTCGTGGCACCGTCGGTCCGCCCGCTGACGTGTACGGATGCGGTTGTGGCGCGGGCCGGGGCGCCCCCGGCCCGACCGGGGCGCCGACAGTCCGAACGCGCCCGGTTTCTACTGATTGTGGGTTGTATGTCGGTGACCTGCAACGCCGCGCCCTCCCCCGTCTCCACCGGCCGCCCCGTTCGGGCCTCCGGGCGGGGCGGCCCGCCCGCGCCGAGGGCGGTGGCGGGGCCGCCGCCGGGGGCGGCATAGCCTGGCGGTGAGACGACGCGCGCGGCGCGGCCACCGGCGCGGACCGGCCGCGTCGGACGCCCGGAGGGCACGGCGGCGCGGCCGGCCCGGACCGCGCGGCGCGCCCGCCCGCGCGGCCCCGGCACAGAATGAGGGGATTCCCTGGTGAGTGGCGCACCCATTGCGGATCGGCCGGCGCCGGCCGGGTCGCCGGTGATCGCGGTCGACGCCATGGGCGGCGACCACGCGCCGCGCGAGATCGTGCGGGGGGCGGTGCGGGCCGTGCGCGAGCACGGGCTGCGTCTCGTCCTCGTCGGGCGGCTGCCGGAACTGGCGTCGCTGCTGCGCGAGGAGGACGCCATCGGCCTGGTGCCCGTCGTCCACGCCGAGGACGCGCTGGCCATGCACGAGGGGGCGCTGACGAGCTGGCGGCGGCCCCGTTCCAGCGTGGCGGTCGCGTGCAAGCTGATCCGGCAGGGCGACGCGGCGGCGCTGGTGTCGGCGGGGTCGACCGGCGGCGTGGTGGCCACGTCCACCGTGCGGCTGCGCACCCAGCCCGGTGTGCTGCGGGCGGCGCTCGCCGTGGCGCTGCCCACGCTGCCCCGGCCGACGATCCTGCTGGACGCGGGCGCCAACGCCGACGCGAAGCCGGAGATGCTGGTGCAGTTCGCCCACCTGGGGGCCGCCTACGCGCAGACGGCGCACGGCATCGCCGCCCCCCGGGTGGGCATCCTCACCATCGGCGCGGAGCCCGGCAAGGGCAACCGGCTGGCGCGCAAGGCCGCCGAACTGCTCAGCGCGACCGCCTCGGGCCCGCCCGCGATCGACTTCCGGGGCAACATCGAGGGGCACGACCTGCTCGCGGGCGAGGTGGACGTGGTGGTCACCGACGGGTTCACCGGCAACGTCGCGCTGAAGTCGGTCGAGGGCGCCGTGCGGTTCGCCTTCGACGCGGTGGGCGAGGCACTCACCGCCGGCCCGCTGGCGAAGGCGGGCGCGCTGCTGCAGCGGCGGCCGCTGCGCGAGCTGCGCGCCCGGTTCGACAGCGACACCTACGGCGGGGCGGTGCTGCTCGGCCTCAACGGGACGGTGGTCATCGCGCACGGTGCGAGCCGCGCCCACGCGGTCGAGCAGGCGTGCCTGCTCGCCCACGAGCTGGCGGGCGGCCGGATCGTCGACGAGGTGCGGCGCCGGGTCACGGCCACGAACCGCTCGTCCACGTGGCTGCACCGCCTCAGCCAGAGCGAGGAGTGACCCCGCTCCCCCGCTGACGCCCGCGCCGCCGCCATCCCCGGGCGGCCCCCGCTCCCGCGCGGCCGTGGCCGCGGGGCCGCTCGAAAACGGATCGCGGACGGCGGACGCGGACTGGCACGCTGCCCCCATGGATCACGCTGAGGTGCTACTGATCGGCGGGCGGGCCGGGGTCGGCAAGACGACGGCGGGGTGGGAGGTCTCGGCGCTGCTGCGGGCCGCGTCGGTCCCCCACGCGGTCATCGACGGCGACTTCATGGGGCAGGTGCACCCGGCCCCGGAGGGGGACCCCGACCGCTCGGAGATCACCGCGGCCAACCTCGCCGCCGTGTGGGCCAACACCGCCCGGCGCGGGTACCGCCGACTCGTCTACACGAACACGCTCAGCGTGCTGCCCGAGGAGACCGCCATGTTCCAGCGCGCCATGGGGGCGGACGTCCGGATCGTGCGGGTCCTGCTCACCGCCTCCGACGCCACCGCCCGCGAGCGGTTGACGCGCCGGGAGATCGGTTCGGAACTGGAGCGGGAGCTGGAGGGCAGCGCCCGCAAGGCGCGGCTCCTGGACCGGTGCGTCCCTGCGGACACCGTGCGGGTGGCGACGGACGGCCGGGCCGTCGCGGACATCGCCGGTGAGGTCGTGGCCGCCACGGGCTGGACCGGGCGGCGCTCCGTCGCCCGGCCGTGACCGCGCCGACGGGCGGGCCCGGAGGCGGACGCGGCCGCCGTCGGCCATCGGTGGGCGGACCAGGTGGTACCGGTGCCGGCCGGGGCCGCGCCCCGATGCGGGGCGACCGGTCAGCCGGTCGCGGCGCCCGGCGGCGACGACCCGGGGGTGCCCGGCGAGGACGGCCCGGGGGCGGCCGGGGACGGCCGGGGGCGGCGGCGGAACGCGCGGGCGGCCGGCCACCAGGCGGCGGCGAGGACCACCGCGACCCCGGCGAACCACGGCACCCGCCACCACCGCGCGAGCCGGTCGGTCGCCACCGGGCCGGGCGCGGCGTGCTCACCGGACGCGGTCAGCGACCAGACGAGGAACGCGTCGCCCACCGGCAGCATTCCGCCCAGGTAGCGCCGCTGCCCGCCGGTCTCCACGGCGGTCCCGGTGGCCTCGGCGAACCCGGTGAGGGCGGCGGCCGCCGCCGCGTCCCCGAACAGCACCGCGTCGCCGAGCGCGACCGTGCTCGCCGACGCGGACAGGCCGAACACCAGCGGCCCGGAGTCGACGTCGCCCGGGGAGTCGTCGCCGCGCGGGTGCTCCCGGATGCCGGGAAGCGGGGCGGCGGTGGAGCCGAAGCGGTCGAGGAACACCGCGTAGTCGGCGGCCGCCCACTCCGGGTCGACCTCGGCCAGGAAGCGCAGCAGGAGCGCCTGGGAACTGCCCCGGGCGCCCTCCAGCGGGGCGCCGGTGAGCGGGTCGACGCTGTGCGGGATGAGGCCGGTGGCGGGGTCGAGGCGGTCGCGGACGGCGTCGGACCACCGGTCGAGCGTCGCGGTGTGGTCGGAGGTGCCGTGCACCCGGTCGGACAGGCGCAGGACGGCGGCGCCGACCACGCTGTCGACCGGCCACGCCAGGCCGGGGTAGGCGGTGAGGTAGGGGGTGCCCGAGCGCAGCGCGTCGGTGAAGGCGGCGTCGAGTTCGGCGGCGTCGCGGGCGAGCGCGGCGGCCTCCTCGGGGGCGGCGGCGGGCCCGCCGGCGAGTTCCACGACGCGGCCGCGCAGCCAGGCCGACCATCCGGCGTGGTAGACGCCGTACGCGGGCGCGGCCTCGGCCGGGAACGGGGCGGTGCCCGCCGGGGACTCCAGCCGCTCCAGCGCCCACCGCGCCTCTTCCAGGGAGGCGGCGCGCTGGCCGGGGTCGAGGACGGCGGTGTTGACCCGGCTCAGCCCGTACAGGGCGTGCAGGAAGGCGTAGCCCTCGGGGAACAGCAGCTGCATCCGCTCGCCCGCGCCGGAGTCCAGCTCGGCCCGCAGGAACGCCAGGCGGGGCAGCGCGTCGGCGGCGACGGCCCGGCCGTCCCGGCCGACGGGCGGCGGCGTGAACGACCGGATCGAGGGCACGCACACGCAGGCCGTGACCAGCAGGGCGGCGACGACGGCGAGCACGCGCCGAACCGGCCGCCCGGCGGGAGGGGGTTCGCGGTCCATCGCCCCATTGTGGACGCCCCCGGAGGACGACGGGACGGGCGGAACGCCGGCGCATCACGCCGGGACGGCCCCGAGGCGGGACGCGCTGGTGCGGCGCGGCACACGGACGGCGGCGCGACCCCACGGCAGGCCGGAAGCGGGCCGCGTTGGGGCGCCCCTACCGCCACCCGGCGGAAGGGGGTGGCGGTCCATCGCTCCAATGTGGACGCCCCCGGAGGACGACGGGACGGGCGGAACGCCGGCGCATCACGCCGGGACGGCCCCGAGGCGGCCCCGCTGCGGGGGCGCCCCGCCCCCGCAGCGGGCCGCCGTGGGGAGGGGGTGGCGGCCCGCTGGGGATGCGGCGCCGTGGCGGCCGCCGAGTGGCCCCGGCGCCGGGGTGGTGCCGGGGCGGGGGCCGGGTCAGCAGATGGTGTCGGCCGGGGGGAGTTCGGTGGTGCGGAGGTAGTGGTCGGCGTGGGCGATGACGCAGGCGTCGCCCATCCAGTAGAGGCCGTGGCCGGGGCCGTCGCGGCGGATGGTGACGCCGCCCTCGACCGCGTCGACGGCGCGCGCCGTCGACCCGCCGTCGGACCAGCTGCCCGCCCCGAGCATCGGCGGCACCTCAGCGGGGAGCGGACCGGGCGGGTTGCTGACCGGGGTCGGCCAGCCGGCGCAGGACAGGATGTTGCCGTACATCTGGAGCCGGCCGCCGGTCAGCGGGGCGGCCTCCTCGATCCGTTCGGCGGTCGCCGCGGCCTCGGCGTGGTCGGCGGGGTACTCCCAGTCCAGGCACTCCACGACCCCGGGCATGGGGAATCCGGCGAACGGGCGTTCGGGGTCGGTGACGAAGCCGGAGGCGTCCCCCTCCAGCCCGTCCGCGATGGCCTGGGCGACGCCCGCCCACTCCGGCCCGGGGGTGGAGCGGAACAGGACGCCCACGGCCGCGTGCTGGATGTCGCGCCCGGTGTAGTCGACGTCCGCGACGGGCGCGGGGATGGGTTCGCTGTCGGCGGCGTCGATCAGCTCCCGCCACAGCGCGGGCACGTCCCGCCCGTGCAGCGCGCACGACGCGTCCTCGGCGCACCAGTCGGTGAACCGCCCGAACGCCTCGTCGCCGTCGGCGGCGAAGCCCTCGTAGACCGCGTCGCCCGCCTCGGTGTGGTCGGCGACCCCGTCCAGGTAGAGGGTGCGCACCCGCTCCGGGAACAGGCGGGCGTAGGTCTGCCCGATGGTGCCGCCGTAGGAGGTCATGTGCAGGTTGAGCCGCCGCTCCCCCAGCGCCCGGCGGACGGCCTCCAGGTCGCGGGCGTGGTCGGCGGAGCCCATGTGGTCGAACAGCTCGGGGTCGGCGGCGCGGCAGGCGTCGGCGGTCTCCCGGTTGGCGGCCGCCAGGTCGTCGAACGCCGCCTGGTCGGCGGGGAGCGCGGGGCTGCGCACGTAGTCCCATTCGCAGTCGATCGGGGTGCTGAACCCGCCGAACCCGCCGGGGTCGCCGCGCAGGTCCCAGGTGACGACGTCCATGTGCTCGCGCAGCCCGGCGAAGGGCGCGCCGAGGGTGCCGAGGTACTCGATGCCGAATCCCATGGGCCCTCCGGGGTTGACCAGCACCGAACCCTCGGCGCGGCCCTCTTCGGTGTGCGGGAGCCGGCCGAGGGTCAGCGTGATGTGCCGGCCGCGCGGGTCGGCGTGGTCGACGGGGACGCGGAGCTCGGCGCACTCCATGCCGGCCCCGTAGTCGCCCTCGGGGCAGTCGCCCCAGTCGAGTCGGCCGCCCGCTGCGGCGGACGGCTCCTCGGCGGCGGCCGCCGTCGCCGCGAGCGGGACGAGGACGGTGGTGAGGGCGGTGGTGACCGCGAGCGGCAGGGCGGCCGTCGCACCGGGTCTACGCGAGTGGAAAAGCCGTACGGGCGGGCGGGGCATGGGCGCCTCCTCGGTCGGGTCCGCACACGCTCGCGCATCCGCCCGCCCCGGCACATCGGGCCGGCGTCCGGTCCGCTCCCTCCGCCCACGGTCCGAGGCGAGCGGCCCGCCGCGCCCCGGGTCCGCCCACCGGACGTTCCCCCTGAGGCGCACGCGCCCCGGCCGCCCCACCCGCCGCCCCGCCTCCGGGCGGGCGCCGCCCGGCGTCCGCGCAGCTCAGGCGGTGCCGGTGGGGCGGTGTCGGTAGGCTGAGCGCATGGCCGACCCGCAGGAAGTCCTCACGCAACGGGTCCAGTCCGCGCTCGGCGCCGCCCTCGGTGCCGAATACGCCGCGACCGACCCCGTCATCCGCCCCTCCCAGTTCGCCGACTACCAGGCCAACGCCGCTCTGGCGCTGGCCAAGCGGCTCGGCCGAAAGCCGCGCGACGTCGCCGCCGACGTCGTCGCGCGCCTGGAGGTGGACGACGTCTGCCGCGAGGTCGGCATCAGCGGCCCCGGGTTCATCAACCTGACCCTGCGCGACGACTGGATCGCCGACCGGGCGCAGGACGTGCTGGCCGACCCCCGGCTCGGGACGCCCGAGCCGCCCCGGCAGAACATCCCCATCGACTACTCGGCGCCCAACGTCGCCAAGGAGATGCACGTCGGCCACCTGCGCACGACCGTGGTCGGCGACGCGCTGGCGCGCACCCTGGAGTTCCTGGGGCACAACGTCATCCGGCAGAACCACATCGGTGACTGGGGCACCCCGTTCGGCATGCTCATCGAGCACCTGCTGGAGGTGGGGGCCGACTCCCCCGAAGCCGACCTCGTCAAGACCGACCCGAACGCGTTCTACCAGGCGGCGCGCGAGAAGTTCGACGCCTCGGAGGACTTCGCGGGCCGCGCCCGCCGCCGGGTGGTCGCCCTCCAGGCCGGCGACCCCGACACGCTGCGGCACTGGCGCGAACTGGTCGACCTGTCGAAGGTCTACTTCAACCGGGTCTACGCCACGCTCGACGTCACGCTCACCGACGCCGACCTCGCCGGCGAGAGCACCTACAACGACGCGCTCGCCGGCATCTGCGACGAGCTGAGCGCGAAGGGCATCGCCGAGGTCAGCGAGGGCGCGCTGTGCGTGTTCCTCGACGGCTTCACCGGCCGCGAGGGCAAGCCCGTCCCGCTGATCATCCGCAAGAGCGACGGCGGCTACAACTACGGCACGACCGACCTCGCCACCGTCCGGCGCCGGGTCGAGGAGCTGCACGCCGACCGCATCGTGTACGTGGTGGGCGCCCCGCAGGCCATGCACTTCCGCATGGTGTGGGAGACCGCGCGCCGGGCGGGCTGGCTGCCCGAGGACGTCGAGACCGTGCACGTGCAGATCGGCAACGTCCTCGGCGAGGACGGCAAGATCCTGCGCACCCGCAGCGGGCGGTCCATCCGGCTGATGGCGCTGCTGGACGAGGCGGTCGAGCGCGCCACCAAGGTCGTCGCCGAGAACCGGCCCGACCTGGACGACGCCACGCGCGCCGCGATCGCCCGCGAGGTCGGCATCGGCGCCGTGAAGTACGCCGACCTGTCGGTGGCGCACGACACCGAGTACGTGTTCGACTTCGACCGCATGCTGGCGCTCAACGGCAACACCGGCCCCTACCTCCAGTACGCCACCGCGCGCATCCGGTCGATCTTCCGCAAGGGCGGGCTGGCCCCCGAGGACGCCACCGGGCCGATCGCGGTCACCGAGCCCGCCGAGCGGGCGCTGGCGCTGACCCTGCTGGGGTTCGGCCCGACCGTGGCCAAGGTCGGCGAGACGCTGGAACCGCACCGGCTGTGCGCCTACCTGTTCGACCTGGCGCAGGCGTTCACCTCGTTCTACGAGCAGTGCCCGGTGCTCAAGGCCGACGACGACGCGGTCCGCGCGTCGCGGCTGGCGCTGACCGCGGCGACGCTGAACGTCCTGGTGCGGGGGCTCGGCGTGCTGGGCGTGCGCGCGCCCGAGCAGATGTAGGCCGACCGCGCGGTGCGGGGGCGTCCCTTCGGGGGCGCCCCCGCCGCGTTTCCGGGGGCGCCCCCGGCGCTTCCGGCGCTCCCGGGGGTCCCGGCGGACGCGGGGGCGTCAGGACGGGGTCTGGCCGCGCGGGCCGCCGGGCGGCCGGCCGTCGTCGCTCGGGGAGGGGTCGGGCGGCTCGCTGGGCGTCGGGGGTTCGGGGTCCTCCGACTCGGTGGGGTCCGGGTCGTCGGGCCGGTCCGGGCGGTCGGGCCGGTCGGGGCGGTCGGGGCGCCCGTCGCCGCCGTCCTCGTCGTCGCCGCCGTCGGGGCGTCCCCCTGGCTCGTCGCCGGACTCCTGCGCGCCGGAGCCGCCGTCGGCCCCGGCCCCGGTACCGCCCGGGGTCGCGCTCGGCCGGGTCTCGGCGCCGCCGGTGGCCGCGCCCTCCGGGCTGGGCGAGGGCCCGCCGGTGGGGCCGGTCGACGTCGCCCCGTAGTCGGCGGGCGGCGGTTCGTCGACCTGGACGTCCGCCCCGCTGCCGGCCAGGCTCATGCCGACCAGGGTGACGCCGCCGGCGATGACGAGCACGGACAGGACCGTGCCCATCACGATGGTGCGCCTGCGTTTGCGCAGGCGCTCCTGCCTGCGCCGCGCGCTCCGGGTCTGGCCTTCCGGCCGCCGCTGCTCACCGCTCATGGGGATCGCTGACTACTCGGTGGGGTCGCCCGGCCGCGCGGCACCGGGGGGAGGCGGTGCGGGCGGGCCGAGCCGTCGGACGGGCGGGCCGCGCCGCGCTCGTGGGGTCGCGGCGGACACGTCTAGCACCGAACTGTAGATAACCCGCCGTTCACTGACACCCCACCGCCGATCGGTCTTTCGTCCGTAAAGCCTTAACGGCAGGCATTCCGGACTGCGGCGTGTGACGCATACGACACCCCGGTGGGCCCGGAAGTCCCTTCCGTGCAGCGGTTCCGCCGTGGTGGGGCGCCGCCCGCGGCCGCGGGCGGGCGCACCGCCGGTCCTCCGGGGGCTGGCCGGAACCGGTCAGCGCGGGCCCGGCGCTCAGCGGCGCCCGGCGCTCAGCGGGCGGTCAGCACCAGGGCCACCACGGCGAGCAGCCGCCGCCGGGGTCCTCGGGCTCCTCCGGGTCGTCGGTCTCCGGCGGTTCGGGCGACGGCGGGACGGTCGTCGGCCCGGGGTCGGGCTGCCCGCCTCCGGGCGGCGGGTCCTGCGGCTCCGGGTCGGCGGGCTCGGGGTCGGGCCGCTCCGGCTCGGCGTCGGCGGGCTGCTCGTCGGGCTCCTCGGCGCGCGGGGACGGCGAGGGCGACGGCACCGCGGCCGAGGGCGAGGGCGACGCCGACGGCGCCGCCACCGGGCTGGGCGACGGGGAGGGCGGGCGCGCGGACTCCGACGCCTCCGGGGCCGCCGACTCCACCGAGGGGACATCGGGGCGCGGCGCCGCCTGGAACGGCGCCTCCTCGCCCCGGCCCAGGGAGGCGACCACGACCGCGACCGCCGCGACCGCCCCCGCGCAGGCCACAGCGATCAGCGTCAGCCGGGCCCGGCGCCGCCGGCGCTCCTCGTTGCGGCGCTCGACCCGGGACGGCCCGTCGCCGTCCGCCGGCGCGCCGCCGGCGTCCTCGGCCCCGGGGCCGCCCCGCCGCACGCGCGGCTCGTCGTCGGAGGGATCGTCAGGCATCACAGGAGTCGCGTTCTCTTCGGGGGGTGGGAGGGGTCGCGCGGGCGGGACCGCGCGCCGGTGCCGCCCGGCCCGCTGGACCGTGACCGCTTACCCCATACCCCCCGCCCCCGACGTGTCAAATGGGCGGGCGTGTCCGCTTCGCCCACCCCCGGGTCGGGCGCCCGCCTCTGCTACGGGCGCCCCGCCCCCGGTCACCCGCGCGCGACGAAGCCCTCGATCTCGCTGCGCTCCGGCATGGAGGTGCTGGCGCCGCGCCGCTGCACCGACAGCGCCGAGGCGGCCGACGCGAACCGGAGCGCGTCCTGCGGCGCCCGCCCCTCGGCGCGGGCCACGGCGAACGCGCCGCAGAAGGTGTCGCCCGCCGCCGTGGTGTCGACCGCCCGCACGGTCCGCGCGGGCACGTGCAGCGGGTCGGCGCCGCGCCGCCCGTACAGCGAGCCGTCCTCGCCCAGGGTGACGATGGCCTCGGGCACGCGGCGCAGCAGCGCGGCGAGCGCCGTGCGCGGGTCGGCCTCGCCGGTGATCGCGGCGGCCTCGTGCTGGTTGGGCACCATCAGGTCGACCAGTTCGACCAGCTCGTCGGGCAGGTCGCGGGCGGGGGCGGGGGTGAGGACGGTCGGCACCCCGGCCTCGCGGCCGGCCCGCGCGGCCGCCACGACCCCCTCCATGGGCAGCTCCAACTGGAGCAGCAGCGCGGCGCTGCCCGCCAGCAGGCGGCGGTCGGCGTCGCCGACACCGGTCATGGCGGCGTTGGCGCCCGCGACGATGATGATGGAGTTCGCCCCGCTGCCCTCCACCACGATGTGCGCCACCCCGCTGGGCCCCGGCACCGTGCGCAGCCCCGACACCTCCACCCCGGAGTCGACCAGGTTGGTGCGGAGCTGGGTGCCGAACGCGTCGTCGCCCACGGCGCCGAGGAACACGACGTCGCCGCCCGCCCGCGCGGCCGCCACGGCCTGGTTGGCCCCCTTGCCGCCGGGCACCTGCGCGAAGCCGGTCCCGGCGACGGTCTCCCCGCTGGCCGGGGCGGCGTCGACATAGGCGACGAGGTCCATGTTGATGCTGCCGAATACCGCGATGCGCGGCGCCGTTGTCGAAGTCACGGTGCCGAGATTACCGAGGTGGGCGCGGGCGGGCCCCGACCGCCCGCCCGGCGGAGGGCCGGGCGGGCGGTGGCGGCGGGCCGGCTACGGGGCGTCGGGGGCCGGCGCGGGGGCGCCGTCGAGGTCGACGATCACCGGGGCGTGGTCGGAGGCGCCCTTGCCCTTGCGCTCCTCGCGGTCGACCATGGCGCCGGTCACCCGGCCGGCCAGCGCGGGCGAGGCGAGCACGAAGTCGATCCGCATGCCCTTGCGCTTGGGGAAGGACAGCTGCTTGTAGTCCCAGAACGTGTACACGCCGGGGCCGGGGGTGTGGGCGCGGGCGACGTCGGTGAACCCGGCGTCGACCACGCCGGCGAACGCCGCGCGCTCCTCGGCGGAGACGTGGGTCTTGCCCTCGAAGGCCGCCATGTCCCACACGTCGTCGTCCTGCGGCGCCACGTTGAAATCGCCGCAGAAGGCAAGCTGCGCGCCGGGGTCGGCGGCCAGGCGGTCGGCGCCGAACGCGCGCAGCCGGTCGAGCCACCGCAGCTTGTAGGCCAGGTGCGGGTCGTCCAGTTCGCGACCGTTGGGCACGTACAGGCTCCACACCTCGACGCCGCCGCACACGGCGCCGATGGCGCGCGCCTCGGCGGCCTCGGGGTCGCCCCACCCGGGCTGCTCGGGGAAGCCCACCCGGACCCCTTCGAGGCCGACCCGCGACAGGATGGCCACCCCGTTCCACTGCGACAGGCCGTGGTGGGCGACCTCGTAGCCGAGACCGGTGAACGCCTCCCAGGGGAACTGGTCGTCGCGGCACTTCGTTTCCTGGATGGCGACGACGTCGACATCGCTGCGCGCCACCCAGGCCGCGATGCGGTCCACGCGGGCCCGGACGCTGTTCACGTTCCACGTTGCAATTCGCACATCCGCCAGGCTAGCGGCCCCGGCGGGGGCGCGGCGGCGCACCGCCGGGGCCGCCCGCGGACGAGGTCTCGGTGCGGCCGTCCTCCGCACCGAGACCTCTCGGCGTCCGCCCGGCGCCCGGCCGGGCTCGCGCCCCGCTCTCTCCGACGGGCGGGGGCGCCGTCCGGTTCACCCGTCCCCGGGATCGGCGCCGGACCGCCCCGCCCCGGGGGCCCGACTCGCCCGGGATGTCCGCACTCAGCAAGTTCCCAGCGGCCGCTCGGCATCGTCCCAGCCGCGCCCGGCAGGGTGGGCCCCGGGTCGCTCTCGGGCGGCCGGCCGCCGCCGCGCGGGGGCCGCCGCCCGCGTGCGCGTCCGGGCCGCATCCGGGGTGGGGGCGGTCCGGACCCCGTTCGGCACCGTCCGCCGCGCCGGGCCGCGGGGCGTCCCGGTGTCCCCGGGGGCGGTGGGCGGGCGCGCTCCGCCGCCCCCCGGAACGGGCCCGGCGCGCGGCGCCGGGCCGCGCCCGCCGCCGCGGCGGGGGCCGGGCCTGCGGCATCATGGAAGGCGCCCAGATCGCCCCCTGGGAGTCCGACCGAGGTGAGACATGACCGAGACCGCGACACGTCCGCACGTGCTCGTGATCGACGACGAGCCCAACATCCGCGACCTGGTGCAGGCCGCGCTGCGGTTCCACGGCTTCACCGTCACCACCGCCGAGACCGGAGGCGAGGGGCTGGACCTGGCGCGCGACCGCCACCCCGACCTCATCCTGCTCGACGTGCTGCTGCCCGACGTCACCGGCTTCGACGTGTGCCGGCGGCTGCGCGACGCGGGCGACGACGTCCCCGTCATCTACCTCACCGCCCGCGACACCCCCTCCGACACCGTCACCGGCCTGTCCCTGGGCGGCGACGACTACGTCACCAAGCCGTTCTCCGTCGAGGCGCTGATCGCCCGCATCCGGGCGCTGCTGCGCCGCACCCGCCGCGACGACCCGGCACCCGAGACCGGGCGGGGCGACGACGGCGTGCTGCGCGTCGCCGACCTCGAACTCAACGAGCGCACCTGGACGGTGCGGCGCGCCGGGGTGCCCATCGAGCTGTCGCCCACCGAGTTCCGCCTGCTGGCCTACCTCATGGGCAACGCCGGGCAGGTGCTCACCCGCGCCCAGCTGCTGGAGAACGTGTGGGGGTGGGACTACGCGGGGCAGTCGCAGATCGTCGAGACCTACGTCAGCTACCTGCGGCGCAAGCTCGACCCGCTGGGCCCCGCCCTGATCCACACGCAGCGGGGCGTGGGGTACGCGCTGCGCGTGCCCGACCCCGCCGCCTAGCCGATGCTGCACGGACGGCTGCGGTCGCGGCTCCTCGTCGGCCTGCTCTCGGTCACCGGGGCCGGGCTGCTGGTCACCTGCGTGGTGGGGTTCCTGACCCTGCGCGCGTTCATCACCGACCGCATCGACGCCCAGCTCGTGCTCGCCGCGGAGCGGGCGATGGTGCGGCTCGACAACGACACCCCGCCGGTCGGCATCGACGCGCCGAGCCCGTCGCCGTACTTCGTCGTGGTGATCGACCCGGCCACCGGCGAGGTCACCCAGGTGTACGGCGACACCGAGCGCGAGGACGTCGTCCTCGACCGGCTCACCGCGCTGCCCACCGACACCCTGGAGGCGTACGGGCGGACCCGGGAGATCTTCGAGATCGACGGCGGCGACGACGGCGTCTCCCCGCACCGCACGACCGTGCGGATGCGCCCCGAGGGGATCATGGTCACCGGGGTGCCGACCGTCGACCGCGAGCAGTACACCTGGCAGCTCGTGCTCACCCAGACCATCACCGCCGGGCTGCTGCTCGGCGGGCTGGCGCTGGCCGGGCGGTGGCTCATCGTGCGCGGGCTCGAACCGCTGGGGCGCATGGCGACCGCGGCCAACCGGATCAGCGTCGGCACCGACATGTCGGTGCGCATGCCGGGGTCGGAGTCGCACAGCGAGGTGGGGCGGCTGGCGTCGGCCATCAACACCATGCTGCGGCGCATCGAGGACGCGTTCGACGCGCAGCGCGAGTCGGAGGAGCGGGTGCGCGCGTTCGCCGCCGACGCCTCCCACGAGCTGCGCACCCCGCTGACCACCATCCGCGGGTACGCGGAGCTGTACCGGCAGGGCGCCATCCCCGACGAGGAGCTGCCCGGGGCGATGCGGCGCATCGAGAACGAGGCCGAGCGCATGAGCCGGCTCGTGGCCGAACTCCTCGAACTCGCCCGCCTGGACCGGCACGGGTCGCTCCAGCTGGGCGCCACCGACCTCGCCGAGGTCGTCCGCGAGATGGTGGCCGACGCGCGCGCCGTCGACCCGGCGCGGCCGATCGCCCTCGACGCGCCCGAGAGCCTGACCGTGCGGGCCGACGAGGCGCGGGTCCGGCAGATCCTGGCGAACCTGCTGGCCAACGTCGGCGAGCACACCCCGGAGGGCGTGTCGGCGCGGGTGCGGCTGTCGGCCGACGGCGACACCGCCGTGCTGGAGGTGGCGGACGACGGGCCGGGGATGTCGCCGGAGGATCTGCGGCGGGCGTTCGACCGGTTCTACCGCGGCACGCGCGCCCCCGGCGCCGGCAGCGGGCTGGGGCTGGCCATCGTGCACGCGATCGCGGCGGCGCACGGCGGGCGCGTCGACCTCGCCTCCACCCCCGGGGCGGGCACCACGGTGACCGTCCGCATCCCGGCCCGCCCTCCGGAGGACCGGGACCCGGCGTGAGCGCGCGGCCGGGGGGCCGGCCGCCGCGGCGTCAGGCGGGGCGCCCGTCGCGCTTCGGGCGGGCGCCCTCCCGCGCGGTGCGGCGGTGGAGGGCGCGCACCGTGTGCTTCCCGGCGCCGCGCGCGGGCGTCCGGGTGGCGCGCATCGCCTCGGCGACGGAGTGGGTCCGCTCGATGCGGTCCAGGCGCCGCGCGGTCTCGTCGGAGGTCCGCTGGACGCCGCCGACGGCACGCTTGATCGCGTTCGCGGTCAGCTGGGCGTCCTGCATCTGCTGCTCCGTCCGGAGGGCCCGGTCACCGGCCTCCCGCCTGTCGCGTGCGTGCTCCATGACCAGGTAGTTGAGCTGCCGGCCGAGGTTGCCCATGAACCCCTTGATCTTGTCGAGCTTGTCGATGCCGGCGGGGCCGAAGGTGACTGCGGCGATGGCCGCAGTGGCTGTCGCGAACGTTTGAAACGTGTCCATGGGGCGTCACTGTAACCAGGTGCGGACCGCCCGGCGCCCGGAGTGGGACGGGTCCCGCCGCGCCGACGCGGCGTCAGCGGGGCCGGTCGCCGCGTGCGGCGGCCCCGGTGCGGCGCGGCCGGGTGCGCACGGCGAGGGCCGCGCAGGCGATCACGGCGCCGCCGCCGAGGACGGTCGGCCAGGTGAGGGGTTCGCGCAGGAGCAGCGCCGCCCAGCCGATGGTCAGCACCGGCTGGACGAGCTGGATCTGGCCGACCCGCGCCATGGGCCCGATGGCGAGCCCCCGGTACCAGGCGAAGAAGCCGAGGAACATGCTGACCACGCCCAGGTAGGCGAACGCGGCCCACTCGGCCGGGCCGCCGCCCGGGGGCTGCCGGAGCACCGCGGCGCCCGTGAGGGCGGCCATCAGCGGGGCGGACAGCACCAGCGCCCACGAGATGGTCTGCCAGGCGCCCAGATCGCGGGCGAGGAGCCCGCCCTCCGCGTACCCGACCGCGGCCGCCACGACGGCGCCGAGCAGCAGCAGGTCGGTCCAGTGCGCCCCGCCGGGACCGCCGCCCTGCGCCCACGCGAACCCGACGGCCGCGGCGGCGCCGGCGGCGGCCGCCGCCCAGAACGCGAGCGGGGGGCGCTCGTGCGCGCGGAGCACGGCGGCCACCGCGGTCGCGGCCGGCAGCAGCGCGATGACGACGGCGCTGTGGCCGGCCGAGGCGGTGGTGAGCGCGAAGGAGGTCAGCACCGGGAAGCCGACGACCACCCCGGCCGCGACGACGGCCAGGCGGAGCCACTGGGTGCCGCGCGGCGGGCGCTGCCGGGTGAGCGCCAGCGCGGCGGCGGCGAGCAGGGCGGCGACCACCGCGCGGCCGCAGCCGACGAACAGCGGCGACATGGCCCCGCCGTCGACGGCGGACCGGGTGAACGGGACGGTGAGGGAGAACGCCGCGATCCCGACGAGGCCCCACCCGAGGCCGGCCCGGGCGGACGGGGATAGCACCGGCGCCATGGAATGGATAGCGCTACTCTTGTTCGACATGACCAACGATAGCAGCGCGCGTATCGTCGCCGGGCTCCGCGCATGGATCGCGACCGCGGCGCCGGGCACACGCCTGCCGTCGACCCGGGCGCTGGTCGCCGAGTACGGGGCGAGCCCGGTCACGGTGCAGAAGGCGCTCCGCACCCTGGCCGCCCAGGGGGCGGTGGAGGCCCGGCCCGGTGTGGGCACCTTCGTCCGCGCGGTCCGCACCGCCCGCGCGCACGACCACGGGTGGCAGACCGCGGCGCTCGGTGCGGCGCCGAGCCGCGCGCCGCGGCCGTCCGCCGCGCTGCGCAGCGCGCCGAACGACGTCGTCGCCCTGCACTCGGGCTACCCGGACCGGGAGCTGCTGCCGGAGCGCCTGGTCCGGGCCGCGTTCGCCCGCGCGTCCCGGGGCGGGCCGGCCGTCGCCCGCCCGCCGACGGCGGGGCTGCCGGAGCTCCAGGCGTGGTTCGCGGCCGAACTCGGCGCCGCGACGCCGACCGGAGTCGCCCCGCCCGCGCCGGGCGACGTGGTCGTCCTGCCCGGCAGCCAGAGCGGCCTCGGCGCGGTCTGCCGGGCCCTCGTCGGCGCGGGGCGCCCCCTGCTGGTGGAGTCGCCGACCTACTGGGGGGTGATGCTCGCCGCCGCGCAGGCGGGGGTGCGGCTGGAGCCCGTCCCCAGCGGGCCGCGCGGGCCCGACCCCGACGACCTCGCGCGGGCCTTCGAGCGGACCGGGGCGCGCGTGTTCTACGCCCAGCCGAACTTCGCCAACCCCACCGGCGCCCTATGGCCGGCCGGGCTCGCCGAGCGGGTGCTCGGCGTCGTCCGGGAGTACGGCGCGTTCCTGGTCGAGGACGACTGGGCGCACGACTTCGGCATCACCGCCGATCCGGTGCCGATCGCCGCGCGCGACGACAGCGGGCACGTGGTCTACCTGCGGTCGCTGACCAAGAGCGTGTCCCCGGCGGTCCGCGTCGCCGGGGTCGTCGCGCGCGGCCCGGTGCGGGAGCGGCTGCTCGGCGACGTGCGGGCCGAGTCGCTGTACGTGAGCGGGGTGCTCCAGGCCGCCGCGCTCGACGTCGTCACCCAGCCCGCCTGGCGCACCCACCTGCGCGGCCTGCGCCGGCAGCTGGCCGCCCGCCGGGACCTGCTCGCCGCCGCGCTGCGCGAGCACGCGCCCGCCGCCCGCCTCGACGCCGTGCCGCAGGGCGGATTGCACCTGTGGGCGCGCCTGCCCGACACCACCGACCTGCCGACCCTGGTGCGGGACTGCGAGGCCGACGGGGTGCTGGTCGCCCCCGGCGACGAGTGGTTCCCCGCCGAACCCGCCGGCGCCTACCTCCGGTTGAACTACTCGGGCCCCGACCCCGGTGCCTTCCCCACCGCCGCCCGCACCATCGCCCACGCCCTCACCCGCCAGGCGTAGCCGCGCCCGGCGCCGGTCCGCGCCGACACCGCCCGGCAACGGGCCGATGCGGGAGCACTTCGGTACCCGCGGGCGCGTTGCCGGGCGGCGCGGGGCCCGTCACCACACGGTCCCGGCGCCGCCGCGCTGGGGCCCGGGTCCGCGCCGCCGGCCCGAACGGGGTCCGGGTGTGCCGGGCCCGGGATAGGCCCACGGCCGGGCATGCGGGCCCGAGGTGGGGCCCCAGGGCTCACGACGCCGGAACGGCGCCGGCCCTAGGCTCCCAGCGATCTTCCTCCCCTTCCCTGGAGCCGCCGTGTCCCGCTTTCTCCGTGCGCCGCGTCCGACCGCCCCGTACGCCCTGCGGCGGTCCGCCGACCTCGGTGCGGGGACGGCGGAGTACGGCGCGGTCATCCTGCTGGTCGCCGCGGTCGCCGGGACGGTGGTCGCCTCCACCGGGGTGCCCGAGCGCGTCTCCGGGCTGATCGGCGACGCGGTGTGCGCGGTCCCCGCCGACGACGCGTGCGCGGACGCCGACGGCACCGGCCCCGCGTCCGCCGGCGCGCCGACCGGGTCGGACGCCCCGGACCGTCCGACCGGCGAGGCGGACGCACCGGCGCCCGCCGTCGACCCCGCCGTCGACCCCGAAATCCGGCCCGAGTGGGACACCCTGCCCACCGATACGGCGCTGTGCGCACCGTTGTGCTCGCCCACCGTGCCACTGGAGAGCGCCATGTTCCTGCCCAACGGGTATCCGGAGGAGTCGGTCGCCGAGACCGCCGACCGCGAACACGCCGGTGCCGACCTGGGCGACGTCTCCGGGTGCGACTTCTGGACCCTGTGCCTGGAGCACGAGATCGAGGGCGCCCACGACGATGTCCGGGAGTGGGTCGACGACGAGGCGCCGCGGCCGAACGACATCGCCGCCGAGGCGTTGCGCCGCTACCTGGACGGCGATGGCCGGACCATGGCGATCGACACCGACCGCCTGCTGGAGGACGTACCGGAGTTCCAGGAGGCGGTCACCGCGGCGCAGCACGAGATCGGGCGCCAGGCGATCGCCGAGGCCAAGAGAATCCCCCGCGACGAACTGGGCGACTCCGTCACCTTCCCGGTGAACGCCCCGTGGCGGACCTTCGGCCCCGGCGAGGACGGCACCGGGTTCGCCTACGAGGACCCGATCTGGCGCGACACCCTGGGGGACTGGCAGTACAACGTGCACGGCACGGCCCGCGTCGTCCCGCCCCAGGAGCCCGGCGGCGAGTGGACCTATGAGGTGGAGAGCGGCCTCAACATCGAGACGGAGTACGGATTCGGGCCGAGCAGGGACGGAGACGCCCTGTGGGGCGACTCGGGCGACGGCCCCCTCGGTGTGGGCACGGAGGTCGGCCGCGAGGAGCTGCACGACATGCACCGGACCGGCCTCGCGCGGGGGTTCACCATCACCGGCGGGGAGGATGGAACGCCCACGTCGGTCACCGGCCCCTAGCCGCCGCCAGGGGCGACTCCGCCTGCCCGGAAACCGCCCCGCCTCGTTGATCTTGCCGTGATCGGAGCGTGGAAGCGTTCCCATACCCCCTTTGACGTCACGATCATCGGGAATCGGCGGGGCGGAAGGGGAGTTCGGGACCTCTGGCCCTGGTGTGACAAAGGGGCGAAAGGGTTGTTCGCGGCAATCGCCCACCATTAGTATTTCGTGGATCACGCTGCGCCATGCGCCCGGCGCGCCCCGCGCGCCCACCCCACCGGGAGACCCCCGTGGGCGCCACGCATCCGTACACCTCCTGCTCAAGGAGACCCCCGTGCCTCCCACCGCCCCGTCCGACGGCGACCCCACGAACGACGGCCCGGACGCGACGATGCCGCACGCCCCCGCCCCGACACCGCAGCGGGCCGACTCCACCGCACGCGCGCCCGTCCCGTCTCGGGGGCGCCACGCACGTACCCGTGCCACGACCGCAACCGCTCCGGACCCCGCCTCCGCGGGCACGGCCGCGACGGCCTCCCCCGCCGACGACCCGACCGCGCCCGGCGCCGCGCGATCCGCGACCACCGCCGTTCCGGCGGCCAAGGGACGCCACGCTCGCATGACCTCACCCCACACCCCCTCCACCACCGACCGGGCCCCCGCGCCGCACCGCGCCGACGACCCGGCGACCGAGCCCTTCGCCGTCCCCGGGGCGGCCTCCACCGGCCGGTCCCCCGGACCCGCCGCGCCGACGGGGGACGCCGCGTCCGCACCGGCCTCCACGGGCACGGCCACCGACCCGTCCGCCCCCGCGCCGCCCCGGGAGAGCGGCGCCCACCGGGCCACCCCGCTCGACAACGGCGCCCACCACGCGGCCCCCCTCGGACCGACGACGGAACCGTTCCCCGCCACCGGCGGCGTTCCGGCGCCACCGCCGACGTCCGCCCCGCCGGTCCCGCCCGCCCCGCCGGTCCCGTGGCGCACGGGTCCTGACGCCCCCGGCACCCGCGCGGACGGCCATGACGTCGATTTCTCCGGGTTCTTCAGCGCGGCCCGCTCCGGGACGACGGCACCCGGCGGCCGCCACGCCGCCACCGGCGGCGACCCGCTGACCGACCCGTCCCCCGTGGCCCCGACGGCGGCCGCCCCGAGCGCACGGACACACGGCCCGGCCGACTCAGGGGACACGGCCCCGGCGCACACCCCGGCCACGACCGCGAGCACCGTACCGAAGTCCTCCGCCACACCGGCGGTCGCGCACGACCCCGCTGGTCCTGCTCATCCCGCCCCGACGCACTCCGCCGCACCAGTGGCCGGCGCACCACAGCGCCCCACTCCCATCGGCGGCGACCCGCTGACCGACCCCTTCCCCACTCTGTCCCCCTCCCCCGCCCATGCGCGCCCGGCCGCCTCGGCCCACGCGGCCGGCCCTTTGCACCCTGTCCCGACCGCTCCCGCGAACACCGCCCCGAAACCCGGTGCCGTATCGCCGCACCCCACCCGCACCGGTGGCGACCCGCTGACCGACCCTTTCCCCGCTGCGTCCCCCTCACCGATCGATGCGGGGCCGACCGCCCCGGCGCACGGCCCCGCCGATCCTGCGAACCCCACTCCGACGCACTCCGCCGGGCCGGTGGCCGCCTCCCCCACGCGCGGCCGCGCCGCCAAGGGCGGCGACCTGCTGACCGACCCCTTCCCGGCCCTGCCGTCCCTCCGCACCGGCCGGAGCCCCGCCGCACCGGGGACATACGGTTCCGCAGAGGGGGAGCGGTCGCCTTCGACCGCCGCAGCGCAGGACCCCGTGACCGAGCCGTTCCGCGCCGTCGGCGAGGCCGACGCCCGCGCCGCGTCCGCCGCCCCCGTTCCGGCGGATGCCCCGGCCGATCGGCCGGACGGCTCCGTCCTGGCCTCCGCACCGGACGGCCCGTTCCCCTCGGCGGGCGCCGCCGCGCCTGCTGCCGCGTGGGATGCCTTCGCGACGAGTCCCCGGCCCGCAGCCGAGGCCGATGCTCCCGCCCCGGCGGCCGAGGCGCCCGCGCCTCCGCCGAGCCCCGCCGTCGGCCGCTGGGACGCCTTCGCCACCCGCCGTCGGGCGTCGGGCGCGGGCGCACGGCCCGCCGCCGAGCGGGAGGACGCATCTTCCAGGCGCTCCGAGCGTCCGGCCGTCGATGAGGCGGCGTGGGACGCCTTCGCCACCGCCCCCGCGTGGCAGACGCCCGCAGCCTTCGGCGACGCGCCCGAGACCGGTGCACCGGCCGGCGACGCGCCGGACGGCGGGGTGCCGTCCGCCGAACCGGCCGTCCGGGCCGAGGCGCCCGCTGCGCCGCACGCCGACGGTGGCCGCTGGAGCGCCTGGACGTCCCGCGGCACGGCCCCGGACGGCGGCCCGCAAGCCGCCGTCGACTCCCCCCGCGCCACCCCCACCGCCGACGACCACTGGAACGCCTGGACGCGCCCGCAGTCGCGCCCGGCGCCGGGCGGCTCCGGGGGCCGGCCCGGGATTCCCGAACCCGAGGGGGCCGGCGCGGCCGCAGCAGCGGGCCCCGCCCTCTCCGCATCGACCGACACGAACGAGAGGAACAGCGGGATGGCGGACTCCGCTCACACGGGCGGCGCGGTGCCGCAGGACGACCCGGATCTCTCCGGTGGCGTCCCTGCCCCCGGTCAGGCGGACTCCCCCGCCGCCGACGGCGGCCCCGGGGCGACGGTGGCGGCCTCCACCGACCCGTTCCCGGCGAGCGCCGACCCGGCCCCGGACGGGTCACCGGCGTCGGCGGCCACCGCGTGGTGGAACGGTGCACCGCAGGACGCGCCCTCCCCCACGCGGGACGGCGTCCCCGGCTGGGAGGGCCGCGACCCGGCGCACGACGGCGTCGCGCCGGGCGTCTCCGCTGCCGCGTTCCGGGACGACGCCTCCGACAGCTTCGCCGCGTTCGTCGCCGAGCGGCTCGCCGCCGACCCGGCCCCCGCCGGCCTCCACGGTGCGGGCACCGTGGAGGACTCCGGGGACGGCACCTCCCCCGCCGCGACCGGGGGCGCCCCGGTGGCGGCGGACGCCGACCCGGCCGCCGCCCCGTGGGGCGCCTCCGCCGGAGGCGGCGCCACCATGACCATGGACGCCGTGCCGTCCGCCCTGCCACCCTCCCCGCCGGCCGCTGCCGCGCCGGGCGCCGACGCCCCCGGCTCCTCCGCGAATCCCTTCAGCGGCCCGCGCCCCGACACCCCCGGCTCCTTCGCCGGTGTCCCAGGGGACGCGACCGCCACCATGGCCGCCGTCGGCCCCGAGCCCGTCGCCCCGCCCACCGCCGCGTCCGGCGGGGACGGACGGGACGGCCCCGTCATCCCGGGCGGCGCGGAGATCGTGCCCGGTCCCGGCGCCGAGCCGTCGGCGCCGCGCGGCCGCCGACGGCAGCGGATGGTGCTCGCGGCGGCGGGCGCGATCGTGGTGTGCGCGCTGGGCCTCGGCGCGACGGCGGTCGTCCCGTCGATGCTCGACAGGGGACCGGCGGAGGCCGAGGACCTGAACTCGTCGGTGGTGGAGGACCCGTCCCCGTCGGCCGAGGAACCCGCGATCCCGGCCTCGCCGTCCCCCCGGGAGACCACCGAGCCGCAGGACTCGGCGCAGATTCCGGCCGACACGGTCGCGCCGCCGCCCCCGCCGTCCTCGCCGCCGCCCGACCAGCCGGAGGAGGCCCCTCCGGCGGAGGAGACCGCTCCCGCGCCGGAGCAGCAGGACGAGCTCACCGAGGAGGAGATCCGCGAGGCCTGGGAGGAGTGGATCCGGGAGAACTACGGCGGCTGACCGCCGCCGGGGCGCCCCGGCCCACGCCGGGGCCCGCTCCCTCCCGGACGTCCGCCTTGTGGGCACCGCCCGTCCCGGCCCGGGGCGGGCGCCCACCCGGGCCCCGCTCGGTCGCGGGCGCCCTCCCGGCCTCGAACGCCGACGCGCGGGTGCCCGGGGCACCGCGCAGTCGTGCGCTCCGCCGTGGCGGCCGCGCCGATCGAGCGGCCTGCGCGGCCCCGGACCCGAGCTGCACGTACGGCCTGCCCCGGGCCGCACAGAACCCATCCGCACCGAGCGGGTGGAGTCGTCCGTGCCGGGGCACGGCGTGCTCACGACGTCCTGTCGATGTCGCGGTGGCCCTTGCGGGCGAGGGCGCGGCCCGAGCGGTGGCGCGCCACGTCGTGCGGAGCGACGATCGTGCGCCTCGCCGTGGCCGCCCTACCGTCGAGGCCGATGTGGCAGGCCCACCGATTCCCTGGGTGGTCCGTGGCCCGTGGGTCCGTGGTCCGTGGTGCGGCGTGCGCGCCCCCCTGGTCCGGCCCCGCGCCCGCCGTAGGCGGCCCCGTCCTCGTCGGCGAGCAGGTGGCAACCGATGTCGCTCCACTCCTCCCTGACGGCCGGACGGAAGTCCTGGCCCGAGCGCTCCGAACGCGGCGGCCCCTCGATGTAGCGCCGCGTCACCTCGTCCGGCCGCCCCGGCCGGCGGTCCGCCGGTCGCGGGGCGCCCTCGCTCCCGAACGGAACGCGCGGCGGCATCGACCATGTGAACGTCCTCCTGACATGCGAAGCCCCGACCGACCGGGCATGGCACCGGAGCGCTAGGGCCCTTTCGAGTTCAGCGGCCCCCACGCGCGCTACAGGTACCGGCAGATGGCACGCGAAGACGTCTGCCTCACCGCCTGGCCCCTCCACGGCGTGGACGGTCCTCCCGACCGAGGACGGGTCCGTGCTGAACGGCGGCGAGAAGCGCCGACGCGGGCCGCACGCGACGGCGAGCAGTGGTTCGTCGGCAGGCGGACGGACGCGCTCCTCGGGGAATCCGACCGCCCGCCTCACCGACCTCGGCGATGCATGGTCGACGGGGAGAAGCAGGTCATCTGCCACCCGACGCGGGCGGGGTGGGGGGCCGCCCACGTGTGCGCGGGCGGGCGGGCGGAAGTGGCCGGGGTGCGGGGCGAGCGGGACGGGCGGGCGGGTTTTGCCCGGTGTCCCACCCCCGCACTATCGTCAGAACTCATGTACGAATCCGCCCCGCCGCCTCCCCACCCCCGCCGCGACGCCGTGCTGACCCCGGCGCAGGCGCGCCGGATCGCCCTGGCAGCGCAGGGTTTCGCCGACCGGCGCCCCTCCGCCCGGGCCACCGCGCGCCACCTCCAGCGGGTCATCGACCGGATCGGCATCATCCAGATCGACAGCGTGAACGTGCTGTCGCGCAGCCAGTACCTCCCGCTGTTCTCCCGGTTGGGCGCCTACGACACCGCCCTGCTCGACCGGGCGGCCACCCGGCGCGGCGGCCGGCTGGTCGAGTACTGGGCACACGAGGCGAGCCTCATCCCGCCCGCGACCCACCGCCTGCTCCGGTGGCGCATGGAGCGCGCCCGCAACGACGCGTGGGGAGCGATGCGGGCGATCGCGGACGAGCAGCCCGACCTGGTCGCCCTGGTGCGCGCCGAGGTCGAGCGGCGCGGCCCCGCCACCACCCGCGAGATCGAGGCGGCCATCGAGCACGACACCCCGCGCACCAAGGACCACTGGGGGTGGAACTGGTCGCTGGTGAAGAAGGCGCTGGAGTTCCTGTTCTGGTCGGGCGAGATCACGACCGACGGCCGCACCGCCCAGTTCGAGCGCCGCTACGACCTGACCGAGCGCGTGCTGCCACCCGAGGTCGCCGCCGCGCCCACGCCCGATCCCGACGACGCCCGGCGCGAACTGGTGGCGATCGCGGCGCGGGCCCACGGCATCGGCACGGAACTCTGCCTGCGCGACTACTTCCGGCTGCGCCCGGCCGAGGCGCGGACGGCCATCGCCGACCTGGTCGACAGCGGCGAACTGGTGCCGGTGTCCGTGAAGGGGTGGGACCGGCCGGCGTACCTGCACCGCGACGCCCGGGTTCCGCGCCGAGTGGAGGCGCGGGCGCTGCTGAGCCCGTTCGACTCGCTGGTGTGGGAGCGCACGCGCACGGAGGCGCTGTTCGGATTCCGCTACCGGCTGGAGATCTACGTGCCCGCCGCGAAGCGGGTGCACGGCTACTACGTGCTGCCGTTCCTGCTGGGCGACCGGCTGGTGGCGCGCGTCGACCTGAAGGCCGACCGGGCCGGCGGGCGCCTGCTGGTGCAGCGGACCACCATCGAGGAGTCTGCCCCGCCCGAGACCGCCGAGGAGCTGACGGCCGAACTGCGGGACATGGCGGAGTGGCTGGACCTGCCCCGGGGGGTCGTGGTCCCGACGGCGTGAGACCCGGCTCTATTCGGTGCGGCGGGCGCCCGCC
>NZ_BCRK01000038.1 GCF_001552555.1 Nocardiopsis trehalosi NBRC 14201 | reverse complement strand
GGGTGCGGCGGCCCGCGCGGGCCGCCGCACCGCCGCACCGCTCCCGGCGCCCCGGCCGGCCGCCGCCGGGGCGGCTACGCTGGAGGGATGAAACGGCGGGTCCGCCGCTACGCCTGGCTGATGGGCACCTGCCTGGTGCTGTTCGCCGGGTCGCTGCCGGTCTACCACCTGCTCGGGGCCGGGTGGGCGGTGGGCATGTGCGTGGTCGCCATGGTGCTGCCGCCGGTCGCCGCCGCCATCGGCAACACCGCCGACCCCGACGACCCGGACGACCACGACACCCGCTACGGCCCCAACGCCGACCGCTAGCCGGCCCGCTGCCCGCGCGGCCCGGTGCGGCGCCGGGCCGTGGTCGCGGACCGTACCGGGCTCGCGGCCACGCCCCTGCCGGGCGCCGCTCCGCGGGCGCTGCGGCTGCGCCCAGCGGGGCCCGCACGGCCGCTCGCGGACGGCCTGCGAGTACCGCCTGTGGCCTCCGCCGCGCCGGCCGGCGCAGCAGCGGTGAGGCCGCCCGCCGATCCCGTCACCCCGGAGCGCCCTCCTCAGGGCGTGTCCGCCGAGGGGCGGCCGTGCCCTGCGCGGGCGGGTCGGTCCGGCCGGCGTGGGCCAGCGCGCTGGGCGTCAGGCGCCCGACGATCGCCGGGGCCTCGTGGACGAGCGTGTCGTCGGTGAGCGCCTCGACCATGAACAGGGCGAAGTCGACCCGCCGGGTCCGGTTGCTCGCCAGGACGGGGTCGCCGACGTGGCGGCTCCACACGGGCAGGCCCTGGCTCTCGCCCTCTTCGAGGCTGCTGCCCCGGACGACGGTCCACCTGCGGTCGCTGGCGAAGATCCGCCGGCACGCCTCGACCTGGTCGTCGATCTCGACGGCGCGCACCAGGCGGGCCAGCCGGGCGGTGACCTTCAGGGTCGCCCGGAACAGCCGCGAGTAGCGGTCCAGGCCGTCCCGGGTGATGTGCCACCCGCAGGAGAAGACCAGGCGCGCGCCGGGGTCGGCGTGGTCGAGGACCGCCTGCGCCGTGCCCGACGAGTACTGCCGCACCCCCCACGGGACCAGGACGGTCAGCACGCCGTCGCACCCGGCGACCGCCCGCCGGATCACGTCGGGGTCGTTCGTGGCGCCGGGGACGACCGTGATCTCGCCCTCGTACGCGGCGAGCTTGGGGACGCTGCGTTCGCGGCACACGCCGACGACCGCGTAGCCGCGGTCCAGCGCGTGCCGGACCATGTAGCGCCCGAGCTTCCCCGAGGCGCCGATGACGCAGACCTTCCGGACCGGGTTCGTTGCCATGCCCGTTCTCCCGCCTCTGATCTTACTTACGGTGTAAGTAAGCTAAACTTACACCGTAAGTAGCGGGGGCGGTAGTAGTCGGAGGGAGACGCCCATGAGCGAGCGCGGTAAGGGCCGGCGCGCCGGGCGGCAAGGGGCGCCGCTCAGCCGCGCCCGGATTGTCGCCGCCGCGGTGGCGCTGGCCGACGAGAAGGGGGAGCCCGGGGTCACGATGCGGGCGCTCGCCGCCCGGCTGGGCGCCGAGGCGATGTCGCTCTACAACCACGTGGCGGGCCGCGACGACATCCTCGACGGGATGGTCGACGCGGTGTTCGACGAGATCGAACCCCCGAAGCCGGCCGCGGACTGGCGGGGGGCCATGCGCGACCGCGCCGCGTCGACGCGCGCGGCCCTGCTCCGCCACCCCTGGGCCGTGGGCCTCCTGGACTCGCGCAGCACACCCGGCCCGGCGACCCTGCGCCACCACGACGCCGTCCTGGGCGCCCTGCGCGCGGGCGGCTTCTCCGTCGCGGCGGCCGTGCGCGCCTTCTCGGTGATCGACAGCTACCTCTACGGCTTCGTCCTCCAGGAGCGGAGCCTGCCGTTCACCGGCCCGGCCGAACTGGACGAGGTCGCGACGGGCATCCTGCGCGACCTGCCGACCGGCGATTACCCGCACCTCGCGGAGGCCATCACCGAGCACGCCCTGCGACCGGGCTACGACCACGCGGGCGAGTTCACGGCCGGGCTCGACCTGATCCTCGGCGCCCTGCGGCCCGACGGCGACGCGCCCGGCGACGCCGGGTGAGGCGGGCCGCCGCCCGCGCGGTCAGGCGCCGTCCGGGGGCAGGTTCCAGCCGGTGATGACCGGGCGGTCGTGCTCGGTGCCCAGGCTGCTGAGGGTGGCGGTGTCCAGGCGCAGCACCGCGCCCGCCGCCGGGTCGAGCCCCAGGCGGCGGGCGGCGAGCACGCGCAGGACGTGCCCGTGGGCCACCAGCACCACGTCGCCGTCGCCGCCGCGCAGCAGCGGGTCGACGTCGGCGATCACCGCCTCGGTGCGGGCCGCCACGTCGCGCAGCGTCTCCCCGGGGTGCTCGGCGTCACCGGGGACCACGCCGTCCGCCCACAGGTCCCACCCCGGCCGGGTGCGCTGGATCTCGGGGGTGGTCAGCTTCTCGTAGCCGCCGTAGTCCCACTCCATGAGCCGGGGCTCGGGTTCGGCGCCGGTGAGCCCGGCGAGTTCGGCGGTGTGCGCGGCCCGCCGCAGCGGGCTGGTGAGCACCCGGGCGATCCGGCGCCGGGCCAGCAGCGGGCGCAGCGCCCGGGCCTGCTCCGCGCCGCGCTCGGTGAGCGGGACGTCGGTGCGCCCGGTGTGCCAGTGGTTCCTGCTCCACTCGGTCTCGCCGTGCCGGACCAGCAGCAGTTCGCCCATGGCCGATCAACCCCCTTCGCGCGCGGCGGCGGACCGCCCCGGCCCGCCGCCTCCGTACGCTAACCGACCCGGCCCCGCGCAACCGGCCCCGCGCGGCGCCGCCCGCCGGCCGCGCCCCGGGTCAGCGGCCCAGGACCCGGCGCAGGGCGGCCAGGGCCAGCTCGGCGCGGTCGAGCCGGGCGTTGTGCCCCATCAGCCCGATGCGCCACACCGACGCGGCGTACGCGCCGACGCCCGCGCCGATCTCGATGCCGTACTCGGCGAGCAGCCGCTCGCGCACCTTGGCGGAGTCGACGTCATCGGGCACCCGCACCGAGGTGAGCTGCGGCAGCCGGTGCCCCTCGGCCGCGAACAGCTCCAGGTCCAGCTCGCGTAGCCCCTCCTGGAGCCGGGCACCGGCCGCGCGGTGGCGCTCGGCGACGGTCGGCATCCCCTCGGCGGCGATGCGTTCCAGCGCCGCGCCCAGCGACGCCACCAGCGCCACCGGCGCGGTGTGGTGGTAGGTGCGCCCGCCGGGGCCGCCGCGCACGTAGGCGCCGAGCAGGCCCAGGTCGAGGTACCACACGGGCGGGTCGGGGACGCGGCGCGCCCACGCCCGCTCGGAGAAGGTGAACGGGGCCAGCCCCGGGGCCACGCCCAGGCACTTCTGCGTGCCCGCGTAGGCGATGTCGACGCCCCACGCGTCCAGCTCCAGCTCCATCCCGCCGAGCGAGGTCACGCAGTCGACGACCAGCAGCGTGTCGGCGGAGCGGGCGCGCACCGCCGTGCCCAGCGCCGCGATGTCGCTCACCGCCCCGGTGGAGGTCTCGGCGTGGACGGCGGCGACGATCACGGGGGAGGGGTGGGCGGCCAGCACGCGGTCGACGTCGACGGGCGAGCCCCACGCGTGCTCCACCCGGACCACCTGCGCGCCGTAGCGGGCCGCCACCGCGCACATGCGCTCGCCGAACAGGCCGTTCACCGCGACCACGGCGACGTCGCCCGGCCGGACGGTGTTGGCGAACGCCGCCTCCATCCCGATCGACCCGGTCCCCGACAGCGGCAGCGTCAGCGGGTTGGCGGTGCCCCACAGCCCGCGCAGCCGGTCGCAGGCGCGTTCGAGCAGGGCGATGAACTCGGGGTCGAGGTGGCCCAGCAGCGGCGCGGCGAGCCCGGCGGTGGCCTCGGGGTAGGGGTTGCTCGGCCCGGGGCCGAGGAGGATGCGCTCGGTCAAAGCCATGCGGATCACTCTAGGGCCGCCCGCCCACCGGCGCGGCCGCGTCCCGGGAATGGCGGTCGCCCTCCGCGCGTTGCGCGCTGGCGGCGGCCCCGACCGGGGGCGCCCCGGCAGCGGAGGGAGCACGTGGGGATGACGGTGAGCGGGACCGGGACGCGTCCGGACCGGCGGGCGGAGCAGCGGGTGCGGTTGGTCACCATGGCCGACCCGGCGACGGCCCCGATGGTGGCGGAGCTGGCCGACGAGTACCGGCGGCGCTACGGCGCCGAGGCCGCCGCCCGCGAGATGGCCGGCCACCCCGACGCGGAGTTCGCCCCGCCGCACGGCGGCGTGGTGCTGCTGGAGGAGGACGGGGCGCCGGTCGCCGGCGGCGCGTTCCGCCGCGCCGTCACCCCCGGCGCCGCCGAGTTCAAGCGGGTCTGGACCGCCGGCGCGCACCGGCGGCGCGGGCTGGGCCGGCGCGTCATGGCGGAGCTGGAGGCGGCGGCCGCCCGCGCCGGGTACGCGCGGGTGCTCCTGACGACCGGCCCGGCCCAGCCCGAGGCGGTCGCCCTGTACGAGGCGCTGGGCTACGCCCTCGACCCGGCCCAGGGCGTCGACCCCTCGGGCGCCCGCGCCTACTACGCCTTCACCAAGGACCTGCCCGCTTAGACCGCCCCGCGTGCGGCGCGGACCGCGGCATCCGGCGGCCCGCCGTGCGTCCGGCCCGAGAGCGGCTGTCGGGGCGCCCCGCCGTCGAGGTCCGGCCCGCCCTTTCCCCAGGGGCTCGCGGTCCCGCAGCGGTGCCCTGCTCCGCCCAGGCCGCCCGGCCCGGGCGGAGCAGGCCCCGGCGGTGCGCGCGCCGGGGCCTTACCGCGCCGGTGCGGCGGCGCGGTGCGACCGGAGGGCGGCGAGGCCCAACAGGGCCGCGGCGTAGCCGCAGAGGACGGCGAGCCCCGCCCAGCCGGGCAGCGGGAAGTACCCCGCCGACGGGGCGTAATGCGCGACCACCTGGGGGAACTCCCGAAGGGTCTGCGTCACGGCGAAGCCCGCGGCCGGGGTGAGGCGCAGCAGGTGGTCGGCCGCCCCGTCCGGCAGCAGCGGCAGGACCGCCGCCAGATAGGGGAGGAGCAGCGCCGCGGGCGCCAGGACCGCCGCCGCCCACGTGCGCCGCACCAGCGCGCCGACCGCGAGGCCGAACACCGCCGACGCCGCGAAGAGCCCGGCCGTGCCGGCGACGAGACCCAGGTGCGCGGACATCGGCACCGGCGCCGTCCCCGCGCCGCCGGAGCGCAGGATCCACTCGCCCAGCAGGGTCGCGGCGCCCGCGGCGGCCAGTCCGGCCGCGAACGCGCCGGCGCCCACCACGACCGCCCGCGCCGCGAGCCCGCGGCCCGAGGGCGGAGGGCCGGCGGCCGCGAACCGCGCCGCCACCACCAGCACGACGAGCAGACCGGGGGCCAGGCCGACCAGCGCGTCCTCGACCGAAGGGCCGCCCACCGTGCCGACCGGCCCGATGTCCCCGCTGCCGGTGACGGTGAACGCGCCGTCCGCCTCGGTGACGCCCGGCGCCCGGTGGTTCTTCTCCCAGTCGGTGTGGCCCATGTCGCCGACCTGCGTGTGCCGCCACTCCCCGTCGGCGGCACCCTCGACCCGGACCTCCTCGAAGACGGCGGTCGCCTGGGTGAACCGGGTCTGGGCCAGGTGCGCTCCGAGGCCGACCGGCCGCAGCGTCAGGTCGCCCGGGGAGGTGGCGAACATGCCCACCTGGACGGTCTCCGGCAGTCCCGGAAGGTGCGCGGTGCCGACCTCGGTCCACCGCCTCCCGTCGGCGGACTCGTGTCCGGTCACGTCGTCGCCGGAGCGGGTCAGGCGCAGCCAGCGCGGCGCGTCCCCGGCGGCGCCGCCGAGGCGACCCGCGACGTCCTCGGTGTAGTCGTACTGCATCCGGACGCCGTGCTCGCCCGTCGCCATGAGCGCCGCGTACGGCGACCCCGGTGCGGTACCGGCCTTGATCATGACGCCGGCCTTCGCCCAGGGCGCGAGACCCGGGACGATCTCGTCGTGGTCGGGCGGCGGGTAGGTGACGACGCCGGTCATCGAGGCCAGGCGCACGGTGATGGAGCCATCCTCGCCGAGGGGCTGGTGCGCGAAGGAGAACGCGTCGCTCACCGCGCCGCCGTGCGGCCCCACCGGGTCGGTGGGGCAGGCCACCTCGACCGTCCCTTCGGCGCAGGACGACCCGCCGGCGGTGGCGGCGAACGCGGACGCCGCCCCGAGCAGGACGACGACCAGTACCGCGGACGCCATGGCGGCCACCCGGCCCCGGGTGTGGAACAGCGCCCACGCGCGGGGCACGAGAGCGCTCCACGGCGGGCGGGATGTCTCTTCGGTCTCTGTCATGCGGCCGGTTCTACGGGGTCGGCCGTGACCGGGTCCGAACGGCGGCCGTCATGCCGCTGTTATGCCGGACACGGCATGCTGGGGGCCGGCGGCGACGGAAGGGGACGGGATGCCAGGGGGGCCTATGCGGACGGTCCGGGGGCGGTTCACGCTGCTGTACGCCGCCGCGTTCCTGCTGTCCGGGGCCGCCTTGCTGGCCCTGACCAACCTCGCCGCCGGCGGGCGGATGGTCGAACCCGCCCCCGGCACGGTCCCGGCGGAGCGGCCGGCCACGCTCGCGGCCGCCCTGGAGCAGATCGGCCTGCTCCAGGGCCGGCTCGACCAGATCCGGGCGGAGCAGGCGGAGCAGCTGCTCGCCGGGTCGGCGGCCGCCCTCGCGGTCATGGCCGTCGCCTCGGTGGTGCTGGGCCGGTTCCTGGCGGGCCGGGTGCTGCGGCCCCTGCGCGCCGTCACCGCCGCCACCCGGCGGATCTCCGCCGACAACCTGCACGAGCGGCTGGCCCTGCGGGGGCCGGCCGACGAGGTGACCGGCCTCGCCGACACCATCGACGGTCTGCTGGAGCGCCTGGAGGGCGCCTTCGCCGCGCAGCGACGGTTCGTCGCCAACGCCGCCCACGAGCTGCGCACCCCGCTGGCGACCATGCGCGCCGCGCTCGACGTCGCCGCGGCCAAGCCCGGCCCCGTTCCGGCGCAGACGATCGCGCTGGCCGACCGCGTCCGCGCCGAGCTCGACCAGGTCGACCGGCTCCTCGAAGGGTTCCTGATGCTCGCCCGCATGCAGCACGACGCGCTGTCCGACCGGGCGCCGGTCCCCCTCGACCGCGTCCTGGCCGCGTCGGCGGCCGCTCGGGCCGCCGACATCGCCGAGCGGGGCCTGTCCGTGGACGACTCCGGCGTCCGGCCGGGGGTGCTCGCCCCGGGCAGTCGCACCCTCCTGACCCGGCTGGTCGACAACCTCGTCGACAACGCCGTCGTCCACAACCGCGAGGGCGGGCGCATCCGGGTCGCCGCCGCGGCCGACGGCGCGGTGGCGCGGCTCACCGTGGAGACCGACGGGCCGGTGCTCGACCCGGTGCGGCTCGCCCGGCTGGGGCAGCCGTTCCAGCGGCTCGGCGCCGACCGGACCGGCGGCGGGTCCGGCCTCGGCCTCTCCATCGTCGCCGCCATCGCCACCGCGCACGGCGGCGGCCTGGACCTGAGCGCCCGTCCCGAGGGCGGCCTGCGGGCCGTCGTCACCCTGCCGGCGGCCGACACACGGCCGGGAGACCAGCGGTGAGGGTGCTGGTGGTGGAGGACGCGCGCGCCCTCGCCGACGTCCTGGTCGAGGGACTGCGCGACCAGGGCATGGCGGTCGACGCGGCGCACGACGGCCTCGCGGCGGCCGCCCGGATCGACGCCAACGCCTACGACGTGGTGGTCCTCGACCGCGACCTGCCGGGCATCCACGGCGACGTCCTCTGCCGGATGATCACCGAGGGCGGGGGCCGCGCCATGGTGCTGATGCTGACCGCCGCCGACGCGCCCGGCGACCGGGTCGGCGGCCTCACCCTCGGCGCCGACGACTACCTCACCAAGCCGTTCCACTTCCCCGAACTGGTGGCCCGCGTCCGCGCCCTGGCGCGCCGCCGGCCCTTCGTCCGCGCCCGCACGCTGCGCGCGGCGGGCGTCGAGCTCGACCCGGCGCGCCGCACGGCCACCCGCGACGGCCGCCGGCTCGACCTCTCGGTGAAGGAGTTCGCCGTCCTCGAAGCCCTCCTGGACGCCGCCCCGGCTTTCCTCAGCGCCGAGGACCTGCTGGAGAAGGCCTGGGACGAGCACGCCGACCCGTTCACCAACACCGTCGCCGTCACCATCAGCCGCTTGCGCCGGAAACTCGGCGGCCCCGCGGTCATCCTGACCACGCCCGGCGTGGGCTACCGCGTCGCCGACCCCGCCCCCTGACCGGGCGGGCCGCGCCCCCGCACCGGCGGGCGGGGTGGCCGGGGGTGGGGGCCGCTCCTACGATGGGGGGAGGGCCGCCACAAGCGGCCGCACCCGTTCGACGCGCGCAGGAGGACCACCGTGACCGAGCACCAGGACCCGACGGACCACGGCACCTCCGGCGGCGACGCCCCGGTGTTCCGGCCACGGAAGAACGGCCAGGAGCAGCACGTCTCGCCCGAACTGGCCGAGTGGATGCGCACCGGCTGGGCCGACACCGAACTGCGCGACCTCGACCCGATCGACCAGGCCCCCTACGCCGCGAAGCGGCGCGCCGCCGTCAGCGCCCGGTTCCCCGGCGAGCGCCTGGTGGTGCCCGCCGGCACGCTGAAGACCCGCTCCAACGACACCGAGTACGCGTTCCGCGCCGCCAGCGACTACGTGTACCTCTGCGGCGACCAGTCCGACGACGCCTGCCTGGTGTTCGAGCCGCGCCCCGGCGGCGGCCACGACGTCACGGCCTACCTGCGGCCCCGCTCCGACCGCTCCAACGGCGAGTTCTGGCTCGACGGCCACGGCGAGCTGTGGTCGGGCCGCCGGTTCGGCCTCGCCGAGGCCGGGGTCCTGCTCGGCCTGGCGACCCACGACGTGCGCGAGCTGCCGAGCGTGCTGCGGGCCGCACCGCCCGCCCCCACCCGCATCGTGCGCGGCCACGACCCCGCCCTGGAGGCGGTCGTCGCCGAGCTGCCCGGCGCCCCCGCGCCCGAGGACGGCGTCACCCCGGCCGAGGCCGCCGCCGCGCGCGACGCGGAGTTCGCCGTCGCGCTGCACGACCAGCGCCTGGTCAAGGACGAGTGGGAGGTGGGCCAGCTGCAGCGGGCCGTCGACTCAACCGTCCGCGGGTTCGCCGACGTCGTCGCGGCGCTGCCGCAGGCCAAGGCCACCTCCGAGCGCTACGTCGAAGGCACGTTCTTCCTGCGCGCGCGGGTCGAGGGCAACGACGTCGGCTACGGCACCATCGCCGCGTCCGGCCCCAACGCCACCACCCTGCACTGGGTGCGCAACGACGGCCCGGTGCGCGACGGCGACCTGCTGCTGCTCGACGCGGGCGTCGAGACCGACACCCTCTACACCGCCGACGTCACCCGCACCCTGCCCGTCTCCGGCGTGTTCACCGACGCGCAGCGGCGCGTCTACGACCTGGTGTACGCCGCCCAGGAGGCCGGGATCGCCGCGGTCGCCCCGGGCCGCCCCTTCCGCGACTTCCACCGCGCCGCCCAGCGCGTCCTCGCCGAAGGGCTCATCGCCTGGGGGCTGCTGGAGGGCCCGCTCGACCGGGTCCTGGAGCTGGGACTGCAGCGCCGCTACACGCTGCACGGCACCGGGCACATGCTCGGCCTGGACGTGCACGACTGCGCCGCGTCGCGCACCGAGGTGCACCGCGACGGCGACCTGCTGCCCGGGATGGTCCTCACCGTCGAGCCGGGCCTGTACTTCCAGCCCGACGACCTGACCGCGCCCGAGGAGCTGCGCGGTATCGGGGTGCGCATCGAGGACGACGTGCTGGTCACCGCCGACGGCAACCGGGTGCTGTCCGCGGCCCTGCCGCGCACCTCCGCCGACGTGGAGGCCTGGCTGGCCGGCCGCCCGCTGGAGGTCTGACCGCGCCCCGCTCCGGCCGGCGCCGCGCCCCGCGGCGGGCGCGCGGTGCCGGGGGCCGGGCCCGGCGGCGCGGACGCCGGCTACGCCCCGGCGGAGCGCTCGTTGTAGACGCCGGCGTCCTCCTGGCCCGACAGCTCGCGGATGGCCGCCATGATCTCGTCGGTCACCACCCGGCGGGCGCGGCCGGTCTTGAGGTGGCCGTAGCCGTGGGAGAAGTCCATCGGCGCCCCGAACCGGATGCGCACCGGGCTGATCCGCGGCATCCGCGCGCCGATGGGCTGGATGCGCTCGGTCCCGGCCAGCGCCACCGGCACCACCGGGGCGCCCGAGGTCAGTGCCAGGTGGGCCACGCCGGTGCGGCCCCGGTACAGGCGGCCGTCGGGGGAGCGGGTGCCCTCGGGGTAGAGGGAGAACGCCTCGCCGTCCTTGAGGCAGCGCAACCCGACCTCCAGCGCCTCGACCGCGTCGCGGCCCGTGCCGCGCCGCACCGGGACGGCGCCCAGCGCGGTGAACACCGCCTTGGACAGCCGGCCCTTCACCCCGGGCGACTCGAAGTACTCGGCCTTGGCGAGGAACCGGACGCGGCGGGGGACGGCCAGCGGGATCACGACGCTGTCGGAGAACGACAGGTGGTTGCTGGCGAGGATGACCGGCCCGTCGGCGGGGACGTTGGCGAGCCCGTCGATCCGCGGCCGGTAGACCGCTCTGCCCAGCCTCGACCCGATCTCGCGCAGCGTGTCGTACAGCACGCGTCCCCCGCTCGTTCACCCCTGGCACCGTCGCCGCTAAATGTAGCCGGGCGCGGGCGGCCCTCCGACCGCCAGGTCGGCTTCCGGGGGGAGGGGAGCCGGATGCGCGGGGCGGTCGGCGCGGGACGGGCTCAGTCGGCGGCGGTCCAGTCGGCGTTGGCGCCGCACACCACCAGGCACGGGTGCTCGCCGGGCACCCGCCCCGCCAGCCACGCGGCGAAGGGCACCGCCGCGGCGGGTTCGGCGGCGACGCGGAACTCCTCCCACAGCCGGTCGCGGGCCGAGGTGATCTCGGCGTCGGTGACCAGCGCGGTGTCGACCGGGTGCGCGCGCAGCACCGCGAACGGGACGTCGCCCACCCGCGCGGCGCCCAGCGCGGAGGACGCCACGGAGTCGACCGGCCCGGTGACCGGGCGGCCCGCCTCCAGCGCGGCGTGCAGGCCGCGGCACCCCTCGGGCTCGACGCCCACCACGCGCCGGCCGGCCGCGCCCAGGCGCACGCCCGCGACCAGCCCGCCGCCGCCCACCGCCACCGCGACGGTGTCGCACTCGGGCGCGTCGGCGGCGATCTCGTACCCCACGGTGCCCTGCCCGGCGACCACGTCGGGGTCGTCGTAGGCGTGCAGGTAGCGGAGGCCCTCGGCCTCGGCGCGGTCGACGGCGGCGGCCGCCGCCTCGGCGTAGTGGGAGCCGACCCGCACGACCGCGGCGCCCGACGCCTCCAGGCGGCGCGCCTTGACGGCGGGCACGGTCTCGGGGACGTAGACGACGGCCTCCAGGCCCAGCAGCCGGGCCGCCGCCGCGACGCCCAGGCCGTGGTTGCCGCCGGAGGCGGTGACGACCCGGTCGGTGGGCGGGCCGGCGAGCAGCGCGTTGAGCGCGCCGCGCAGCTTGAACGCGCCGGTGAGCTGGAGGTGCTCCAGCTTGAGGGTGAGGGGGCGGCCGTCGACGGTGGCGCGCAGCAGCGGGGTGCGGCGGGCGTAGGGGGCGATGCGTGCGGCCGCCGCCCGGACGTCGGCGGCGGTCGGGGTCCGGGGCGGTGCCGCGGTGCGGGTGCTCATCCTCCCACTCTGCCCGGCGCCGGGGTTAAGTTACATTCGATTGTGCTAATGATCGTGAAGTACTGCTTCATTGCGGGGGCGGCCGCCGCCACCGGGTAAGGCGGGTCCCCGTGCTCGACGCCAACCGGCTCCGCGTGCTCGTCGAGATCGCGCACGCCGGGTCCATCACCGGCGCCGCCGAGCGCCTGTCCTTCACCGCGCCCGCCGTCTCCCAGCAGCTCGCCAAGCTCGAACGCGAACTCGGCTGCGCCCTGGTCGAACGCGGCCGCGGCGGCGCCCGGCTCACCCCGGCGGGGCGGGTGCTGCTCGACCACGGCGAGCGCGTCCTGGGCGAGCTGCGCGCGGCCGAGGCCGCCGTCCGCGCCGTCCAGGGCGAGGCGCCCCGCCGGCTGTCGCTGGGGGCCTTCGCCAGCGCCGGCAAGGTGCTGGTGCCCCGCGCGCTCGCCGAGTTCGGCCGCGCCCACCCGCACGTGCGGCTGGCGCTGTCCGACGTCGAGCCGCCCGACGGCTACGGGCTGGTGACCTCGGGCGAACTGGACCTGCTCATCACCCACAGCTACCCCGGTGTGCCGCTGCCCGCCACCACCGGCCTGCACCGCGAACGGCTCCTCGTCGACCCGCTGCTGCTCGTCCTGCCCGAGGGCCACCCCGCGGCGGGCACCCGCCCCCGGCTGGCCGACCTGGCCGATGAGGAGTGGATCTGCGGCGCGCCCGGCATCTCCAACCGCACCGCCCTGGACTCCGCCGCCCGCGCCGAGGGCGTGCGGCTCGACGTCGCCTACGAGACCCGCGACTACGAGGTGTCCCTGGCGCTCATCCGCGCGGGGGTGGGGGTGGGGCTCATCCCGCGCAGCATCCTGCGCGCCGCGTCCCCCGGCGGGTGGACCGCGCAGCCGCCGGGCGGTGACCGCCCCGCCCGCGAGATCTACGCCGTGCACCGCCGCCGGCCCTATCCGCCGGTGCCGGCGATGGTCGCCGTGCTGCGCACCGCCGCCGAACGCGTCAACGGCTGACCGGCCCGGCCGTCAGTCCGCCGGGGGCGGTGCGGCCGGCGGGGGCGGCGAGCCGCCGCGCGGCGCGGGCGCCCGCCACCGGTAGCGCAGCGAGCCGGCGCGCAGCGCGAAGCACGCCGCGGCCCCGGCGAACGCCGGCCAGGCCCCCGCCGCGCCCGCCACGGCGGCGACCACCACCACGGCCGCCCCGGTCAGCGCCGGGATGGCGTAGAGGTGGCTGTCGCGGCTGAGCACGGTCGGCACCCGGTCCATCAGCACGTCGCGCAGCGTGCCCCCGCCCACCCCGGTGATCCCGCCCAGCACGATCGCCTGCACCGGCCCGATCCCGGCCTCCACGGCCTTGGCCGCCCCGGTGACGCAGAACAGGCTCAGCCCGGCCGCGTCGGCCAGGGCGATGGGCCGCGCCAGGTGGTCCAGCCGCCGGTCGAGCAGGAACGCGAGCGGCGCGGCGGACATGGCGACCGCCAGGTAGCGCCAGTCCTGGAAGGTCGCGGGCGGCACCCCCAGGAGCAGGTCGCGGATGACCCCGCCGCCCATGGCGGTGACCACGCCCAGCACGACGACGCCGACGATGTCCACGCGGCCCGACCGGATCGCGGTGAGCGCGCCGTCGACCGCGAACGCGAACACGCCCGCGAGGTCGAGCAGGAGCAGGAGCGTAGCGGTGTCCATGCCTCAGCTCTCGCCGCGGTCCAACGGGGAGTGGCTGGCGATCTCGGGGCTGGTGGCGCACGGGTTCGGGGTCTGCCTCATCCCGCGCCTGGCCCCGGTGCCGCCCGAGCACCGGGTGGTGCGGGTGCGGCTGACCGGGAGTCCCGTGCCCTCGCGCCGGCTCATCGCGTGCGTGCGGCGGGGGAGCGCGGACCAGCCGCTGATCGCGCGCGGGCTCGCGGCCCTGGACGCCGCAGCGGCGGCCCTGGGGGCGGTCGGCGCGGGCGGGGAGCGAGCGCACCGGGGGGCGGGAGGAGAGGGCGGGAATGGTGACGGAACGTACCCGTAAAGGCACCATCAGCCGATCACAGGTCCATTTCAGGACGAAAGTCCCCGGCCTTTCCGCCGTTGCGGCGCACGCCACGGAAATTCCCCCGGCCGGCCCTCCGCGTGGTCCGACACCGCCCCGGGGTACCCCCTGTGACCTGCGCTGACCCCGCCGCGGAACGACACCTCCACCCTATGCGATTTCCTTGCCGTTCGCCGGTGTTCTCCGTCCTCATGTTTTAGGCCCCCTTTGCGCGGTAGGGCATGCAGCGTGCGGCCGCCAGTAGAGAAAGCCGGAAGGGACAGGGGTTCCATGAGCGAGGAGAGCACCGAGCGCGACGACGCCGAGGGCGGCGGCGCGCGGCGGAGGAAGAAGCCGTCGGTGACGGCGCGCATCCGCCAGGCGCGCGAGCAGTTCGAAGAGGTCACCGGCATCGCCGTGGAGCACGTGTCCGGCGTCGAGAAGACCGGCGACGGGTGGTCCGTGACGATGGAGGCCCTCGAACTCCAGCGCGTGCCCGACACCGTCAGCCTCCTCGCCACCTACACCGTCGACATCGACTCCGACGGCGACCTCACCGGCTACAACCGGGTGCGCCGCTACACCCGCGGGCGCGGCGACGGACGCTGACCCCTCGCGCCGGCCGCGCACCCACGATCCAAGGTCCGATCCCGGCGACGCCGGATCGGACGGAAGGAGACGACCATGACGGTCATGCAGCAGTCCTCGGGCGGCGGTAAGTCGTCCGGCAACCTGTACGAAGTCCTCGACCTCATCCTCGACAAGGGATTGGTCATCGACGTGTTCGCGCGAGTCTCCCTCGTCGGCATCGAACTCCTCACCGTCGACGTCCGCATCGTCGTGGCCAGCGTCGACACCTACCTGCGGTTCGCCGAGGCGTGCAACCGCCTCGACCTCACCAGCAGCGGCGGCGTGGGCCTGCCCGACCTGGTCGGGGGCACGATGGAGAGCGGCTCCCACGGCAAGGCCAAGGGCGCGCTGAGCGGCGCCGCCGAGGCCATCTCGGAGTCCTTCCAGCGGGGCCGCGACGACGAGCAGGACAAGGAGAAGCAGCCCGTGCGCCGCCGCCGCACGGCCAAGAAGGAGGGCGACGAGTGAGCACCTACGTCTACGGGATCGTCCGGGACAACGAGGTCCTCGACGCGGCCAAGCTGACCGGGGTGGGCGAGCCGCCCGCCGAGGTGCGCTCGGTGCGCGCCGCCGGCCTCGCCGCCGTGGTCAGCACCGCCCCGGAGGGCCTGCGCGCCAAGCGCCGCGACCTCGCCGCCCACCAGGAGGTCCTGGTGGAGCTGGCCCGGCACGGGTCCGTGCTGCCGATGCGCTTCGGCAGCGTCGCCGACAGCGAGGAGGAAGTGGCCGCGGAGCTGGAACGCTCCCGCGACCACTACGACCGGCTGCTCACGACGCTGGAGGACCGGGTCGAGGTCAACGTCAAGGCCACCCACATCGAGGAGGCCGCCCTGCGCCTCGTCCTGACCGAGGACGAGGGCCTGCGCGCCGAGAACGAGCGGCTCCGCGCGTCCGGCGGCGGCACCCCCGCCGAGCGGATGGCGTTCGGTGAGCGCGTCGCCGAGGCGCTGGAGGACCTGCGGGCCCGCGGCTCCGAGGCCGTCGTCCGGCCCCTGCGCGCCCACGCCGAGCAGGTCGTCATCGGCCCGCCGGTCGACGGCTGCCTGGCCAACGTCTCGCTGCTCGTCCACCGCGACCGGCTCGACGACGTCGCCCAGGAGGTCAACGGCCTGCGCGCCGCCCTCGGCGAGCTCATGGACATCCGGCTCAACGGCCCGCTGCCCCCGTACAGCTTCGTCACCGAGGCGGCCCAGACGGGCTGACCCGGGGAGGGAGGCCCCATGGGCCTGCTCAAGGAGATCCTCCTCGCACCCGCCGCGCCGATCCGGTTCGTGGACTGGACGGCGCGGCAGGTGCTCGACGCCGCGGAGCGCGAGTACTACGACCCCGCGGCCATCCGGCAGCAGCTCGCCGCCCTCGCCGAGCAGGTCGACGCGGGGGAGCTGTCCGAGGAGGAGTTCGACCGCATGGAGGACGAACTCCTGGACCGGCTCGAAGAGGCCGAGCGCTACCGCGACGCGACCTGAGACGAACAAAGGACCACCCGATGGGCAACACCGGAACAGCAGTGAAGATCGGGGCGGCCGCCATCGGCGGCTACATCCTCGGTAGACGGAAGAAGTTGAAGCTCGCCATCGGGCTCGGCCTCTACCTTGGCGCAAAGAAACTGGACATCAGCCCGCAGATGCTGGTGAAGGGCCTGACCAAGGAGCTGTCGAGCCTTCCCGTCGTCGGCGAGCTGAAGGACCAGACCCGCGAGCAGCTGCTCGGCGCGGGCAAGGACGCCGCGGGCAAGCTCGTCACCACGTGGGCGGGCAACCTCGCCGACTCCCTCAACGACCGCACCGAGCGCCTGCGCAGTGGAGCCACCGGGGCGGCCTCCTCGGCCGCCGGCGCCGCCACCGGCGCGGTCGGCACCGCCGCCGGCACGCGCGGCGGCGACGACGAGGACGCGGACGACGACCACGACGCCGACGACCGCGACGGCGCGGAGCGCGACGAGGCGCGCGGCGCCGACGACGGCGCCGACGGGGCTAAGGCCTCCCGCACCAACCAGCGGACGCGGCGCGGCACCGCGAGCGCCGCCAAGAGCACGACGAAGAGCGCCGCGAAGAAGGGCCGGGCCGCGTCGTCGTCCGCCGCCAAGCCGGCCCGCCGCCGCACGCGCTCCACCGACGGGGAGGGCGACCGTGGCTGACTCCTCCGCCGGCCCCCTCGCGCGGCTGCGCGAGGCGGCCGACCGCAACGAGGGCACGTCCCGGCTCGCCGACGCCGTCGGGGGCTACCTGTCCGCCAAGGCCGGCAGCCTCGTCACCGGCGCCGCCGGGAGGCTCGGCGGCGCGGTCGAGCGCATGGCGGGCGGCGGGCACGGCGGTGTGCTGCTGGAGAGCGGCAAGAAGATCGCCCAGGGCAAGAACCCCGCCGGGGCGGTCGCCTCGGCCGGGCTGTCCGGCGTCAAGCACAAGGCGAAGGGCCTCTTCGGCCGGCTGTCCGGCGGCAGCGGCGGCAGCGGGCCCAAGGCCATCAACATCGTGGAGGACATCGACGTCGGCGTCCCCGTGCGCGTCGCCTACAACCAGTGGACCCGCTTCCCCGACTTCGGCAGCTTCACCAAGGGCGTGCAGAGCGTCGAGAAGACCGACGACACCGGGTCGAACTGGCGGGCCAAGGTGTGGTGGTCGACGCGGAGCTGGAAGGCGAGCGTCACCGAGCAGGTGCAGGACGAGCGCATCGCCTGGACCACCGAGGCCGCCAAGGGCACCATGAAGGGCGTCGTCACCTTCCACCCGCTGGGTGAGAACCTGACCCGCGTGCTGCTGGTCGTGGAGTACTACCCCAAGGGGCTGTTCGAGCGGACCGGCAACATCTGGCGCGCCCAGGGCCGCCGCCTCCGCCTCGACCTCAAGCACTACCGCCGCCAGGTCATGATGATGGCCCGGGCCGACGCGGCCGAGCTGGACGGCTGGCGCGGCGAGATCCGCGAGGGCGGCGTCGTCCTGAGCCACGACGACGCCCTGGCGCTGGAGGAGGCCGGCCTCACCGACGAGCAGTGGGCCGAGCTGGAGGAGTTGGCCGAGGACGAGCGCGCCGAACTCGCCGCACTGGACGACGACGAGCGCGCCGAACTGGCCGGACTCGCCGACGCCGACGAGACCGGCGAGGCCGACGAGGCCGACGAGGTCGACGCGGCCGACGAGGACGCGGACGCCGAGGGCGGGCCGGTGGACGAGGAGGAGGACGTCGACCGGGACGAGCCGCCCGCCGACGAGGACGACGAGGACCTTGAGGACGTCGAGGACGCCGACGAGTTCGTGGACGACGAGCCGGAGGACGAGGCCGTCGACGACGAGGCCGTCGAGGAGGAGCCCGACGAGGACGACGTCGAGGACGAGGAGTACGACGACGAGCCCGTCGAGGACGAACCCGCGGAGCAGCGCCGTTGACCCGCGCGCCGCGGCCCGCCGCGCGCACCGCGCGGCGGGCCGCCCGGCCCCGGGCACGGCGCCGGACATGAGGAGGAGGCGGACATGACCGAACCGACACCATGGCGGGGGGAGCCCCGGCAGGTGCGCTCGTCGGGCGGATCGTCCTCGGCCAACCTGGCCGACGTGCTGGAGCGCGTGCTCGACAAGGGCGTCGTCATCGCCGGGGACATCAAGATCAACCTCCTCGACATCGAGCTGCTGACCATCAAGCTGCGGCTGCTCGTCGCCTCCGTCGACAAGGCCAAGGAGATGGGCATCGACTGGTGGGAGCACGACCCCGCCCTGTCGTCCTCGGCCATGGCCCGCGGCGACGAGGAGCTGGCCGAGGAGAACCGGCAGCTGCGCGAGCGCATCGCCGCCCTGGAGGAGCACGCCGCGCTGGAGCAGGGCACCGGCGCCGCCGACCCGGTCGCCGACGCGGCGGCGGGCGGCGGCGAGCGCGCCCCGGCCCGCCGGGACGGCGACGAGGACGGCGGCGACGGCCGCGACGGCGACGGACGGGAGGACCGATGAGTGAGGAGCCGCGCGCCGGCTACGTCTACGCGGTGGCGCGCCCCTTCGACCCCGCGCCCCTGGCCGGGCTGGAGGGGGTCGGCGGGTACCCGGTGCACACGGTGGTGGTGGCCGACCTCGCCGCCGTGGTGAGCACCGTCCCGCTGCACGAGTTCGACGAGGAGGCCCTGAAGGCCAACCTGGAGGACCTGCGCTGGCTGGAGGGCGTCGCCCGCGCGCACAACGCGGTGATCGACGCGGTCGCCCAGCACGCCGTCGTCGCCCCGCTGCGGCTGGCCACCGTCTACCACGGCGACGACCGCGTCCGCGAGGTCCTGCGCGAGGGGCACGACACCTTCGACGCGGCCCTGCGCCGGCTGACCGGCCGGCTGGAGTTCGGCGTCAAGGTTTACGCCGACCCCTCCACCCGCGGCACGGCGCCCGCCGATGCCCCCGCCGCACCGGCCGCCCCCGGGGAGAGCCCCGGCAAGGCGTACCTGCGCCGCCGCCGCGAGCAGCGCGACCGCCGCGACGACACCTGGCGCACCGCCGCCGACCTGTGCGACCGGGTCGACGCGGCCCTGTGCGAGTTCGCCGACGCCCGCGAGCAGCACCGGCCGCAGGACGCCTCGCTGTCGGGGGCCGCCGGGGAGAACGTGCTCAACGCCGCCTACCTGGTGCCCGCCGAGCACGCCGACAGCTTCCTGCGCGCCGCCGAGCGGTTGCGCGCCGATGCCCCCGAGGGCACCCGGGTCGAGGTGTCGGGGCCGTGGGCGCCCTACTCGTTCGCGTCCATCGACGCCGGGGAGGTGCCCGCGTGAGCCCGCAGGACCCGGACGGCCGGGGCCCGGCACCGGCCCGCGCGCCGGTGCGCGGCGGTGAGGGGTCGGGGTTCCCCGAGCCCGAGGGGGGCTTCACCGGGTTCCCCGAGGGCAGCCACTCGCTGGCCCGGATGCTGGACGAGGACCACCCGCTGGCCAACCGCGACATCTCCCTGGTGGACCTGCTCGACCGGGTCCTCGCCAAGGGCGTCGTGGTCAGCGGCGACCTGACCATCTCCATCGCCGACGTCGACCTGGTGCGCGTGTCGCTGCGCGCCCTGGTGTCGTCGGTCAACGAGAAGGTGCCCTCCCCGTGGGAGCACGGGCACCCGCTGGCCGGCTGGATCCGCACCTGAGCCGGCCGGCCCCGCAGCACGGAAGGAGCGACGCGATGCCCGACGAGCCGACGAGGGGGGCCGCCGACGACCGCGGCGGCACCGGCGGGCCGGCGCCCGTTGTCACCGGCACCGTCCACGGCCCACAGGAGGCGGCGCGCCGTGAGGAGGAGGCGGCGGCCCGTGCGGAGGCGGGCCGGGGCGGGGCCCGCGTCACCGTCCACGACCCCGGCGACGGACCGTACCGGGTCGAGGGGCGGGTCGAACGCGACATCCTCGGCGAACTCCAGAGCGCCCTCGACCGTACGGCGGAGGGCGCCGCCCCCGCGCCGTCCGAGGAGGAGGGCGGCGCCGCGTCGCTGCGGCGACGCATCGCCACCGAGCCCGACACGGTCGAGCGGGACCTGATCAAGCTCATCCTCACCGTGGTCGAGCTGGTCCGCCAGCTCATGGAGCGCCAGGCCCTGCGCCGCGTCGACCAGGGCGACCTCAGCGAGGACCAGGAGGAGCGCATCGGCATGACGCTGATGCTGCTGGAGGAGCGCATGACCGAGCTGCGCGAGCGCTACGGCCTGTCGGCCGCCGACCTCAACCTCGACCTCGGCCCCCTCGGCTCCCTCCTGCCCGCCTCCGGCGACTGACCGGCGCGCCGCCGCCCGGACGCCGTCCGGGCGGCGGCGCGGCTCAGCGCAGGTCGCGGCGGCGGAGCAGCAGCGCCCCCGCCGCGATCAGCGCCGCGGCGATCCCGGTGAGCACGAGTCCGGGGACCGGGTCGGCCGGGCCGACCGGGAGCTGGGGCACCCGGGCGTAGGGCGAGAGCGCGAGCACCCCGCTGCCGACGAACCCCAGTTCCACCAGGAGTTCGAGCAGGAACAGGAAGCCGAGGACGGTGAAGGCGGCCGCGCCGGCGATCCGCGGGACCGCGCCGTAGAGCAGGGCGGCGACCGCGACGAGCAGCCAGACCGCCGGCAGCCGGACGAGGGCGGCGGCCGCCATGGCCGCGAGCTGCCCGGCCTCACCCGTCGCCGCGGCGCGGACCACGCCGAGCCCGGCCCCGAAGGCGAGTTGGATGAGCGCGGTGCCGGTGAGGGCCACCACCAGCGCGCCGCCGGCCCAGCGGAGCCGGGAGACCGGCGCGGCGAGCACGTTCTCGGCCCGGCCCCCGGTCTCGTCGCCCCGCAGCCCGACGACCGTGTGGATGCCGTAGACCGTGGTGACCTGCGCGAAGACGTAGGCGACGAAGGCGATGAACGCCGGCTCCGGGTCGGGTCCGGACACCAGCCCGCTGAGCGCGCCGCCGCCGGCGAGCTGCCGGGCGGCGCTGCCGGCGACCGCCGCGACCAGCGCCCCGAAGACCCCCATCGCGGCCACCCAGGCGGCCAGCGTGCCCGCGTTCAACCGGAACGCCAGGCCGACCGGTCCGCGCGGCCACCGGCCCGCGCCGGGCCGGCCGTCGCGCTCGGGGAGCAGGCCGCCGCCCACGTCGCGCGTCCCCAGCAGCGCGGCGGCGCCCAGGAGGGCGGCGGTGAGCGCGAGGACGAGGAGCACCGGCCGGCCGTCGTCGGCGGCGAAGGGCTGGACGGACCGCAGCCAGCCGTAGGGGGAGGCGCGGTGCAGCGCCGGCAGGCCCGCCGCGTCCGCCGTCCCGCGCACGGCGTACAGGACCGCCAGGACGCCGACGGCCAGGCCCACCGCGCCGCGCGAGGTCGCCGCGGCCATCGCGGCGACGGCGCCCACGCCGGTCATGAAGGCGCCGGCGGCGAAGAACTGCGCTCCGGCGAGCACCGACCCCGTGGCCGGGAAGCCCAGCGCCGCGTACCCGGCGGTGACGGCGGCCGTCGTGGCGAGGGTGGCGCCGAGCGCGGTGGCCACGGACGCGGCGAGGGGGGTGAGGCGGCCCAGGGCCGCGGCCCCCAGGAGTTCGCGGTAGCCGTCCTCCACGGCGGTCCTGGTGTGCCGGATCACGGTGAAGGCGCCCGCGAGCCCGAGCAGCAGCGCGGCCAGCCCCTGCACCCGCCACACCGCGATCCCCGCCACGGTGGCGCTGTTGATGCGTCCGATCATGAAGACCTCGGCCGGGGAGCGGTTGGTCTCCTCGGCGTACGCGGCCCGCGCCTCGTCCGTGGGGACGACCGCGCCGATCGACGCGGCGATGCCGATGATGAGGAGCGCGGCCAGCCCGAACCAGAGGGTGAGGCGGACGCGGTCGCGGCGCAGGACGAGGCGCAGGAACGGCCCGAGGCCGGTGAGGGCGTCCATGGTCAGCGTCCGTTCCGGGTCGGAGCGGGGGTCCCGGGGGCGTCCGGGCCCTCGGGGGCCGGCGCGGGGGCGCCGGCGTCCTCGGGGTGCGCGCCGTAGAAGCGCAGGAACAGCTCCTCCAGGGTGGGCGGCGCGACGGTCAGCGATCGGACGCCGGCGCGTTCGAGCGCGCCGAGGACGGCGTCGAACGCGTCGACCCGGAGGCGGACCCGGTGCCCGTCGACCTCGACCGAGGAGACGCCCGGGAGGCCGGCGAGGTCCGGGGGGACCGTCGCGAGGGTCGCCGTGACGGAGGTCGCCGTCAGGTGCCGCAGTTCGGCGAGGGTGCCGGACTCGACGATCCGCCCGGAGCGGATGATGCTGACCCGGTCGCACAGCTCCTCGACCTCGGACAGCACGTGGCTGGACAGCAGCACCGACCGCCCCTCCCGGCGGGCCTCGGCGACCGACTCCTTGAACACGGCCTCCATCAGCGGGTCCAGGCCCGACGTCGGCTCGTCCAGGATGAGGAGTTCGGCGTCGGCCGCCAGGGCGGCGATCAGGCCGACCTTCTGCCGGTTGCCCTTGGAGTAGGTGCGGGCCTTCTTGCGCGGGTCCAGTTCGAACCGCTCGATCAGCGCGTCGCGGCGGCGGGGGTCGAACCCGCCCCGGAAGCGGCCGAGGACGTCGATGATCTCGCCGCCGGTCAGGTTCGGCCACAGCGCGACGTCGCCGGGCACGTAGGCCAGGTGCCGGTGCAGCTCGGCGGCGCGGTGCCAGGGGTCGTACCCGAGGACGTCGGCGCGGCCGCCGTCGGCCTTCAGCAGTCCGAGGAGGACCCGGATCGTGGTCGACTTGCCCGCCCCATTGGGCCCGAGGAAGCCGTGCACCTCGCCGCGGCGGACCCGCAGGTCCAGCCCGTCGAGGGCCTGCGTGCGCCCGAAGGACTTCCGGAGTCCCGATATCGAGATAACGTTGCTCACCGGCACAACGTACACCTAGTTCATGAATTTCGTGAAAGTTGGAAATCATGTCGACGGACGAGGAGATCGCCGCCTTCATCGAGCGGTACGCCGAGGCGCTCACCCAGTCGGGGTGGCCGCGCATGATGTCGCGCGTGTTCTCCTGCCTCATGGCGTCGGAGGACGGCCGCCGCACCGCGGCGGAGCTGTCCGAACTGCTCCACGTCGGCGCGCCGGCGATCTCCGGCGGGGTCAAGGCGCTCCTCCAGTCCGGCCTGGTGGTCCGCGAGCGCGAGCCCGGCGAGCGGCGCGACCACTACCGGGTGCGCGAGGACGTCTGGTTCCGGGCCGTCACCGGCAACGACGCCAACCTCGCCCGCTGGCAGGAGGCGTCGGAGGAGGGCGCCCGGCTCCTCGGCCCGGACACCGAGGCCGGCGCGCGTTTCGACGAGACCCGCCGCTTCTTCGCCTTCCTCCGCGCCGAACTCCCGCGCCTCATGGAGAGGTGGCACGAGTCCCAGGGGCGGTGACCACCAAGAACCGTGGCCCCCGGGGACGGCCGGAGGGCGGGATGCTGGTCGCCTCCCCTCACCGGGGGTCTTCCGTCGGCGCCTCCCTCAGTGGGGGAGCGGCCGCCGCGTGTCGCTCTCCGCCGCCCGGGGCCGGGTGGCGGGCAGGGTGACCGTGATCGCGGTCGGGCCGCCCGGAGGGCTCGTGACGGAGAGGACGCCGTCGAGGGCGGCGACGCGGCGCGCGATGCCCGACAGGCCGGTCCCGGCCGGATCGGCGCCGCCCGCGCCGTCGTCGGTCACCTGGACGGTGAGCCCGTCCGGGGACTCCGCCAGGTCGACCGTGATGCGCTCGGCGCCGGAGTGCTTCACCGCGTTGGTCACGGCCTCGCGCACGGCGAAGTAGACCGCCGTCTCCGTGCTGCGGCCGGGCCGCCGCGACAACCCGTATTCGACCGCCACCGGTACCGGGCACCGTTCGGCGAGCCCGGCCAGGGCGGCCCGCAGGCCCAACTCGTCCAGGGTCGCGGGGTAGACGCGCCACGCCACCTCGCGCAGCTCGTCCAGCGCCAGCCGCGACTCGTCGTGGGCGTCGCGCAGCAGCCGGGCGCTGCGCTCGGGGTCGGAGCCGCGCCGCGCCCGGCCCAGCAGCATGGCCAGCGCCACCAGGCGCTGCTGGACCCCGTCGTGCAGATCGCGTTCGATGCGGCGCCGCTCCTCGTCGACCGCCTCGACCACGCCGGCGCGGCTCTCGGTCAGTTCGGCGACCCGCTGCTCCAGCAGGTCCTGCCGGCTCGGTCCCAGCACCCAGCGGGCCAGCGCCCGCTCCACGCCCACCAGCCCGACCGTGCCCTGCACCCCGACGTAGACGAGCATCAGGCCGACGGGGACGATCGCCACGTCGTTGCCGTCCAGCGCCTCCAGCGGCGACACGGCCAGGTACCCGCCGACCAGCGGCACCGCCAGCACCATCGCGCCCAGCAGGCCCACCGGCGCGCGGGCGGCGACGTAGCCGAACGCGCGCAGCGGCGTCGACCGGGTCGCGGTCTCCACCCCGTAGCAGGCCGCCATGCGGGCGCGCTCCACGGCCGCGAGACGCAGCGCCGCGCCCCCGGCGGCGCGCCCCGCCGCCCGCCGCACCGGGCGCAGCACCAGCAGCGGGGCCGCCACCAGCGCGGCCGCGCACGCCGCGACCAGGGCCGCCGCGGGCAGCGCCGTCACCGCGCCCAGCACCGCGCCGACCACCGCCCGCGCGACCCGCGCGACGGGCCCGATCGCTCCGCTCCGCCCCGACGTCCCCGCTCGCATGCGCCCCGCTCCCGTCCCGCGTCCGTCCGGCCCCGTGCCGACCCCGTGAGGTTACGCGCAGCGGAGAGCGGACACACTGCGGTACACACCACCATCGCCCTGAGGCCGAGCGCGCGTCGGCGGCGACCGGCCCGATGTCCCCAGCAGCCGCCGCTCTCGGAGAGGCCCGGACGGCTTCGAGGCCTCGGCGGCCGTCCGGGCCGACCGGTCCCGCCACCGCCACCGCCGGAAGGGACGCGCCCCCACCGATCGACGCCCTCACCACCGCTCGGACGCCCCATGACGGCACCACCGGTGGGGCGGCCTCGCTGGCGGAGGCACGGGGCGGACGGCCGGACTCCGCACCGCCCGGCCCGGGACGAGCCTGACCGGTGCGATCGCCGTGGACCACGGCGCGCGGCGGGCCGCCGCGCCGGGGCGGCTCAGTCGGCGCGGAGCGCGTGGAGCCGGTGGCGGAGCGCCTCGCGCGCCGCCTCGGGGGTGAACCGGCCGAAGAGCAGCTGCACGTTCAACCCGTCCGTGAGGGCGATCAGCGCGTCCGCCTCGCGCTCGGGGTCGACGTCGCTCCGCACGTCGCCGGAGTCGCGGGCCGTGCGCACGAGCAGGGCGACGAGTTCGGCCAACCGGTCGTACTGGCGGCGCTGGAGCCCGGCCGACCTCGGGTCGACGGCGGCCTGGGCGGCGAACGCGAGCCAGACCCGCGCCTCGGCCGTGCTGGGGCCGTCGAGCGGGACGATGCCCGCGAGGGTGTGCTCCAGCATCGTCATGGCCGAACCGGGGTCGGCGGAGGCGGCGATCCCCTCCTCGATCCGGTCGGTGACGCGCTGGTTCATGTGCTCCAGGACGAAGGCCATCATCTCCTCCTTGGTGGAGAAGCACCGCTGGACGGCGCCCATGGAGACACCCGCGCGGGCCGCCGCGTCGCGCAGGGTCGCACCCTCCAGACCGCGCTCGGCGACGAGGTCGAAGACCGCGCGCGCGATCCGGAGCCGCCGGCCTTCGTGGTCCACCTGTCGAGGCATGCCCAGAGCTTATCCGATGCGCTTGCATCGAAACGTTGCTACGATCCGATGCAAGCGCATCGAAACGGTCGGTGCAGTGGACACGGAGGTGGACCGGTGACGCGGAACAGCGGGGGCGGCGACGGCTGGCAGGGGGCGCGGTGGGTGCTCGGGGCGGTGCTGGCCGTCCAGGGCTTCGGGTCGTACGCCACGGAGGCGCTGGCGGACACGAGCTTCGGCGTGGCCGGGCTGCTGCGCGCGGCGGGGCTGCCGATCTGGACCGACCTCGTCGTCGGCGCGGCCGGAGCGGTGCTCCTGGCCTGGGCGGCCGCCCGGAGCCGGGCGAACCGGCGCGGAGCACGGGTCTGAGGGCGAGGACGCGGAGGCTCGCGGCCCGGGCGCGATACGCCGACCGACCGCGCGGCGTGGGCGGTCGGCGCGCCGGCGGCGTCCGGGCCCCGGGGCCAGGTCGTGTTCCGAGATCGATCCGGGTTCGCGGCCACGCCCCTGCTGTGCGGACTCCGCGGCTTCGCGCAGCGGGGGCCCGAACGACGCTCACGGCGCCGATCGGCCCGACCGGTCGGGCCAGGGGGGAACTCGCGGGTCGGCCGGCGAACGCGGCTGAGGGCCCCCGCTGCGCCGGCCCGCCGAGCAGGCGCGGTAGGGGCGGCAGGGGCGAGGCCGCCCGCTGATCCGGAAGCGGCTGAGGACCCTTACCCGGCGGGGCGGCGCGGGACGTCGACGGCGATCTCGCCGCCGAGGCGGGCGCCGCCGAGCAGGTCGAGGTCGTCGCCGCTCCAGAAGCGGCCCGGGTCGTACCAGTTGGGGCGGCGGCCGGTGGGCAGCAGCCCCATCGCCTCGTAGGTCAGGGCTACGACCTCGGCGCAGTACGCCGACTCCAGCCCGCCGCCGGTGCGGCGGCGCCGGGGGAGCGGGGACCGCCCGCGCAGCCAGCGGCCAGCGAGCTGGGCGGTCGACGGGAACGGGGTGCCGTCGAGCCGCGCGATCGTCCGCAGCACCGCGTCCTCGGCCTCGCGCGTGACCTCCGTGTCGAGCTGGCGGAGCCACCCCCGCTGCCCGTAGCGCTCCGCCCACACGGTGACGGCGTCGCGGAGGTCGTGGAGCTGCACGCCGCGGTGGTGGTTGCCCGACCACATGTCGCGCAGGGAGCGGCCCAGTTCGGCGTGCCACATCAAGGGCGGCAGGTCCTCGATGACGACGGACATGCCGACGTGGTTGACCGGGCTGTTCGTCGTCACTTGGATGGCGCGGTCCGGCACCGAGCGGCCGCGGAAGACCCAGATGTCGCCCGTCCGGGTGAGGTCGAGCGCCTCGTCGAGGCTGATGCGCTTTTCGGTCACCCCAGTAGCCTAGGCACATGCGTTGGTGGAAGGTAATCGGTCTGGCCGGGTTCGCGGGGGTCGTCGCGACGGGGGTGGTGGTCGCCCGCGCCGAACGGCGGCGGCGCGCCTACACCCCGGAGGAGATCCGCGACCGGCTCCGCGCCCGCCTCGCCGAGGCCGAAGGCGCGTCCGGCGAGGGCACGTCCGCCGCGACGGCACCCCCACCCGCCCGACCGTCCAAGAGCTGATCCCGCCCGGCGCCCGCTCCGGCCGGCCGGGCCGTCTCGGCGTCCCCGGACGGCCCGGCCACCGCCGGTGCGCCGGTGCCCGGTGGGACTCGGCGCCGTAGGGGGCGCTCCCGCGTTCCCGGTCACCTCTGCGGGCTCGGTGCCCGGGTTCTCCCGGCGGGGCTGGGCGCTGCGGCCGCAGCCTCGGCTCCGGCCGTCGTCCTCGGCGGCTGAGTGGTCCCGTCGGTCATCGGCCTCGGCATCGGCGTGGCCCCGTTGGTCGCCGCCTCCGGCATCACCCCGTTCGGTGGCGTCGGCGGCCCCCCGTCCGTTGGCGTGGGCGACTGCTCGGCCGTTCCGTGGGCCGACGCGTCGGCCGGCGTGCCGACCGCCGCGCCGGCCGGTGCCGGTGTCGTCGGCCTCGGCCGGCCGGCGCGGTGGTGGCGCCACCACCGGTGCGCCGAGGACGCGACGACCAGCATCGCCCCCGCCACCACGAGAGCGGGACCGCCGGCCTCGTTGTGGCCGACGGCCACCACCAGCAGGTGTGCGGCCCCCGCCGCCAGCAGCAGCGTCCCGATCTCCAGGACCTCCCGTCCGAAGAATCCGCCTCGCTCCTCGTGACCGTCCGACACGTAGCCCTCCGTGTGTCCGTCCATGCCCTCACGGTGCCCGCCGAAGGTTGCCCCCCGTCACCGCCCTATGACGTCCCGGTAACGGACCGCGATCGCTCCCGTGATCCCGGTCACCCTCCGTGTCCGCCTTGCTCGGTCGCCGCACGCCGCCGGCCTTCGCGTGGCCGCCGCCCAGGTGTCGGCGGGCCCCGCGCGCCCGACACCGGGCCTGCGGCGGCCTCCGATCCCGGGAGCCCCGGCCCCGATCCCATCCCCTCCGCATCCGCCCGCCGGCATCCGGGCAGAGCGCTACTCCAGTGGGGTGGCCGGAACCGGCCCGTGGCGTGATGCCGCTGCGGCCGCTGCGCCATGACGCCCCCGGCGGGACGCTCTCCACCGAGAACGCCGCCTCCTCGTCTCCCTCGAAGACCCACCGCCCCTCAGCGCCTCCGGACCCCCGGACGCCACGTGCGTTCCCTCATCCCGGGGCGGACCCGGAGGGGGCCACCGATTGCGCCCGAGGAGGCGCCACCGGGCGAAGGTGTGGACGCGGCGTGCGGGCGACCGCCGGGCCGAGCGCGCGGTCGCCGGGGCGGTCACCGGGGAGGTGGGCGGGGTGGGGGACACGCCGTTCGGGGGGCTGGTGTCTGCGGGGCGGGACCTCGGGCAGTCTTGGAGCGTGAAATCTGGAGAATCCGGTTCGTCCCCCGCCGGGCACCGCGTGCTGGAGGAGATCCGTCCGACGGCGCGCCGACCGCTCGACCTGCTGCTCGGCGTCGTCGGGGTGCTCGCCGTCGTCGGAGTGCTGCTGATCGTGCGGGTCGCCTCCGGCGAGACCGAGCCCGGCGCCCCGGAGGAGCTGCGCGCGCTGCTGCCCGAGTCGCTGCTGGTGCTCGTGGCCGGCGTCGCCAACATCACCGTGATGGTGCTCATCGGCGTCACGGCGGTCGAACGGCTGCTGCGCGGCGAGTTCCGGCAGATCACCCGCGCCTTGGTGGCGGGGGCGGCCGCCTACGCGCTGACCGGGGCCGTCAACGCCGCCGTGGTCGCGGTATCGGGCCCCGGCGGCCCCCCGGCGGTGCTCGCCGCCTCCGAGGCGCACAGCGTCTTCACCAACCCGCTGCACGCCTACCTCGCCGCCGCCGTCGCCTACCTCGGCGGGCCGCTGGGCCACCTCGCGCGCGTGCGCGCCGCGATGTGGGCCGGGGTGGCCCTGACGTCGGCGGCGGCGGTCCTCGCCGGGGTGACCACCCCGCTGTCGCTGCTGCTGACCGTGGTCGTCGGCTGGACGTGCGCCTCCCTCGCCGGGTACGCCGTGGGGTTGGCCCGCCCGGTCCCCGCAACCGACCGGCTCGTGCGCGAGCTGCGCCGGTTCGGCCTCGACCCGCTCTCCCTCACCCCCGACGGCACCGACTCCGAGGGCAACCAGCGCTTCGCCGTCCTCACCGTGGACCGCCGCCTCGACGTCGTCCTGATGCGGGCCGACGACACCCGCGGCCTGTGGAAGCGGCTCCTGGGCGTACTCCTGCTGCGCGACCCGGTCGCCCCGCCCATCCTGCTCGGCCTGCACCGCCGCCTGGAGCACGCGGCGCTGATGGCGTTCGCCGCCCGCTCCGCCGGGGCGGCCGCCCCGCGCGTGGTGGCGATCGGCGAACTCGGCCTCGGCACGGTCGCCCTCGTCCTGGAGCACGTGCGCCTCACCCTGCTCGACGACACCGCCGACGACGACCTCACCGACGCCGCCCTCGACGGCGTCTGGGCGGAGCTGGCCCTGCTGCACCGCCACCGCATCGTGCACGGCAACCTCAACGGCGACACCGTCGGCTGGCGGCTGTGCGGGCGGGTGGCGTTCGCCGGCCTGTCCGGCGGCGGGGTGGCCGCGGTCGCGCTCAAGGCGTCGCTGGACCAGGCGTCGCTCCTGGCGGTCCTCGCGCTGCGCGTCGGGGAGCGGCGCGCGGTCGACTCCGCTGTGCGGGTCCTGGGGGTGGAGACGGTCGCCGGGGTCCTGCCCTTCCTGCAGAAGGCCGGCATGCCGTTCGGCCTGCGCCGGCGGCTGCGGGCCCACGACGGCGACGTCCTCGGCGGCCTGCGCTCCCGCATCACCGAGATCGCCCCCGAGGCGCCGGCCCGCCCCGCCCGGCTGGAGCGCATGCGGCCCCGGACGGTGGTCAGCGTCGTGGCGGCCACCGCCGTCGGGGTCGCGCTGGCGTACCAGCTCACCGGGGTCGACTTCAGCACCATCGCGGAGGCCGACCTGGGCTGGGCCTCGGCCGCGTTCGCCGCGTCGCTGGTGTGCATGCTGGCCGCGGCCCTGGCGCTGATGGGGTTCGTACCGATCCGGCTCGACCTGGGGAAGACGATCCTCGTGCAGTACGCCGGCTCCTACATCCGCATCGCCGCCCCCGCCGGGCTCGGGTCGCTGGCGATCAACACCCGCTTCGTCACGCGCATGGGCGCCAGCCCCGGTGTGGCGATCTCCGCGGTGGGCCTGTCGCAGGTGGTCGGCCTGATCACGCACCTGCCGCTGCTGCTGGTCTGCGCCTACCTGACCGGGACCGCCTACCTGGCGGACTTCTCGCCGTCGAACACCTTCGTCGCCGTGACCGCGCTGCTTTCGGTGGCGATCGCGGTCGTCGTGCTCCACCCCCGGCTGCGGCACGCGGTGACCGACCGGGTGCGGCCCTACTTCCAGGGCACGGTCCCGCAGATGCTCGACCTGCTCCAGCACCCCCGCCGCCTCGCCATGGGCGTCGGCGGCACCCTGCTGCTGACGGCCGGGTTCGTGATGTGCCTGTACTTCTGCATCGAGGCGTTCGGCGGCAGCGCGGGCCTGGCGGCGGTGGCGGTGGTCTTCCTGGCCGGCAACGCGATCGGCTCGGCCGCGCCCACCCCCGGCGGGATCGGCGCGGTGGAGGCGGCGCTCCTCGGCGGGCTGACCGCCGTGGCGGGCGTCCCCGCCGCCGTGGGCCTGCCCGCGGTCCTGCTCTACCGCCTGTTCACGTTCTGGCTGCCGGTGCTGCCCGGGTGGGGCGCCTTCCACCTGCTGCAGCGGTGGAAGGCGATCTGAGCGGGCGCCGGGCCGCCGCCTACGATGGCCGGGCACGGGCAGGGCGGTACGAGGAAGGGCGGGGTCCATGGCGGCGGTCGTCACCGCGGTGGCCAGGAGCGGCACCCACGACTTCGGCAAGGCGGTCGAACCCGGGATACGGCTGCTGACCGGGCTCGGCGTCGACGGCGACGCCCACCTGGGGGTGACGGTGCGGCACCGCTCCCGCGTGGCGCGCGACCCCGACCAGCCCAACCTGCGGCAGGTGCACCTCATCCACGCCGAACTGCACGATGAACTGGCCGCCGCCGGCTTCACGGTCGGGCCGGGCGACCTGGGGGAGAACGTCACGACCCGCGGGGTCGACCTGCTCGGCCTGCCGACCGGCGCCCTGCTGCGCCTGGGTGGCACCGCGGTCGTGGAGGTGACGGGGCTGCGCAACCCCTGCCTGCAGATCGACGGGTTCGCGCGCGGCCTGCTCGCCGCCGTGCTCGACCGCGACGCCGACGGCGCCGTGGTGCGCAAGGCGGGTGTCATGGGGGTGGTCCGGGCGGGCGGCGTGGTGCGCGCCGGCGACCTCGTCCGGATCGAACGGCCCGAGGGGCTTCACACCCCGCTCCGCCCGGTGTGAGGCGGTGCCCGGCGGAACCGCCCCCGGAGCCGCCGCCGACCGCCGGCCACGTCGGTTCCGCACCGCGTGGGCGGCCCGCCGCCGCCCGTTGCCGGAGGCACCCTCCGCCGATCGTCGGCCCCGTTACCGCGCGCCGACGGCCGCCCCGCTCCATCAGGGCGGCCGTCGGCGCGCTCGGTCCCGTCCGGACCGCGGTGAGAGGGGGCGACCCGGACGGGACGGCCCGGCGGTGGTGGCCGGGCGGGGAGGGCGGACCGCTCGCGCGGCGGACGCCGGTGGTGCCGGCCGTGGGCCGGACCGGCGCCGCGCGGGGCCGCCGTGGTGGTCTGCGGGCCGCCCGGTGGGGCGGCCCCGTGGTCAGGCGGCGCCGTAGCGGCGGCGGAACCGCTCGACGCGCCCGGCGGAGTCGACGACCCGGCCGCGCCCGGTGAAGAACGGGTGGCTGGCGGTGGAGACGTCGACGTCGACGACGGGATAGGTGGCGCCGTCCTCCCACATGACGGCGGCGCCGTCGGGGGCGGTGGCGGTGGAGCGGGTGAGGAAGGCGAGCCCGCCGGCGCGGTCGCGGAAGACCACGGGCCGGTAGGCGGGGTGGATGCCCTGCTGCAAGGGTGCCTCCTGGGCGGGACGGGGTGTCAGCGCTCCTCGCGGAAGTCCACGTGGCGGCCGACGACGGGGTCGTACTTGCGCAGCACCAGCCGGTCGGGGGTGCTGCGCCGGTTCTTCCGGGTGACGTAGGTGTATCCGGTGTCCGCGGTGGAGCGGAGCCGGACCACGGGTCGCAGGTCGTTGCGTGCCATGCGGCGCCTCCGGGGTCGTGGTCGAGGGAACGCGTTCGTTCCGCCCCGTACAATGCGATGATAACCGTTTTCATTCCCTGGCGACGACCGTTCCGCGCGAAGGACCGCACGGCCGCCCCGCGCCCGCGTCCGGACCCCCTCGCGGGCCGATGCGCCGGGGCGGAGACCGGGGGTCGGTGGCGGTGTTCGGTACCCGGCGGCCGCCGAAAGGCGTGGCCCCGGTCGCGTTGCGGCAGCCGAGACGCGCCCGCGCCGTTCAGGCGTCGCCCCTTCGGTGCGCGGGCGGCGCCGGGGCGCCGGGTATGCCGGATCGACGGGCGGACGTCCCGTGCCGGCGCGGGCGTGGCCCTTCCACCTCGACCGGCGGTTCGCCGGCCTCGGCGCCCTCGGCGCGCACCGGACCACCAGCGGGCGCTGCTCTTCGGGAACGGCGCCCGTGGGGGGTGAGGCTCGCCCAGCGGTCCGCCCGTATCGGCGCGGCGGCCCCCATCCGGGGCCGCCCTCCCGGTTCCCCGAACCGCGCCCGGCGGACTCGGCCGGGAAATGCGCGGTTCCGCTGCCGGACGGCGCGCGACTCCCTACAGTGGATATCCACCGAGGACAGCGACCGTGAACGGGTGGCCCCATGGCGCAGAAGGTGCAGATCCTCCTCGTCGACGATCTCGACGGCGGCCGGGCCGACGAGAGCGTCGCGTTCGCGCTCGACGGCACCGCGTACGAGATCGACCTCAGCGCCGACAACGCCAAGCGGCTCCGCGAGTTCCTGGCGCCCTTCGTCGACGGCGCCCGCCGGGCCACGGCCGCCGAGGGCGCCGACCGGCGTCCGCCGTCCCCCGGGCAGGGCCGGTCGGCCATCGACCGCGAGAAGGCGGCGCGCATCCGGGCGTGGGCGAGGTCGGTCGGCAGGGGCGTCAGCGACCGGGGGCGCATCCCGGCCGCCATCGTCGCGGAGTACGAGAGCCACCACTAGGACCCGCCGCCGACCCCGCCGCAGGCGCGGACCCGGGGCGGGCGGTCGCCACGTTGCGCGTGGGCCCACGGCCGGGCGGTCGGCCGCTCACTCCGGCCGGGTTCCCGGTCGCGCGGGTCCGGTGGGTCGGCCGTCATGCGGACCCGGGCGTGCGGCAGACGTCGCCGTCACAGCCACCGCCGCCGCCATCGGCGAAGCCGACGCCGGCGTCGGCACCGGTCCACGCGTCGTGCAGCAGGCGGGTGATGGTGTCGGGCGGCTGCGCCCCCGCGACACCGCGGACGCCGTTGAACACGAACGTGGGGACCCCCGTGACCCCGAGCGAGCGGGCGCGCCGCTCGTCGGAGCGGACCGTGTCGGCGTGACCGTCGCCGTAGAGCAGTGCGCGGGCGTCGGCGGGGTCCATGCCCGCCTCGGCGGCGAGCGCGGTCAGCGTCGCGTGGTCGGAGACCACCGCCCCCTCTCCCATGTAGGCGGCCATGACCCGCTCGCGCACCTGTTCACCGACACCGAGTTCGTCGGCACGGTGGAGCAGGCGGTGCGCGTCGAAGGAGTTGGCCGGGCGGGCCAGGTCCAACCGATAGGTCAGGCCGATATCGGCGGCGAGCGCGGTGACGTCGGCCCCGATCCGCTCGGCCCGGTCACGGCTGACCTCCTGGTCCCGCTGGATGCGCTGGGTGAGTGGGATGTCGGGTTCGCGGGGTGCGTCGGGCTGCAGTTCGAAGCTGCGCCAGCGCACCCGGACGGCGTCGCGGTGCGGGAAGTCCGCGAGGGCGAGGTCGAAGCGTCGCTTGCCGATGTAGCACCAGGGGCAGACCACGTCGGACCAGATGTCCACGGTGATGGGTTCCATGCGCTCACTATAAGTTGTGAGCTAACTGATAGTAAGTACGTACCTCAAGGTAGGCTCTGCCCATGGATGAAAGCCTCCAGGCCGCGGCCGGTGCTCGGCACCGCCGGAGTGACGTATTCGACACCGACTGCCCGGCCCGCTCCATCCTCACCCACGTGGCGAGCCGGTGGGGGGTGCTCGTGCTGTGCGCGCTCGCCGACGGCCCCCAGCGGTTCCACGTGCTGCGCGACCGCATCGGCGGCATCAGCGAGAAGATGCTGTCGCAGAACCTGCGGCTGCTCGTCCGCGACGGCCTGGTGGACCGGGAGGTCGCGCCGACCTCGCCCCCGCAGGTCACCTACGCGCTGACCCCCATCGGCACCGAGCTGGCCGAGCACCTGCGCGGCATCGTCGCCTGGATCGTGGCCCGTTCCCCCGACATCACCGCCGCCCAGGAACGCCACGACGCCACCCGCGCCTGACCCCCGCGCCTGACCCCCGCGCCTGGCTCCCGTACGGCCGGCACCGGGAGTCCGGCCGTCGTGCCCGGCCCTCGACCCCTTCACCGCCTCCGGGTCGACGGCCGCGTGCGACGGAGCGGGCGGTGCCGGGGGCGTTGGCGGGTGGGGAGGCGGGGGGCGGGTGACATCATGGCGAATGTGCCGTTACCCGCCGGGGGTGGTGGCCGGGAAGGCGGAGGGATGCCCAGGGACACGTTGGCCGAGGAGGCGTGGGAGGGGCTGGCCCGTGCGCAGATGACCCTGATGCGCCTGTTCCGGGAGGACTTCCGGCACACGGAGGTCTCCATGCGTGAATACGACGTCCTCTTCACCCTCTCCCGGTGCCCTCGGGGCACGCGCATGGGGGAGCTGGCCGACCACGTGCTGCTCACCCAGCCCGGCATCAGCCGGCTGGTCGACCGCATGGCCGACGACGGGCTCATCGAACGGGCCGGTGTCCCCGGTGACCGGCGCAGCACCGTCGTTCGGCTGACCGACCGCGGCCGCGAGGTGTTCTGGCGGGTGGGCCGCGAGCACGCCGCCGCCATCCAGCGCCGCGTGGGCGCGGTGCTCACCCCCGACGAACTGCGTGCGCTCCGCGCGATCACCACGAAGCTGTCGGCGGCCCAGGCCGCCGTGGCCGCGTCCGCCCCGGAGGCCCCGGCCGCCGGCTGAACGGCCTCCGCCCGTCGCGGGTCCCGCCCGCCGAGGCCTATGCGGCTCCCGAGCCCCGTCGGCAACGGGCTCCGCCGCCGCCATTACCCGCCCCCGCCCGCTGCGGGAGCCGCCGCTGCGGGTTCCGGCCGCCGGCTGTCTCGGGTTCCGGCCCGGCGGCTTACGGGCGCCGATGGCCCCGGGGGTGGTCCGCCGTCCGGTCCGGCTCATCGTCCGGCGGGTCGGCCGGCCGCGCTCATCGGTGGGTGCGGCCTGCCCTCCGTGCCCGGCGGCAGGCGGCCGCGCCCCCCCGCCCGGGGTGTGGCGGAGGGGCCGGCGGGGAAGGGGCGTCGTGGCGGGCTTCGGCGTCCGGCCGGGCGTGCGACCCCCGCCCGCCCCCCGTCCGCCCACCCGAGTTCAGTTGTGCGCAACTCGATTGTGCTAAATTGACATCGCATCGAGGAGGTGGCGCATGGCGACCGAACGGCGGGGAGGCGACCCGCTCTCCCTGGACGAGCAGCTCTGCTTCTCGCTGTACGCCGCGTCCCGCGCCATGACCGGGCTCTACCGCGAGCTTCTCGCCGACCTCGGCCTCACCTACCCGCAGTACCTCGCCATGCTCGTGCTGTGGGAGCGCGGCACCCTTCCCGTCAAGGACCTGGGCGCCGCGCTGCGGCTCGACTCGGGCACGCTCTCCCCGCTCCTGCGCCGGCTGGAGGCCGGCGGCCTGGTGCGGCGCGAGCGCGCCACCGACGACGAGCGCGTGGTCCGCATCGCCCTCACCGACGAGGGCGCCGCGCTGCGCGACCGCGCCACCGGGATCCCCTTCCGGGTGCTGTGCGCGACGGGCATCCCCGAGGACGAGGCCGGCGGGCTGCGCGACCTCCTCGACCGCATCACCGCGTCGGTCGGCGCCGCCGCCAGCAGCATGGCGGCGGACCGGTCGGCGGCCACCCGACCCGAGAGGGAGACATCGTGAACGTCCTGTACACCGCCGAGGCCACCGTCACCGGCGAGGGCCGCAAGGGCCGCGGCGCCACCTCCGACGGCCGCCTCGACGTCGAGCTGTCCGTCCCCAAGGGCGTCGGCGGCGACGACGGCCCGGGCACCAACCCCGAGCAGCTCTTCGCCGTCGGCTACGCCTCCTGCTTCCACGGCGCGCTGAAGAAGAGCGCCCGCGAGGCCAAGGTGAACATCGACGGTTCCACGGTCGACGCCAAGGTCAGCCTCGGCAAGGTCGACGACGGCATGTCCCTCGCCGTCGAGCTGCACGTCAACATCCCCGGTGTCTCCGAGGAGGAGGCCGGCAAGCTGGTCGAGGCCGCGCACTCGTTCTGCCCGTACTCCCGCGCCACGCGCGGCAACATCGAGGTCGCGCTGAGCACCTCCACCTCCTGACCCGGAGCGCGTACCCACCGCCGCCCCGGACGGTCCGGCCGTCCGGGGCGGCGGTGCGTCCGGCCGCCGGGAGGCGAGGGTCCCGAGGCGGCGCGGGCCGCGCGGCGGTCCCGCGTCAGGCCGCCGCGAGGCGGGCCGACAGCTCGCGCGCCGCCGCTGCCGCCGCCCGGTGCACGCTGATCATCGACGCCGACGGGCCGTACCCCACCAGGTGCACCCGCGGGTCGACGGCCGTCCGGGTGCCGACCATGCGCACGCCGCCGAGCGGGTCGCGCAGCCGCAGCGGCCCCAGGTGGCCCAGCACCGGGCGGAACCCCGTCGCCCACAGCAGCACGTCGGCGTCGGCGGACGTGCCGTCGTCCCACGCCACACCGGTCGGCGTGACGCGGGCGAACATCGGACGGGCGCGCAGGACGCCCCGCTCCTCGGCCGCCCGCACATCGGGGGTGACGGACAGCCCGGTGTAGCTGACGACGCTGCGCAGCGGCAGCCCCTGGGCGACCCGCTCGGCGACCGCGTCGGTCACGGCGACCAGGTCGGCCTCGGTCGGCCGCCCCCGGCGGAACTCTGGCGGCCGCCGGGTCACCCACACGGTCTCGGCGACCCGGGACAGCTCGGCCAGGATCTGCACGGCCGAGTGGCCGCCGCCCACGACCACCACCCGCCGCCCGGCGAACTCCTCGGGGGCGTGGTAGTCGGCGGCGTGCAGCTGGCGGCCGGCGAAGTCGGCGCGCCCCGGCACGGCGGGGACGAACGGCCGGTCCCAGGTGCCGGTGGCGTTGACGAGGGCGCGCGCCCGCCACGTGCCGGAGTCGGTCTCCACCAGCAGCGGGGTGTCGCGGCAGCCGCCGGGGCCGTCGTCGCGGACCCGGCGGACGAGCACCGGGCGCCGCACCCGCAGGTCCATCCGGCGCTCGTACTCGGCGAGGTAGGCGGCGACCTCCGGGCCGTCCGGCGGCTCGGCCGGATCGCGCGGCCACGGCAGGCCGGGCAGGCGGGTGTAGGCGGGCGGGGAGATCAGCCGCACCGACCGCCACACGTGCCGCCACGCCCCGCCGGGGGCGGCGCCCCGGTCGAGCACGACGAAACCGGAGTCCGGCTCCAGGCCGCGCCGCCGCAGGAAGTACGCCGTCGCCAACCCGGCCTGGCCGCCGCCGACCACCGCCACGCCGACGTCGCGCACCGCGCCGGCGGCGTCCCCGCTCACGGGACGGCCGGCGCGGCCGGTTCGGGGACGACCACGCCGGCCGGCCGGGTCCGCGATCGGCTCAGCGCCATCGCGGTGACCGACACCAGCACAACGGCCGCGCCGGTCCACTGCGACCAGGTCGGCTCGGCGCCGAGCACGGCGACGCCCACCAGCGCCGACACCAGCGGGAACGCGAGTTCGGCCAGGGTGGCCCGGCTGGCGGCGGTCCGGCTGAGCCCCCAGTAGTACAGCGACAGCGCGAGCAGGCCCGGCACCAGGGCCAGCGTGACGAGCAGCGGGATCTGCGCCGCCCCGATCGCCAGCGTCGACCCGGTCGCCAGGGTGATGCCGAGCGCGACGGGCAGCGCGATGGTGAACCGGACCGTGGTGACGTGCATGAACGACATCCGCGTCCCGGCGAGGCGGCCGAGGACGGTCCCCGCCGCCCACAGCGCGGCCGCGCCCACCGCGAGCAGCGCGGCGCGGGCGCTCGCCAGGTCGACGGCCAGCGGGTCGGGGAAGGCGAGGAGCCACGCCCCGGCCAGCGCCGGGACGGCGTACAGGGCGAACCGGGGGGTGAGCCGTTCGCCGAGCACGGCGACGGCCAGCACGATCGCGAACAGCGGCTGCAGCTTCTGCAGCACCTGCGGGGTGACCGGGTCGCCCGTGGTGAACGCCAGCGTGAACAGCGTGGTGGCCAGCGCGGAGGAGCCGCCGCCGACGACGGCCATCGCCGCGATCACCCGGGGCCCGGCGTCCGCCAGCGAGCGGAAGGCGGGGACGGCCCAGGGGAGCAGCAGCAGGGTGATGACGGCGTGCTCGTAGAACACGATGGTCGGTGCGGGCAGCACCGCCGACAGGGGTTCGCGCATCAGGGCGGAGGTCCCCCACAGTCCGGCGGCGGCCGCCACCGCCCACATCCGGTCCGCGGCACGCGTCTCGGCCACTCGTCACTTCCTCGGTCCTGGGATCGGCTCGGGCCCGCCGCGCGGGGAGGCCCCGGGGCGCGGGCGGGCGTCAAGTGGCAACAGCCGCGCCCACCCGCCGATTCCC